>JAYQJR010000009.1:0-19244 GCA_038142265.1 Candidatus Pelagibacteraceae bacterium | reverse complement strand
CAATTACTTTAATTGTTTAAATCAAAAATTATAAATTACTTATAACGTAATAATATTTTCATAATTTTGTAATATTACTTATCTGTAAAACTATAACAAATCACTTTATAAAAAAGTTGTGAAATTAAAATTTTTATTTTGTTTTATAACTATTTTATTATTTTCAAATATTTCAACATCCGAAATTTCAACTAAAAAAGATGTAATAAGAAATTTATCATCTAAACCACTTAGTTATTTAGATCTTGGAATAATGAATTTAAGACACATGATCTTGATCGATCAATTGACGTTATTTTAAGAAAAAGAGCAATCAAATCTTCCGAAAAAGAGCTTTGCTCAAAAAATGGTGTTAAAGATATAATTGAAATAGTCGTTGGTAACGATGGCATATCTTTTGCACATTCCGTAAAAGCAAAAGATGCTAATTTTACCAAAGAACATTTATGGAGAGCATTGGCTCATGATGTTGATGTAGATGGCAAGCTTGTAGCTAATCCTTATAAAAAATGGAGTGACATTGACAAATCTTTACCAAACTATGGAATAAAAATTTTGGTACCTCCTCCAACATCAGGCACAAGAGATGCTTGGAATTCATTAGTGATGGCAAAAGGTTGTTCAAAAACTGCAAAAGCTGCATATGAAGCTGCAGGTAAAAAAGCAAAAAAAGCATGCGTTAAACTTAGAGAAGATGGACTTGCTATTGAAGCAGGAGAGAATGATACATTGATTGTAAATAAACTTTCCGCAGATCCAGAACTTTTTGGTTTATTTGGTTTTAGTTACTTAGTAGCTAACAAAGACAAAATTAAAGCAGCGAAAGTGAATGGAGTGGTTCCATCACTTGAGGGAATTCAAAATTACTCATATCCAATTGCAAGACCATTATTCTTTTATGTAAAAAAAGCTCATATTGGAGTTGTTCCGGGTATTCATGAATTTTTAAAAGACTTTACTGCAAAAAAAGCAACTGGGCCCAGAGGTTATTTAACTGATGTTGGGTTAGTCCCTCTAAGTCCAGATAAATATAATTTAACAAGAAATTCGGCACTAAAATTAACTACAATTCAATAAATTAGTTATTTAGTGCTAAAGTTTCTAAGGGCCGGATTATTCTGGCCCTTTAAACATAAAGGGCTAAATGAACTTAGTATTGTTTTTATTCATTCTTCTTTTTTCAGTTTCTTTATATTTTTTTTCCAAATCAAGAATTGGATATTTTGCTAGTAGTAAACAATTTAAATTAAAAGCATTACCAAAGTATTATGCTTATTACTTATCATTGTGGTGTGCGTTACCCGCACTTATAATTTTGGTATCATGGAATATATTAGAGCCAGCTATTATAAAAAATTTAATTTTTTCCAAAATTCAAACTGATAGTTTAAAAGCAATATCAAAAGATGAGCTAAATTTAATTTATCAAAAAATTAAAGCTTACTACACTGGAAATTTTAGCGGCCAATTAGATGAAAGTATCAAATTAGGAGCTGAACAATATAAACGTCTCCTCTCAGTTGCCGCGAGCTCTAAGGTAGTTGTTTTTTTATCAGCAATTATTTTGTTTTCAGGACTTGCCTTGAAGAATATTTCAAACAATGTTCATGCAAGAGAGGGTGTTGAAAAAATAATAAGAATAATTTTGTTTACAAGTTCTGTTGCAGCAATTCTAACTACTGTGGGTATTATATTTTCACTCTTATTTGAAAGTATTAAATTTTTTACTACTATTAATTTTTTTGATTTTATTTTTGGTACATCATGGAGTCCTCAAAAGGCTTTTGTGAGTGATGCTTCTGCAGAACTGACAACTGCTCAACTTAAAGAACTAAGTGAAGCATTTGGTGCAATTCCATTATTTGCCGGAACTGCATTTATTGCTTTTATCGCGATGTGCGTTGCAGTTCCTATTGGATTATTTTCAGGAATATATTTTGCTGAATACGCCAGTACAAATGTTAGAAAATTTGGAAAGCCTATAATAGAAATATTAGCAGGAGTACCCACTGTTGTTTACGGGTTTTTTGCAGCATTAACAGTTGGTCCTTTTTTTAGAATATTAGGAGAGTCCTTGGGATTAGAAGTTTCATCCGAAAGTGCGTTAGCCGCAGGTTTAGTCATGGGTGTTATGATCATCCCATTTGTTTCCTCATTAACCGATGACGTAGTCAATGCTGTACCACAATCATTAAGAGATGGATCGTATGCAGTTGGCGCCACAAAATCAGAAACAATCAAAAAAGTTGTATTTCCTGCTGCGTTACCAGGAATTGTTGGATCAATCTTATTGGCTGTCTCAAGAGCAATTGGAGAAACTATGATTGTCGTGATGGCCGCTGGTTTAGCTGCAAATTTAACAATTAACCCATTAGAATCAACAACCACAGTCACAACACAAATTGTAATGATCTTGGTGGGCGATCAAGAGTTTACAAGTGCAAAAACGCAAGCAGCATTTGCTTTAGGTTTAACATTATTTGCAGCCACTTTAGTTTTAAATTTTATCGCTTTAAGGGTAGTCAAAAAATATAGAGAACAATATGAATAAAGAACTAAGAAGAAAAAAAAGGTATCAAGCAGAAAAAAGATTTCAACTTTATGGAATTATTGCAATTTCATTAGCATTATTTTTTGTAGGGTTATTAGTTTTTAAAGTTTTTTCAGATGGAACAAGTGCTTTTTCAAGAACAATGATCAAGCTTGAAGTTACATTTGATGCAAATAAATTAGGGATCACAAATGTTAATGATAAAGACGAAGTTGATAATGCAGATTACTATACTCTAATTTATGAGGAATTTATTAAAAGTTATCCTTTCTCAAACCGCGAAGAGGAAAAACAAATAATTAAATTACTAAGTCCTGATTATGAATTTGAAGCAAAAAATTATTTTTTAAAAAATAAAGATCAATTAAACAAAACAGTAACACTTTTGCTTACAGCATCAGATGATTTTGATCAGTTACATAAAGGTAACTTTCCAAGAGATATTCCAGAAGATCGAAGAAGATTATCTAATTATCAACTAAAAATTTATGATCAGTTTTTGAAGGATGGAAAAATAGAAAAAATATTTAACAACTACTTATTTTCAAAAGGAGATAGTCGTGATCCAGAATTAGCAGGTTTTGGAGGCGCTATATTAGGATCATTATTTACTATTTTGATTTGTCTATTAATTTCATTTCCAATAGCTTTAGCAGCAGCAGTATACCTTGAAGAATTTGCTCCAAAAAATAAGCTAACTGATTTAATAGAAATCAATATCAATAATTTAGCAGCAGTTCCGTCCATAGTTTTTGGATTATTAGGGTTGGGAATTTTATTAAATGTTTTTGAATTACCAAGGTCCACACCATTAGTTGGTGGAATTGCATTATCACTTATGACTTTGCCTAGAATTATAATCCCAGCACGCGCATCTCTAAAAGCAGTTCCTCCGTCAATACGCGAGGGTGCTTTAGCTATGGGGGCTTCAAAAGTCCAAACCGTATTTCATCATGTTGTACCACTAGCTATGCCAGGAACTTTATCCGGAACGATTATTGGCCTTGCACAAGCATTAGGTGAAACAGCACCTTTATTATTAATTGGAATGGTAGCTTTTGTAGTTGAATTACCAGGCAGTCCAATGGACCCATCAGCCTCACTACCTGTTCAAGTTTACTTATGGTCAGAATCTGCAGAAAGAGGCTTTGTGGAAAAAACATCCGCAACAATTATGATGTTACTTGGTTTTTTAATTGTTATGAACTCGCTTGCTGTGTACGCAAGACAAAAATTTGAGAAAAAATGGAACTAGAAAATAAAAGAGAAGCAAAAGTTATAAGTAAAAATATTGATGTTTTTTACGGCGATAAACAGGCTTTATTTGGAATTGATTTAGAGATTTATAAAAATGAAGTTACGGCTTTAATTGGCCCTTCAGGTTGCGGAAAATCTACTTTTTTAAGATGCATTAATCGAATGAATGATGTCATTGATATTTGTAAAATTTCAGGTGAAATAGAAATAGATAATTTTAATATTTATAAACCTGACGTTGATGTTGTCCGTTTAAGAGAGAAAGTTGGAATGGTGTTTCAAAAACCAAATCCATTTCCAAAAAGTATTTATGATAATATTGCATATGGGCCGAATATTCATGGAATTGCCAAGGATAAAAATGAAATGGATCAAATTGTAGAAACAAGTTTGCAAAAGGCAGCTTTATGGAATGAGGTAAAAGATCGACTTCATGAACCAGGAACAGGTTTATCAGGTGGACAACAACAAAGGTTGTGTATTGCTAGAGCTATATCTATTAATCCTGAAATTATTTTAATGGATGAGCCTTGTAGCGCCTTGGATCCGATTGCAACTGCAAAAATTGAAGAACTCATAGACTCTCTTAAAACTTCATTCACCATTGTAATTGTAACACACTCAATGTCACAAGCCGCAAGAGTTTCTCAAAGAACAGGATTTTTTCATTTAGGAAAGTTAATAGAAATGGGTGAAACTGAAAAAATATTTAAGAACCCTAATAATACCATGACACAAGATTATATAACTGGTAGATTTGGATAATTATGAGCGATGAACACATTGTAAAATCATATGACGAAGAACTTCAACAACTAAACGATAGTGTAGTTCAGATGGGAAGTTTAACTGAAAAGTTACTTCACGACTCTATGAATGCAATAACAACAGTAGATAAAGATGCTGTAAGTAAAATTGTAGAAAGTGATGCTAAAATTAATAAGTTTAGGTCGTCAATTGACCAGCAGATTATGACTATATTGGTAAAAAGATCTCCTGTTGCAATAGATCTTAGATATGCCATTTCAACTTTAAAAATTTCACAAGATCTAGAGAGAATTGGAGATTTGGCAAAAGGTAATGCAAAGAAAATTTTACCATTACCAGATGATTTACCACCAGAAATGTTGAAACGAATTGAGAGTTTGGGAGAAATCGTGCAAAAACAATTAAAGTCTACTTTAGATTGTTTTATAGAAAAATCTGTTCAAAAGAGTTTAGATACAATTAAAAACGATGAACAGGTTAATGACTTAGCGACTGCCTCAATAAAAGAAGTGTTAGAATTTTTATCTAAAGATAAAAAGAATTTAGATTTTGCAACAAATTTATTATTTGTTTGCAAAAATTTAGAAAGAGCAGGTGATCATCTGTCACGTATCTGTCAAAATGTTCATTACCTAATAGAAGGTGATTATCCAAAAAAATAATGGATGCTAAAGTCTTTTTAGTTGAAGACGATCAGTCAATCATAACATTAGTCGAATATAATTTAAAAAAAGAGGGTTTTAAGGTTTCGGTTTCTAGTAATGGCGAAGAAGCTCTTCATGAAATCAAGGAGCAAGAACCTGATCTAGTTTTACTAGACTGGATGCTTCCAGACCTTTCTGGTATTGATATTTGCAGATCCTTAAAAAAAGATAAAAAGTTTCAAGATCTTCCAATCATTATGCTGACCGCCAAAGGTCAAGAGGAAGATAAAGTGGCTGCACTTAATGCTGGTGCTGATGATTATATTACTAAACCTTTTGGTCATGCAGAATTAGTTGCAAGAATTAATGCATTATTACGAAGAAGTAAGCCAAGAGTGGCAGAAGATAAAGCTGTTTATGAGGATTTAGTTATAGATCGAATACAAAGAAAAGTTTTTAGAAATAAAGCTCAGATTGATCTTGGGCCTACAGAATATCGTATGTTAGATTTTTTCATTAAAAATCCAAAACGAGTTTATTCTAGAGACCAGCTACTTTCAAATGTTTGGCCTGATAATATAAACGTAGAAAATCGAACAGTAGATGTTCATATAAGAAGATTAAGAAAAGCAATTAATTTAGATGGTACAAAAGAATTAATTAGAACTGTAAGGTCTGCAGGATACTCTTTAGATTAATTTGCGGTTGGCAATTTAATCTCAAATTCGCTTCCTTTATTTAATTCACTTCTGATATTAAGTTGGCCACGATGCTGATTAATTAAATGTTTTACAATTGCTAAACCTAAACCTGTACCACCAACTTTTTTACTTTTTTCTGGATCAATCCTAAAAAATCTTTCTGTCACGCGCCCCAAAGAAGTTTTGGGTATACCATATCCTTGATCAATAATTTTAATTTCAACAAAATCATCTTTTATTTTAGCTTTTACAGATATTTCTTTATTTTCGTCACTATATTTAATTGCATTTTCAATAATATTATAAAAAACCTCTATTAATTTATTATGATCACCTAAAACAATCATATCGCTTGAAATAAGATTTGAGATTTTAATTTTTTTATTTTGAAACAAGGTTTCTAAATTTGAAATCACGATATTAATTATATCTTTAATATTTACTTTATTGTTTGGCCTTTTATGTTCTTCTTGTTCAATTTTAGAAAGTGTTAATAAATCAGTAATTAATTGATCCATTCGATTGGTTTCATTTTTCATAATATTTAAAAATTTCTGTTTTGCAGCATTGTCAGATTTTGCAGGTCCATCTGTAATTGTTTCTAAACCAAGTTTAATACTCTGTAGTGGTGTTCTAAGTTCGTGTGATACGTTTGCAACAAAGTCAGACTTTAATTTTTCAATTTTCAGAAGGTCAGTTAGGTCTTGAAGTACAACCATAATTGTAAAGTTTTCATCAAAAAGATTTTCTTCAATGTAATATAAATTTGCTTTAAAAAATTGATAAGTTGGAAAATTAATTTCAGAGTTTACAGAAGAATTTTTTTTATTTTCAAAAATATTATTAATTGCTTCTATAAAATTAGTATCTCTGATGATTGAGGCATAATGGTTTGCAACTATTTTTGAACCAAATTGATTTTTTGCAGCTGTATTTGCAAAAATAACAGTCTTATTTTTATTTATAATAAAAATTTGATCCTGAATTAAATTTAAGGCTTTAGTCCAGGTTATATACTTACTTCCATCTTCACTTTCTTGAATTTTTATAGATGATTTAGTATTTTTTTTCTTAGAAAAAATTTTTATAATTACGTAGACAATTATAAAACCCGCTAATAAATATAAAAACTCCATAATCGTTTTGTAGGTTACTTAAAAATTTTTTTAAATACAATAAGAACTAAACCAATCGATATTAATTGTGCGATAATAAACATTGGTACATTAGAAAAATGTATACCAGTAAAAGTATCTGTAAGACTTCTAGCTATTGAAACAGCTGGGTTGGCAAAAGAGGTAGAGGAAGTAAACCAAATTGCAGATGTAATATATGAACCAATAATTGAACCAATGGCTAAGTCACTTTTTCTTCCATTCAAAAGTATAAGAAACAATAAACCAAATGTCGCAAAAATTTCTGATACAAATATGTTTTCTCCACTTCGAACTTTAGTTGCCTGTTGGACCACATCTAGACCAAAAAGATAATTTGCAAAAATTACTCCTAAGCAAGCACCAGTTATTTGTAAAAAAATATAAACAATTGCATCTTTGGATTTCATTTTTTTCATAAGTACTAACATTATGGTTACTGCAGGATTAAAATGAGCACCTGATATTGATCTAAAAGATGAAATTAATACAAAAAGAATTAGACCAATGGAAATTGCATTGGCAATTAAAGTAACACTTTCATTACTTGAAAGATTGGTTCCCATAATTCCTGAGCCAACAATAGTTAGTAGTAAAACAAAAGTTCCTAGAAATTCTAAAAAATATTTTTTTATATTTTTGCTCATTAACCTATGAATTCTTTTTTAATACGTTCATGAATTTGATCAAATATTTTTTGAAATTCATTTAATTTTTCTTCATCATTTCCATTAAAAGCAGCAGGGTCTTCTAAATCCCAATGCAATTTTTTTGGCGATCCAGGATAAACAGGGCAGGTTTCATTTGCTGCATGGTTACAAACCGTAACAACAGTATCAAATTCAGTATCTATAAAAGTATCCCAACTTTTACTTGAAGTATTTTTATAATTAATATTATTTTTTTCTAAAACTCTGATTGTATGGGGGTTTACTTTACCTGTTGGTTTTGACCCTGCACTGTATGCTTGAAAGTTATTATGACCTAATTGATTTAATAGACACTCTGATATTATAGATCTTGCAGAGTTTCCTGTACAAAGAAATAATACTTTTTTCATAACTTCAATGTATTATGGATTTGTTACAGTTTTGTTAAATATTTAAGTTATAATTAAATAATTTTAGGGACTAATTTAATTTAATTTTCAAACCATCATAACAAGGATTTATATTATTTTTTTTGATTTTCTTTTTTAATTTAAAGTAATCTAAGTCTTGATTTAAATTAGTTAAATAAGCTTTTTTTGGATTAATAATTTTAATATAATGAAGACATTCTGCTAGATTAACATGTGTATTGTGCTCTTTGTATCTAAAACAATCAATGATTAAAACATCTAAATTTTGTAATTTTTTAAGCTCAGAATTATTTATCTTTTTAAAATCAGGAATATAAGCAAAATTATTTATTCTATATCCAATAGTTTTCATTGTGCCGTGAATAACGTTTATAGCTTGAATATTTAAATTTCTGATTTTTTTCTTATTTGAAATGATATTGCTTTTTAATACTGCTGGATAATTTTTTTGGTTAATAAAAAGATACTTAAACATCTTTTTTAAACTTTTTTCAGTAAATTTAGTTAAGTAAATATTAAATTTCTTTTTATATTTAATATAAAATGTTCTTAACTCATTAATTCCCAATATATGATCAGCATGTGCATGGGTAAAAAGAGCAAAATCAATATTATTGATTTTATTCTTCAGTAATTGAAATCTGATATCTGGAGAGGTATCGATAATAAATTTAATATTTTTTATTTGGACAAATATTGAGCATCTCGTTCTAATATTTTTAATGTTTTTTTTGCATTGCCCCCAATCACCATCTATTTTTGGAACACCCTGAGAGCTTCCGCAACCTAAGATTTTTATGAAGTTTTTTGTCAATTTTTCAACCCTTGGTTTATATTACTAAATAATCTGTAATCCGATAGCCCTTATCGTTTTTTCTTTATTGTATCACATGACCCATATTATTAAGTTATAAGAACACTTAAGTGCAACTCAAATAGGGGGAGAAATATGCAGTTAATAAAAAAGACACTGGTATTATTTACAGCCCTTTTGCTAGGAACTAACTTTGCATATTCGAAATGTAAAGATCCTAAGCAATTAAGGTTTTCAATAATACCTACCGAAGAGTCATCATTTGAGCTTGATTTATACAGACCAGTATTAAAAAAATTAAAAGCAAATACTGGAAAGAAAATCGAGTTTTATATGCCTACTTCATACGCATCAGTTGCTGAAGCGTTAATCGGAGGCTTCGTTGACGTAGCAGTTTTAGGTCCTTACGGATACATCACTGCGAAAAAGAAAGATAAGTCAATTGAAGTGTTTGCAACTTATGCAAAGAAAAAAGGGTACATGCAAAAAGAAGGTCCTGGATATGAATCAGTATTGATTTCAAAGAAAGGGTCTAAATTTACAACAGAAAAATCTTTAAAAGGTGCAACAGTTGGGCATGCTGACCCTGGAAGTACATCTGGTGACTTAATACCAAGAGTCGTATGGGCTCCGAGTATGAAAACTGATGCAGATAAATTCTGGAAAAGAATTGTCTACACTGGTGGTCATGACTTAACAACTTTAGCAGTACATAGTGGTAAAATTGATGCTGGCTTCGTAGCTAGTCACAGATTTGATAACGTTGTATCTAAAGGCCAAGTTAAGTTATCTGATTTTAACATTTTATGGAGATCACCTCCAGTTCCACAAGACCCTTTCGTTTATATGGAAAATTATGTGATCCTATAAAAAAAGCGATCAGATCAACTTTCTTAGAACTTGGAAATGACCCAGGAGCTAAAAAATTCTTAGACAACCTAAAATCATCAAAATTTGTTGCAATGACTGACAAAGACTATGATGTGATTAGAACTTTGGCTAAAGCTAAAGCTGAGTTTAAGAAAAAGAAAAAGAAGTAATTCCCTGAATAGTTAATCAATCACGCGTTTATAATTTTATAAACGCGTGATATGGGAGAAAATATTATGAGTGAAAAAGTTTTAGAAGTTAAAAATTTGAATTTGACATACACCAAGGGCGGACCCCAGGTGTTATTTGATATCTCTTTTGAAGTTATGCAAAATGATTTTTATGCAATTATTGGACCAAGTGGTGCAGGAAAGTCATCATTAATTAGATGTATAAACAAACTTGCAAATCCAAATAGCGGAGAAGTAAATTTTAAGGGAGAACAGCTATTAAGCCTTGGTGGTCAAAAATTGAGAAATGTTAGAAGAAGAATTGGTATGATTTTTCAAGAATTTAATTTGATTGATCGAATGTCAGTTATAGATAACGTTTTGACTGGTAGATTGGGTTATATGAATACTTTTTCAAGCCTGTTTCGTATGTTTAGTAAAAAAGATGTGGGTCGTGCAATTCAATTTATTGAAAAAGTAGGTTTGAAGGATTTTGCAAACAAAAGAGTAGACCAGTTGAGTGGAGGACAGAGACAAAGAGTTGGTATTGCAAGAGCTTTAATGCAAGAGCCAGAAATGCTTTTAGTTGATGAGCCAACATCCAGTTTAGATCCTAAAATTGCTGTGGAGATGATGGAATTAATAAAACAAATAGCCGATGAATTAAAAATACCAGTTCTTTGTAATATTCACAATATTGAACTTGCAAAACAATTTGCAAATAAAATTTTAGGTTTACAAGATGGTAAAAAGAAATTTGATGATGTTACTGAAAAGTTAACTAATGATGTTTTACAGGATCTATATAAATTCGAGGTTCTTTAAAAATGAGCGGATATCAGTTAACTATAGATGATTATTCGAAACAAAATTCATCCAAAATATTAAAAAAAGTAATTTTTTATGTTTTGTTAATTGCTGTTATATTTCTTAGCGTATATTTCATAATTATATTAGATACTGATTGGCATCGAATTGGTTCAGGTGCATCAATATTAAAACAATTGTCTTATTTCATTGGCTTAGATGCAAAGATTATGCCCCATCTTATACTTCCAGCTTTTGAAACATTTTTAATGGCGTGTCTTGGCACAATGTTAGGTCTTTTATTATCATTACCGGTAGCATGGCTTGGAGCTAAAAACGTTACACCATTAGGAAGCCTTAGCTTTGGTTTTGCTAGAATGTTAATGACAATTAGTCGATCAGTTCACGAGATTATTTGGGCATTAATATTTGTCGGCGCGGTTGGCCTTGGTGCTTTACCAGGTATACTAGCTTTGGCATTTAGATCTGTGGGTTTCATTTCAAAAATCATTGCAGAAAATATTGAAGGCGCAGATAAAAAACCAATCGAGGCTATTAAAGCCGCTGGCGGTTCAGGGTTTGATGTGATGTATTATGGAATTATACCTCAAATATTACCTACTGTAATTGGAACAATTATTTTTGAATGGGACATTAATATTAGAAGATCAGCTGTTATGGGTTTGGTTGGAGCAGGCGGACTAGGACTTGCTTTCTTCAGGCAGATGCACATGTCTAATTATCCAGGAGTGACTACAGTAATCTTATTTATTGTTGGTTTAATTGTGATTGGAGAAATTTTATCTCACTATTTAAGAAAGAAGATAATTTAGTATATGAATAATAACGAAATTTATAAAAGAAATAATGCAAAAAACTTTATTTATGTAAGTTTATTTTTTTTCGTCATTTATCTTTGCTTTCTTTATCTTGGTATTGATTTTGAAAGATTCTTTTCTGCACTAGGTAGATTTGGAAGTTTAATAGCAAACCGATATTATCCTGTTGAAATTCCATATGTATTAGAGACTGGTTACCTAGGATCAATATTAGATAGTATCCAAATGGGTTATCTTGGTTTAGTTATTGGAGTTATAATAGCATCAATATTAGCTTACTTTGCTGCATCAAATATTACACCAAGCAAAAGAATTGGATATTGGATTGGAAAGTTTTTTATAATTTTCTCAAGATCTATTCATGAAACTATCTGGACAATATTATTTGTAACAATAGTTGGTTTTGGAATGTTAGCCGGAACAATGGCCCTGACCATGTACTGTATTGGATTTTTTGGAAAACTATTTTCTGAAGAATTAGAAAATGTTGATATGAAACTTGTAGAAACAATAAGATCTAATGGAGCCAATGAAATGCAGGTTTTTGCTTTTGGTGTTTGGCCTCAAGTAAAGACAGCATTTACAGGTATTTTAATTTATACGTGGGATGTTTGTTTTAGAGCATCAACAATCATTGGTTTTTTTGGTGCAGGTGGAATGGGCTGGTATTTAAAAAGAAATGTCTTGCAATTGGAGTATGCTAGAACTTCTGCAATTATTGTCTCAATTATTGTTTTAGTTATTTTCTCAGAGGCTTTATCTGCCTACATGAGAGATAAAATTTATAAGGAAACCCAGTAGTGTTGAAGAATCATCAAAAAGAGTTGATGGACTCAATAAATAATTTTTTAGATAATATTCTTAATATCAATAATTTATTTAAAAAATTATTAGAAAGTTATTTTAAAAAAAATTTTGATGAAGTTGAAAATATTACCAACCAAATTTCAGACCTTGAAAGCCAATGTGATAAAATTAGAAGAGAGGTAGAAAGAAAGATATATCAGGAAACACTTATACCAGATATGCGTGGCGATGTTTTGGGAATGTTAGAAAATTTAGATAAAATCCCAGGACAAATTCAAGCTAACGCCCATAGTTTTAATACAGAAAAACCAGTCATTGAGAGTGAACTCAGTAAAAATTTTTTACAGTTATGTGATTATGCCTCAGAATGTATAGCTTTATTGATAGAAGGTTCTAGAAACTTTTTTATTGATAAAAAAGTAACAATTGAAAAATGTTTACAAGTTTCAAAAATAGAAAGTAAGGCAGATAAAGTGAGCACAGTTTTAAAAAGAATATTTTTTCTAATGAAAAAAATGGGTTAGCTACGAAAGTTCATTTGCGATATTTTGTTGAAATTATGGATGAAGTCGCAAATTTATCAGAAGATGTTGCGGATCGTCTAATTATATCATCTTCTAAAAATTAATTATGTTTGAAATATTACTCATAGCCATATTGGCTATCATTGTTGGAACTAATGATGCAGCTAATGTTTTTGGGTCTGCAGTTGGATCTAAAATGTTAAAATTTAATTTTGCAATTATATTTTTCTTTGTTTTTATAATTATTGGAGCACTAATTAACGCCAAATATCCTTCAGGAGTTTATCAAAATTTATTGACAAATTATCCACTTTTTAGCGAAGTTTATTTGGTATTAGTTCCTGTAATATTAGTAACTTTAATTTCTCTAAAACTAAAAATACCAAGCTCGATTTCACAATCAATTATTTTTTCTTTATTCGGATTTGCATTAGCTAAAGGCTTTAGCTTTGATAACAATTTATTTTTTAAATTAATTTACTTTTGGTTAGCTACTCCGATAATTGCTTTTATTTTATCCATACTTTTTTGTTATTTAATTCAAATTATAATTAGTTTTTTTAAATTTAATGTTTTTCAAATCGATTACCAAATTAGATTAAGCTTAATTTTTTTTGGATGTGTCGCAGCTTTTGCTTTAGGATCTAACCTTACAGCTTCAATTGTTGGAATTTATTCTCCTTATTTGAATTTAGACTTAAATTTTTTTAACAATCAAGTTTTGATTAATGAAAATAAATTATACTTTTTTGGATCATTTTTAATTGGACTAGGAGCTTTAATTTTTTCCCAAAGAATTGTTCAGAGTGTCGGGTCACAAATCTCTGCAATAAAACCAGTTTCTGCGTTAGCAATATTACTGACACAAATAATTATCTTATTAAGTTTTTCATCAGATTATTTAATTCAAAAAATTAATATTATTCTTCCTTTTGAAATTTTTGCTATGCCATTGTCAGCATCGCATATTACTTTCGCAGGAATTATTGGTGTAGCATCTTTTAATAAATTTAGAGAAGTACAACCCGCACATACAATGAAAATAATTGTATCCTGGTTTTTAATTCCTTGTTCAGTTTTTATTCTAAGTTATTTTATTTCCCTAACTTTTTGATAAATCAGTAAATTTTGGAATGATATCGTAAAAGGCTTTGATGACATTAAAATCATATCTTTTTTTAAGACAACATACATACTCAGTAGCGTAGAACTTTGTATTTTTGATATTTATAAATTTTATATTAGGGATATCTACTTTTTCGCTACTATACACAAATCCAATACCTAAGTTTTCTTTTACAGCTTCATAAATCCCTTCTCTGCTTCCAATTTCAAATAGTTTCTTTTTTACACCTAAATGAAATAATTCTTTCTCAACAAGCGCTCTAGTTTTCGAGCCTTTTTCACGAACTATAAATGTTTCGTTTATAATTTCTGAAAAATTAACAGAGTTTTTCTTTGCTAACTTATTTTTTTTTGAAACAAATCCAATTAATTTATCTCTTACAAGTGGTTTAGAATAAATTTCATCCTCATCTGAGATGTCTGCAAGAATTCCAATATCAATTTCTTTCTTTTTTAATTTATTTAAAGTTATTTCAGAATTTCCAAATAAAATTGATAAATTTACCTTTGGATATTTTGATGAAAATTTTTTTACAAGACCCATCAAATGCACAGGTGCAACTGTGCCAATTCTTAAGGTTCCTGAGGTCAAGTTTTTTGCAGAACCTAGTAAATTTATTGCCTGTTCATGAATATCGTTAATACCACTCGTTATATCAAATAATTTTTTTCCATATTCTGTGAGACTTATTCCATTAGCTTTTCTTAAAAATAGTTTTATTTTAAATCTAGATTCTGCTTCTCGTATTTGTTCTGATATCGCTGATTGTGATACATTTAATTTTTTTGCCGCTGCGGTAAAGCTTCCAAGCTCAGCTACAGCATTAAAACTTCTAATTTGAGTAAAGTTCATAAGAAATTTATATACTAGATATACATAAAATATAATGGGTTGTAGTTAACAATTAAGGTAATATAGGTCTCCAAGAAATTTAAGTATGAAATCAGTAAACGTTAATGGAAAAACTTACAGTTGGCCTACTAAAACAACAATAGTTATTTGTTTAGATGGAAGCGATCCTGGCCCAAAAGGTTATATAGATACAGCAATTTCAATGGGCTTGATGCCTTTTATGAAATCAATGATTTCAAAATCAACTTATGAAATCGGTAAATGTGCTATGCCAAGTTTTACTAATGTGAATAATATGTCTATCGTTACTGGAACAACACCTGATGTACATGGAATTTGCGGTAATTTTTTCTTTGATCCAGAGATAGGTAAAGAAACATTGATGAACGATGACTCTTTTCTAAGAACATCTACTATTTTTGAAGCATTTGAAAAAGCAGGTGCAAAAATAGCAGTTATAACTGCTAAAGATAAACTAAAAAAATTATTAGGAAAAAATTTGAAAGAAGCGATATGCTTTTCTTCTGAAAAAGCAGATCAAGCTAATTTAAAAGATAATAGAATTGAAAATGTCCTAGAGTTAACAAAAAAGCCTTTACCTGAAGTTTATAGTTCTGATCTTTCCGAATTTATATTTGCTGCAGCTGTAGAGATTGTAAAAAAACAAAAATTAGATTTAATCTATTTATCAACTACAGATTATATTCAACACAAGTGCGCTCCAGGAAGTAAGATGGCTAATGACTTTTATCACATGATTGATGGGTATTTACAAAAACTATATGACCAAGGGTGTGAAATTTGTTTTACGGCAGACCACGGGATGAAAGGCAAAACTAATGAAGATGGATCTTTAAATTTAATTTATTTGCAAGATGAATTAGATAAAAAATTTGGAAAAGATTTTTGTAATGTAATTTGCACCATCACAGATCCTTATGTAGTTCATCATGGTGCATTTGGTTCTTTTGTGACTATTTATTTAGAAGATAAAAATAAAATATCTGAGGTCATTAAATATATTAAAACTATTAAGGGTATTGATTTTGTATTATCTAACGATGATAGTGTTAAAAAATTCAATCAACCTAAAGATCGTATTGGCGACATAGTTGTTACTTCAGATGAAAACTTTGCAATTGGTAAAAAAGAATCTGATCATGATTTAACAAAACTTAAAGAGCCACTTCGTACCCATGGAGGAATGGGGGAAAGTGATATCCCAATATTTTTATCAAAAAAAATTGATCAAAGTTATAAGTCTAAAGGTGTCCTAAGAAATTTTGATATTTTTGATTTAGCATTAAATTATGGATGATAAAATTTTTAAAGTTAAAGGAACTTATGTTGCAGGAGAGTGGCATAATAATAAAAATAGATACGATATAATTAATCCATCTAATAATAAAAAATTAAGTGACGTTCCTATTTCAGATATTAAGGAACTTGAAAAAGCAGTTGAGAGCGCAAAACAAGCACAAAAAGTTTGGCAAAAAACTTCACTGATTGAAAGAGCAAACCTTTTAGAGAAATTAGCGAGAAGAATTGAGGAAAACGAGGAAGAATTTGCCTTGATTGACTCATATGACTCTGGAAATGCTCTAACTGGAATGAGAAAAGATGTTAAAGAAACAGTTAATAATATTCGTTATTTCTGTGGCTTGGTTAGAGAAGTTAAAGGTGAGACATTTTCAATGGAAAAAAATCATTTGAATTTCACACGTTATCAGCCTTACGGAGTAGTTTTAAAGATTAATCCTTTTAATCATCCATTTAGGTTCTGTGTAGAGAAAATTGCTGCTCCATTATTAATGGGTAATTCGTTGATAATTAAAAATTCTGAACAAGCACCAATTTCGTCTTTAAGATTTTGTGAATTGTTAGAAGATTTATTTCCAAAGGGTTTAATAAATGTTGTTACAGGCGGACCGGAAAATGGAAAATTTTTGGTTGAGCATCCAGACATTAAAAGAATTGCAGTTATAGGCTCAGTTAATACTGGTATAGCTATTGCTAAAACAGCAGCGCCTCAACTTAAAAACGTTACTTTAGAACTTGGTGGCAAAAATCCAATTATAGTTTTTGATGATGCAGATCCTGATTTTGCTGCAAATTTAGCGATTAAAGGTATGAATTTAAGTCGTCAAGGACAGTCTTGTAGTACAACGTCGAGAGTTTTAGTTCACAAAAAAGTTAAAGATAAGTTTCTTAAATCATTAGTTGAAAAAGCAAAAACTATTCCAATCGGATTACCGTATCATGAAGAAAACGAAATTGGTCCAATTGTATCAAAAAAACAGTTTGATAGCGTTATGGCTTATATTCAATCTGGAAAAGACGAGGGTGCAAAACTTCTTTTAGGTGGAGACCAAAATCTTTCAAACGATCTTAAAGAAGGTTTTTTTGTAAATCCAACTGTTTTTTGTGATGTAAAACCAAATATGAAAATTGCCAAAGAAGAAATTTTTGGCCCAGTCATATCAGTTATAGATTGGGAAGATCATGATGAAATGATCAAAATAGCCAACTCAACACAGTATGGTTTAACAACCATGATTGTTACAGAGTCGTTATCAAATGCTATGAAAACATCAGAAGAAGTTGAGGTTGGTTATGTTTGGGTAAATACTTCTGGAAGGTACTCCGGAGCACCTTATGGAGGTTGGAAATTGAGCGGTATTGGTGTCGAGGAATGTTTTGACGAGATGAAAGGTTACGCTAGACTAAAGAATATTAATATGAAGTGGAATTAATGTTTAAATATCACAATCCATCAAATATTTTTTTTCAAACGGGGTTATTAGATAACTCTGAAAAATTGTGTGATTTAATAGGCAAAGGTGATTACTGTATATTTACTTACAGCGATGATGTATTTAAAAAATATTGCGACAAAATAAAAAAGGCTATTGGTGAGCCAAAGCTTATTATAAATAATATTTTACCCAATCCTGATTATGAAAATCTTAAAACTATTTCACAAGAATATAGTCAAAAATGTCAATCAATCAAAAAAGTCATAGCTTTAGGTGGTGGTTCAGTCATAGATACTGCAAAATTTATAGTTTTAGGAAAAGGTGATTTTGCTACAACAGTTAATTATCTAGAAAAGAAACAAGATTTTATTGAGCCAACAGATGTTGATTTAATTTCTATTCCAACGACAGCAGGTACGGGCAGTGAGCTTACATGCTGGGCAACAATTTGGGATGAAAAAATCAAAGAAAACATTCATTGATTCACCCTAGTTTGTTCTCAAAATTATCGTTATTTGATAGCAACTTAACTTTGTCTTTACCGAAAAAAATCACAATTGAAACTTCGTTAGATGCAATGTCACATGCATTTGAAAGTATATGGAATATTAATTCTAATCCAGTATCAAATATTCATGCCATAAATGCTATTAAAATCATAATGAGCAATCTTCCTGATTTAATAAATGATTTAGAAAATATCCAATTACGAGAACAGATAATGAAAGCTTCAATGTATGCAGGCTTAGCATTCTCAAATACAAAAACAGCAATATCTCACTCTATTTCTTATCCAATTACACTGAAATATAAAATTCCACACGGAATTGCTTGCTCATTTACGTTACCCATTATACTTAAATCAGTTCAGGGATTAGATGTGGTTTGTGATAAGAATTTTAAATCGTTATTTTCAGACTTTGAAAGCGCTCCTGATAAATTAAAAGAATTTTTTACTAAAATTAATGTTTCAACAAACTTTAAAGATTACATAGGTAATGCGAATGACTGGGATTTGATAGTAAAGGAAGCTTTTTCTGGAGAACGAGGTAAAAATTTTATTGGAAATTATAAAAGAGTATTGCAAGCCCAAGAGTCTCTAGGATACTAATTTGGATAACTTACTGTTTTTATTTATTTTATCTGGAGCAGTAGGTCATGTAATCTGGAATATATTATTAAAACAGTCTAGCAACAAAATTGAATTTACAAGAGCCTTTACTCTTTTTGGAAGTATAGTCTTATTTCCTTTTTTATTTTTTTTTGAGCCATTGCCAAAAGAAGCCTGGCCATTCTTCATTGCAACAATGATTATTCATGTTTTTTATAAAATCTTTCTTTGCAAAGTATATGATTATGCAGGCATTTCTTATGGGTATCCAATTGCAAGAGGTTTGCCGTCTTTAATTATCTTAATACTAACACCAATTTTTTTTAAAGATGACCTATCTTTTTTAAATCAAATTTCTGTAATTGTAATTTCTATAGGCATTTTGTTATTAGTTTTTGCCGAGGGAAAATTT
>JAYQJR010000008.1:0-12239 GCA_038142265.1 Candidatus Pelagibacteraceae bacterium | reverse complement strand
GAAATTAATACTGACGGTACTGCAACTGGAAATAAAATTTCATCAGACAGCAATTGTGGTCAATTTGTATATTCTGTTAAAGAACACTTTAAAGATATGAACAATCCATGGTTTCCAAGTAAAAAAATGATTACAATTGATACGCAAGCCCAAAACCTTCACAAAAAAGGAATGTTACAAATCGTATGCCACCGTGGTGGTGGCTTTCAGCTTGGTTGGAATTGTAAGATACAAGACTCCTTATTTCATATTATAGCTTATTATGAGGATGGTTTAGCAGGGACTCAAAGAACTGATACTAATAGTTTATCCGGAGGTTATGCAGTTTCAAACGCAACATCAATAAGACATTCAGAGTGGTTTAATAGAGGATATACAAATCCACCAGTTGCTGATCGTTTTAATGCCGCAATGCCATTCATGACAGTAGCAGCAGGACAGGCGCTTTGTGGAACAGATGGTTGGAGTAATGCTGCAATAAGTCTTTCAACTGATGCAAGTTATTAATTTTTAACCAAAATTTTGTATCGCTGTTTCAAGATCTTGTTTTTTAATCATCATCAAGTCAACCTTGGTTTTATTTTCTTGTTTTCCAAGTCTCACAGCTTGTTGTTGAAGTGAAGATTCAAAGAAACGTCTAATGTCTCGACCATTAGAATACTTATTTCCAGTAATTGATATAACTTTTTTACAACATTCTTTTAATATACTATTTGCATCACTTTGGATCAGGTACTGATTGTCTTTAGCAAATTTATAAAAAATTTGATAAAGGTCTAAATCATTATAATCTTCAAATAAAATTGTTCGTTTAAATCTTGAGGCTAATCCAGCATTTGCATCAATAAAGCGGTGCATTTCTTTTTCATAACCTGCTACGATTACAATTAATCTATCACGGTAGTCTTCCATGTATTTTAACAATTCATCAATTGCTTCTTGTCCAAAGTCATTTGGATCATCTGGTTTTACTAAAGTATAAGCTTCATCAATGAACAAAACATTATCAATAGCACTGTTAAACTTATCTGCTGCTTTTACAGCTGTTTCACCTTTTTGAGCAACAACGAGATCACTTCTTGTAATTTCAATTAATTTTCCACCAGAAATTAGTCCAAGCTCTCTAAATATTTTTGCTAAAATTCTAGCAACTGTCGTTTTACCTGTACCTGGATTTCCAGAAAATATAAGATGATTTGAAATATCTGGAGATTCACTAAGCCCTGATTTTTTCTCTCTGCAGCTGTTTCAAGATAAGCAACTAAAGATTTAACTTCATCTTTTACCTTTTTTAAGCCAGGTAAAGTCATGATTTCTTTTATATTTTGTTCAACAACTTCGTTCATGAAAGATTTCAGTTAAAATCGAATATTGGTATACATTATTTGATGCCATTATTAAAAGTAATTTTATTAGCATTTTCTCTCACACTTTTTGGTGAGGCTATACAGGCAGGTGAACCAGGCACTAAAGAAGATGCGAAAGTTCAACAACAAGATAATAAAAAACCTGAGCAGACAGCTACAAAAAAAGAAATTGTTAAGCAAAAATTAGTAAATACTGAAATCCAGTTGCCAAAAAATCCAATTGATAAAATATTTCTTCAACCTTTAGGAAGAGTATTAGACCCGAGATATGTAACAATAACTGGTAATTGTACGGCTGCACAAAAAAATTATGATTGTAAAGTTGTTGAACCTAAAAAAAAATCTACTCACTTTAACAAGTATCACTATTACCTGAATGCAAGTAAACAGGTTTATGGTGTCATTGCTTTTAGGAATTATAGAATAGGAAATGTAGATTATTGTAGATCTTTAATAGGAGAGTGGAGAGAATATTTTAATAATTTTGAATTTGAAACAAAAACCAAGGAAGAAAACATGGATCAACTTGTTTTGACTACCAGCGCAATTAAACCATCAGAAATTTATATGAGTTGCTATCCAGAATCTTACAGAGATATAAAAAGTTATTTTTCCCTAAAATTATTTATTAATGAAAATTAGTTTTTATATACTAATTTTTATATTCTATTCCTACCCATCTCTATCGAACAATAAAGCTTTTTATGAAGGAAGAGCCAAATTTATAAAAGAATACATTTCAGAGTTGCAAGTGCTTCGAAAAAAAGATCCAGATTATAATGGAGCAATTGCAGAGTCTCTGACAGGTTCTTTTTTTCAAGCATTAGATAAAAAACCTCAAAATGAAGTCGAAGCTCAAGCATTGGAAAGCTGTGAAAAAAATAAAAACAAAGGATGCAAGATTAGATTTAGAGGACTTGCAATTAACCCAGAATATAACCGTTTAGCAGTTTTTGATAAAAGCAAAGGTAATTTAAATGTTGGTATGGAGGATATTCCATCCAACTTTATGTTATCACACAAAGGTATCTCATTCGTATTTTCTACATCAGATTATCAAGCCAAAGATTTTACATGCGCTAAGACAAACAAAGATAATGATTTTATCGTTGATATTATTACATCCCAAATTGATCTGTATCCAAATACTTTTATAGGAAAAGCTGGTTTAAAATTTGTTCTTATTTGTGGAGATATTAAATCTCAAGGTGCTACACCAGAAGGTTTGGCTCCATCTCATTATGATCAGTCACCAGGTGTATTCATGTTATCAGTTAAAAAAATAAAAAAACAAATTGATGCTGGACAACCCCAAATTATTAAACATATTTTTCATCATGAATATTATCATGTGATTGATAGCACACTGACCAAAGCAGTAGTTGATGATGACTGGGTTAATATTAATAGAAATCCATACAGTACAGAAAACTTAAAAGCTAATGTGAATGAAGTTTTATCTGATGGAAGAGGTTTTGTAAGTCATTATGCGAAGAATAATGAGTTTGAAGATAAGGCAGAGCTGTTTGCTTATTTGATTACTAAGAATAAAAAAATGCGAGAAGTCATGGCAAAAGATGTCATTATCTATAGAAAAGCTAAATTAATGATCGAGCGTATGAAATTAATATCAACAGATATAAATAAAAGTTTTTGGTCTAAACTTACGAAGTAGTTTCGTTTTCTTTCCTGATCTCTGAAATATTATGAACCAATGACTCGCACTCTTTTTTCAAATCTTTAAAAACATGATCCCAATGATGATCTTTTTGTCTAAATAATCTCATATTATCATACCAAATACTTTCTTCTTTTTCTAAAAACCATCTCCAATCTGGAACTTTAGATAATAACACCCAAGTTTGAGTTCCAAGAGATCCTGCAAGATGAGCAATAGAGGTATCAGTCGTAATGACCAAGTCTAAGTATTTTAAAATAGCAGTAGTATCTAAAAATTTATTTGATCCTTGGTCAATCAAGGGATCATAATCAATAATTTGTTTTTCAAATTCATTAGCTTGAATTTGATTTCGTGCAAATCCTTTTTGTAATGAAACAAACGATGCATTTGGGATAGAAAGTATTTCTTTAAACATTGATAAATTGACACTATTAAGATGATCTCTTGGATTTGCAGGATCTCCTTGCCAACATAGACCAATTTTAATTTTTTGATCAACCCCAAGTAACATTTCCCATTCTTCAAGTTTATTATCATTCACTTTAATATCGGTAGGCTGTGGGCATTGCTCTAAAATATTTGGAGCCAAAATTTTTGGTAAATCAAGTAATGGAACCCAGTAAAAAAAATTATCATAATTTTGGTCTGGGAGAATAAATTCATCAATTTCGGTTATGTTTTCAAACAGGTGTTGCATTTCCATAGGGCAACTAAAAACAATTTCACAATCTAGCTGTTTTAAAAGCGGGATATATCTTGAAAACTGTATAATATTTCCATAACCACTTTCACTACAAACTAATATTCTCTTTCCTGACAAAGGTTCGCCGCGCCAAATGGTTTTCTTTTTACTTAAGATGTTTTTTAATAATGGATCGTTAAATATTCTAGAGTGATAACGTTCAAAGCCTTCATTAAAGTTTTGAGTTAAGAGCTGAATAGATCCCAAGTTAGAATTTGCACGACTAAAATCAGGGTTTAAATTTAAAGTTGTTTCATAAATTTCTTTTGCACGTTCAAAATTCCCAGAATGGTTCAGTGTATTTGCAAAATTAAAATGTGCGATTGTAGAGTCAGGTTTTATTTTAACCGCTCGTTCATGGCATAATACTGCATCATCATATTTTTTTTGAAGATAAAATAAATTACCTAAATTACTCAAGATAAAGTGGTTATTAGGGTTATTTGTGATTGCATTTTGATAAACTTTAATTGCCTCATCAAAATTCTTATTTTTTTTATGTAGTAGGGCAAGGTTGAGATAGGCAAAAACTTCTTTAGGGTTAATGTTAATTGCATCTTCATAACACATAATTGCTTCTTCAGTGTTGTCCATTTCTTGTTGTGCTAGACCTAAAGTAATATACGCCTGAGTATACAAAGGGTCTTTTTCTATAATATTTTTCATTAAAGCTTCAGTGAGTTCATAATATTTTAGATAATAAATATTCTCTCCCAGCTTATACAAAACATCTTTATTGTTTTGGTCTCGTGATGATGCATCAAGATAATACCAAATCGACTTTTTATAAAAATTTTGGTTAAAATAAATATCACCTAGAAGTTCATAGATTTTTGGGTTCCCAGGTTGCTTATTCAAGAGAACTGATGCTCTACTCTCAGCGTAAGCAAATTTTTTATCTTGTATTAAATTTTGTGTTTCTTGAATTTCAGAGTTAATTAATTCCATCTTTATTACGAATCTCTACAAAAGATCATAAATGATTATAAAAGGAATTTGTAGAAAGTATCACCAATCAAAATGTATAAAAAGGCAGCTAACGTTATAAAACAGCCGTAAGGTATAGGATAACGCTTATCTTTTTTTATTATAGTTAAAGGAATTGCAATAATTAGAGCTGTAACTGATGAAAAAAACATGACAAATAAAATGGATTTTAAACCAAGCCAAGCACCAATCATCATCATTAATTTTGCATCACCAAGACCCATCCCTTCAATTTTTTTATATTTATAAAAAAACCATCGGATTAAATAAAAGGCACTAAAACCTATAATCAAACCTGCAAATGAGTCCGCAATCAAAACACTGAATGGATTTAATTTTATTGCAGATAAAACAAAACCAATCACACTTAGCGGAAGGGTAAAGATATCTAAAATTAAATATTCATTTAAATCGGTAAAAAAAATTATAATCAACGAAGATACAAAAAGTGAAAAAAATAATGCATCCAGCGACAAATCAAATTTTAAATAACTAAAAACAAAAACTATTGCCGTAAGTATTTCTACGATTGGATATTGTAAGCTAATTCTTTTTTTACAAAAACTGCATTTTCCTAACAAAAAAATAAAACTGATTAGTGGAATGTTATGAAACCATTTAAGCTTATTATTACAATTTGGACAAGCTGATTGCTTTAAAAATATATCCTGGTCTTTTGGTAATCTTAAAATGCAAACATTAAAAAAACTTCCAACAATTAGACCAAATAAAAAAAGGTAGGTCTCAACTACCACTTAAGATTATCTTTTGAATTTAATTTTATCATCTCCATCATCATCACGGCTGACTTGAGGAGAAATACTATCATTGGCAGATTCAGCTGCGGGAGCTTCCTCTGCGGGTGCTGCAGCTGGTTCATTGCCTGTCATATCGATGTTATCACTTGCTGTTTCTTGTGGAGCTGTTTCAGGTTCAGGTGCTGGAGCTGATCCTGCATCTTTACCGCTTTGGCTTTCAATTTTAAAAATTTTATCAAGATGAGCTAATTTGATAACTTTCATGACTTCGTTACTCACATTGATTAGGGCAAAAGGTTTATTTGTTTTTTTTCCTGTTTGCATTCCTTCAACAAGTGATGCAATTCCAGATGAGTCTATATAGCTAACCTTTTCAAGGTCTACTGATACAGATTTGCATTTTTCAAATAATTCCTTGATATTTTCTCTAACATTTGGTGACTGATCTAAATCAATTTCCTGACCTAGCTCTAAAATACCATTATCCCCATTAATTTTTTGTTCGATAGACATGTTGCAAACTTTATACTATTAAATTGTAAAAACAAGATTTCTTATGATTATTGATTGTATCTGTGGTTTAAAAAAATTCGAAGTCAACTCTGATCAAATTCCAAGTGAAGGTCGCCAAGTTAAATGTGGTGTGTGCTCTAAAGAATGGTTTTATAAACCTGGAGAAAATAATTCAGCGCTTCAATTAGATGAAACAAATGTTGAACCAAGTTCGTCAGCAAATGAAGATATTAATATTCCCCAAGCTACTGAGGAAGCAATATCTGCAGCTGAGCAAGATCAAAAAATGAATTTTACTTTTGATGATGATGATAACGCCATGCCGTCAAAAAGTGAGATGGATGAAAATTTAGAAAAATTCAAAGCTGAACGAAAAAAGAAAAAAAAAGAGTTCACTTTCTCAAGGCGCAAGAACAAGAATGCTAGTTTATTTATTAATTTTATTATTATTAGCCTTGGTTACAGTAAGCGTGCCATATAAAGAAAATGTTTTATCAATATTCCCAGAGTTATCTATTGTGTTTGAAGGTGTAACACCTTTTTATAATATGATTTTTAAATAGTTAATTTTTTTTCTGTTCTTTTAATTCTTTTAATCTTTTTTCTTTAGCGATCTTTCTTTCTTCTGCTCTTTTCTTTTGTTCAATAAATTTTTTATTATCTTTTAGAAGCTTATCTTTTTTTCCAAAAACCAATGCACTTATAACAGCGGTTATCTTAATTTTTGAAGAGGTTGGATTTTCTCTTATAATAGTTTCCTTATCAAAATTTATTCTAAAAGGTGTTTCAGCGATATTTTTCTTAAAATTAACATAGTCATTATAACCAGATAAAAGGTTTAAATTAATTGTATTCATTTTATAACCTCTTACATCTTGCACTTTGCCTTCATTAATTGAATTAATTTTAACTTTATTTTCATTAGCTATTCCAGAAATAGAGTTTTTAAAATTTTGAAACTCCATTGGTGACATTATTGTTTCCAAAGCCTTGTAATATTTAAATTCCAAATCTTTTGTTTCTTTACCAATTTTTGCCATTTCAAGCATAATAGTTTTGGATCTTTCTTCTGCACCTTTTCCAATTCTTATTTTTTTATTTTGCGAACCCTTAACTGTGATAGTGTAAATTTCTAATATCAAAACTATGATTATTGTGGCCACTAAAACGGATACCCCAATAACAATTTTTTTAGAGTTATCTTTTAAAGTCTCATCTGGAGAAGAATTACTTTTATTTTTTTTTGATCCAAACACTAAAATTATAATAATCCTATATTAATTTTCTTAATTATCTTTGAGCATAAATTATTTGACGTATCGGTCACAAATTTTTCTACATTATTAATCTGTTCATCTTCTAAAGTAGGATTTTCATATCTAGATTCATAAACTCTATTTGTTGCTTTGATTAATTCCTCAACACCTACTTTGCTATTATTTTGCATAATGTAACGCTTTTGTTAAATTTTAACTATTGATTCGTAATATATATGTTTGAAAAGAACAATTCTATTAAAGAAATACTCAAAGAGGCAAAAGAAAAACTATCTAAAGATAAAGGTTTAGCTTCAGAGAAAGAAGAATTTAATCAAAAAATATCAAAAGCCCTAGATGGAAACGTATTAGTATTAAATAAAATTTATGGAAGCGATTCGAATGATAATATTGATCAAAGATCAAAAAAGATTACAGAAATTGTAGAGCATCAAACTGCATTACTTTTAAATCAAGAAGTTTCCGAAAGTGGTAATGTTACCCTGCTTTTAAGTAGCGAGATTAATAATGATGAAACTCTTATTTTAAATAAAGAGGTAGCAGATAAAGGAACTTTATTACTGGAAAATGAATATGAAGGGCCTTATTCGGATGAGTTAAAAGAAATACACCGAGAGATTGATGAGCTGAAAGAAAGATCTGAAGAAAAAGATCCTTTTGTTGAGCGTATTGAGCAGCTTGAAGAAAAGCAAAACACTTTATTTAATAAAATTGATCAAGCTTTAAATGAAATACAATCAAAAGATCCATCAGAGGAAATTGCTTTAAAATTTGATATATTTAACAATCAAATCAGCAATGAAATTGATGAAAAAATTTCAAAAGTTAATGACCAAAATTCTATTTTTGAGGAAAGATTAACTCAAATTGAAACGTCTTCTGAAAATTTAAAAAACAGTATTGAAAATTTAGATTTTAAAATTGAAGAATTATCCAATAATTTAAATGAGAGTTTAAATAACAATATTCAACAACAAATTTCTCAATTAGAGCAAAGCAAAGCTGCTCAAGATCAAAATATTCAAAATCGTTTTGATGCCATTGAACATCAAATGAAAATTAGCATTGATCAAATGCATAAATATCTTGAAGAAGAAAAAATTAGAAAAGAAGAAGAAAATAAAAGAAAAGAGGAAGAAAAAAAGAATGACCCGGAATATCAATCCAACCTAAGATTAAATAACATTTATAAAATCTTAGAAATGCAAATTAGTCATTCACTGGTTAATAATATTTCTAATCAAGGTTCAATTCCAGTAACTCAGGCGCCAAACTATGTTTCTCAGCAAGCAGTACAGCCAAATCAAAATGTGATAAAAGATAGCAATAAGGAAGTGTTAGAAAAATTAGAAAATTTAAGTCAACAATTATCAAGTAAAGTTAAGATCGATGATGATGGTATTAAACAAGTTTTCAACTCTACGAACGAAAAAATTAATCAATTGCAAGAAAAGATAGATAAAGCAATTTCATCTTCTCAAAATAACAAGGAACTTATTGATTATTTTAAATCTTATGAACTTAAAAATTTAGAAGGGTTAAATTTTGATTTATCGTCAATCAGGCAATTTGATGATTTGGGAGACGCAAAATCCTTTATTGAAAACTTAATTATCAAAGAGACCCAAAATTGGATAAAAAATAATCAAAAAAACATTGAAGAAATTTGTAAAAAGATCATATACAAATAATCTTCATGAAAAAAAACTCTGGCTTCTCATTAGTCGAACTTTTAGTCGTTGTAGCAATTATTGGTGTTTTGGCTGGAGTTGGAATTGTTGGTTTCCAAAGATATGTAGAGTCAGCTAAACAAAAAGTTGCTCTTCAAAATTTTGATACAGTCATAAAATTTTTTTCAACTGAACTTATTATTCTAAATAGCGGGATTCAAAATGAATCGTCTTTAATAAAAGTGAGTAATGTAAAATGGAAAAGAGGAGTGCATAACTTGAATTCATTTTTAGAAGGTGCCGCTAAATATCACGATCTTGGATATGGACTAGCAAGTTTTAGAAATCCTTATCAAAACCAATCAATTAAACAGGTATATTCAACTAGTATACCAGATGATGCAAGTAGCTCGAGTTTAACTAAAAAAGGAAACATTGTTCTAAGAGTTCATCCAGATTACCCAACCGATGGTGCAAAAATTGCAGGTGATAGACAATTTCAAGTTTTATATTATGTTGATGATGGTGTCATCGATGCAACGAACACTAAAAGTTTAACTTTAAAATAGTTAAAAGAAAAATTTATAAATATCTTTGGCATAACTAAATATTGCAAAAAAAATTGTAATCTTTGCTAGTATTGCCCAATGTTTTTTTCCTGTATGTTTATTAGCGCTTCTCCAAATACCAACGGTAGAAACGACTGTATAAATTAAAAATGTAAGGCAAAAGAATATAATTATAGCTTTTTGATAAAGTTTTGGTGGAACAAACTTTAAATTTAACAGAGAATCTAATGGATCGGTTTGACAAAAAAGAGCAAATAAAATTAGGAAAATAAAAAAAATTAGAGGAATAATATTTCCAAAAAACCAATAAGACTTACTAAGAGAATACTCACCAAACCACAGTTTTTTTAGTATTTGCATCATTTTATCCTCATTTTGGTGTTGCAATCATTTGCGACATTATTTATGACTCTCGTCAGTTAACTAAAAAAAACGGAGAATATATATATATGAACAAAAAACTAGAAAAAGGTTTCTCATTAGTAGAGCTTCTAGTTGTTGTTGCAATTATCGGAGTTTTAGCTGGTGTGGGTATTGTTGGTTATCAATCATACACTGAGTCAGCTAAAGAGAAAGTTGCAGAAGCAAACTACAATTCAGTTGTAAGATTTATTGAGACTGAGTTAACACTTTTAAATAACGGTGTTCAAGAAAACTCAGGTGCTTTAAAAAATCATACAAACTCAGGTTCAACTACAAACTGTAACGGTACAGGTAATATGCCTAGAGCTGCTACAACAAATACAAACTTAGCTCACGCTATTGTTTGTCACTTTATGGACCTTAAATTCAAAAACCCATTTGATAATAATGATCAGGTGAAAACAGCTACAGCTGTACCTTCAACTGCTAAAAAAGGTGAAGTTTATATTATTCCAGTTACAACAGCAGAAAACACTTCTGGAAACAATAGACCGATCAATATTATTTACTATACTGCTGCAGCAAGTGCCCAGCTTACGTGGGACTCTGCTACAAGTATGTACAGTGGATCAGGATTTAAACAAAAAGTTGATTTAGTTTTAGCTAACTAAATATAATTTTTAAAATTAAAACCGCAGAAATTAATTTTTCTGCGGTTTTTTTTTATTTAAATTTTACATTAGCTGCAATCATAGCATTAGAGATTAATAAAAATGTTACTGTAACAGGATGAATGTAAGTTCCATCCACCATGCCATGAGCTGTTAATCCAGCTATATTTAAAACTGGGATTATTAAATATTTATTTTGTTTTTTTATAAGAATAATAATTCCTTTGAGTATATTTTTTGTCATCAAAAACAAAATTAAAAGCGTTCCGATAAGCCCCCATTCAATAAGAAATTGAATTAAAAAATTATGAGGATGCGATACCATCATATTACTCTTTGACCAGTTTCCTATTTCTAATAAACCATTAGCTTGTAATAAAATCAAAATATTAGGACCTTGACCAAAAAAAATATTTTCCTTTTAATAAGTTTAAGCTAGCAACCCAAACTTCAATTCGGTCTAAAAAATTAGATCTTAAAAGTGCGTGACTTGGAACAGTAATATCCGAGTTTAAGGAGTATAGTGATTTAAATATTTCAAGGATTATCAGACCTAAAACAAATGATGTTAAATAAGTTGATATAAGAACATTGATATTTTCTTTTATTATCTTTTGATAAACAATTGAAATTATACAAGCTATTATTATTGAAATTAAATTTCCTCTACCTCCAAAAAAGTAAACTAGAGATATTAGAGTAGATAAAATGGCAATATCTGTAAAATTTAAATTTTTAGAATTTTTTATTAATATAAATCCAATAAATAATGAGATTAAAGATGTTAGTACATAACCTGGACTTCTAATCGTACTAAAAAAACTTAAAAGATTATAAATTTCAGAATTAACTTCAAAAAAATACCTCGTGTAAGTTATTAAAACGAATAATAGCGCAGATAAAATAATTACTTTTTTGAAATATTTAAAATTTAACTGGTATTTATTTAAGTAAATGAAAGTCGCTATAAAAAATAAAAAGTAGATTACACTTTGTAGGTATTTATGCCTTACAAATTCAAAACCCCAATCTTCAATTTTACCAGGTGATCCAATATAAGAAATTGTTATTGAAATTAAAAATAAAGATAAAATTATTACTGTTTTTTGATTATTTTTTGCAGAATTGATGATTAAATTTAAAAAGTTTTTCTGAAACAAAAGTAAAATAATAAATATTATTTGAAGAGCTAGAATTCTATTAATATTCTGTTGGTCATTATATGTTGTAATTAGTGGTGTGATAAAAATTATAAAATAAAAAAAAAATTCTAAAAAATTGTTATAATTAAATTTGTTTAAGCTTTTATTATTTTGAAACATATTGGAAGAAATTTTAAAGTAGAGATATTTTTGTTATTAAATAATATTTTTTCATAATCATTAATGTAGTTTTTATTTTCTATATTTTGAAATATTTTTTGATGTATTTGAAAAGGCTTATCATTTAATTTATATTTTTTTACCAAAAGATAAAAAATGTAAGAGCTATATTTTTTTTTATCCAGTAAAAGATTCACTAATAACATTACTAAAATCAAAGTGACGAGGGAGATAATCTTTTTAAATAGATTAAGGTAAGTTTCTTTATCAAGCTCTGATAATTTGCTTAAAAGTTTCTTTTGTTCAATTTGATTATAAT
>JAYQJR010000007.1:0-210715 GCA_038142265.1 Candidatus Pelagibacteraceae bacterium | reverse complement strand
TTTAATAGATAAAGTTGTTGAAAAAAGAGATAATTAAATACCTGATTCAACTATAACTTGATTTTGTGGATCCCATCATAGTAATGTATTTTGTATTGATTCGTTATGAATAAAGAAAACAAAAATACCCTTTATTGTTCTTTCTGCGGAAAAAGTCAGCACGAAGTAAGAAAATTAATTGCAGGTCCAACAGTTTTTATTTGTGATGAGTGTGTTGAGCTTTGTATGGATATTATTAAAGAAGAGAGCAAAAGCACAATTGCAAAAAATGAAGAAGGAATTCCTACACCAAAGAAATTTTTTCAATTTTAAATGAATATGTAATTGGTCAAACTAAAGCAAAGCAAATACTTTCAGTTGCAGTTCATAATCATTACAAAAGATTAGGACACGAAAGTAAATCAGGAAATGATGTTGAGTTATCTAAATCTAATATTTTACTAATTGGACCAACAGGTTGTAGTAAAACTTTATTAGCGCAAACTTTAGCTAAAATCTTAGATGTTCCTTTTACAATGGCTGATGCTACAACTTTAACAGAAGCTGGATATGTAGGTGAAGATGTTGAGAATATTATTTTAAAATTATTACAAGCTTCTGATTACAATGTTGAAAAAGCACAAAGAGGAATTGTTTACATTGATGAAGTAGATAAAATTAGTAGAAAAACTGAAAACCCATCTATTACTAGAGATGTGTCAGGTGTATGTGTTCAGCAAGCTTTATTAAAAATTATGGAAGGCACCATCGCAAGCGTCCCTCCTCAAGGAGGAAGAAAACATCCTCAACAAGAGTTTTTGCAAGTAGATACAACAAATATACTTTTTATATGTGGAGGTGCTTTTGCAGGAATAGATAAAATTATTTCAGCTAGAGGCCAAGGTGTTGCAATTGGTTTTGGTGCAAAAATGCAAGACAAAATAGAAAAAGGAACTGGTGAATTATTAAAAGATGTTCAGCCAGAAGATCTTTTAAAATTTGGTTTAATACCAGAATTTATTGGAAGATTCCAATAGTTTCAACTTTGGATGATTTAGATGAAGTAAGTTTAGTTAAAATTTTAGAAGAACCTAAAAATTCTTTAACAAAACAATATTCAAAACTATTTGAAATTGAAGGCGTTAAACTTTCCTTTGCTAAAGATGCTTTAGAAGCAATAGCTAAAAAAGCTATTATCAGAAAAACTGGAGCAAGAGGATTAAGATCAATTATAGAAGAAGTCTTGTTAGAAACTATGTTTGAACTTCCATCTTTAGAAGGTGTAGATGAAGTTATATTAAATAAAGAAGTTATTAATGGTAAAACAAAGCCATTATTAATTTATTCAAAGACGCAGAGCACAAAAAAGAAGAAAAAATAGCCAATTAATAAATAATTGGTGATATCTTTTACAATTTGATCTTGTTTTAAATCTTTTAATAATTATCTTAAATTTTATGAGTTCGGCAAAATCTATTCCTGTATTACCTCTTAGAGATATTGTTGTATTTCCAAATGTAACAACACCTTTGTTTGTTGGAAGAGAAAAGTCAATCAGCGCATTGGAAAATGTTATGGAAGAGACTAAAAAAATATTTTTAGTTGCTCAAAAAAACCCTGATGTAGATAATCCCTAAAAAAGAAGATCTGTATTCTTTTGGAACAATCGCTGAGGTTTTGCAACTTCTTAAACTTCCAGATGGAACAGTAAAAATTTTAGTTGAAGGAAAATCGCTAGGCAAGATTGTTTCGTTTAATGAAAATAGCAAAATTTTTAGATGCAAATTATGAAGATGTTGTTTTAATTAAAAAAGATAGTGATACCACATTATCTCAAGCATTAGTTAATAAATATAACAAGCTATCTAAATCTTCTAAAAAGTTTAATGAAGAAAATAATTTAGATTTTAAAAATATTAGTGATCCAAATGTTATTGCAAATAAAATTATATCAACTCTACAAATAGAGCTTCAAGAAAAACAAAAAGTACTTGAAACTTCAGAGCTGCAAAAAAAGTTAGAAATTGTTTTGGGTTATTTAGACAATGAATTAGAACTTTTGTCAGTTGAAAAAAGAATTAGAGGCAGAGTTAAAAATCAAATGGAAAAAACTCAAAGAGAGTATTATTTGAATGAGCAGTTAAAAGCTATTCAAAAAGAATTAGGTGATATCGAAGAAGGAAAAGATGAATTGAAACAAATTGAAGATGCTATCAAGAAAGCAAAAATGTCTAAAGAAGCAGAAACAAAATGTTTTTCAGAACTTAAAAAATTAAAAACTATGAGCCCAATGTCAGCAGAATCTACTGTAGTTAGAAATTATCTTGATTGGATGACAAGTTTACCATGGTCAGATAGTTCTCCTGTTAGTACAGATATTGATAAGGCGGAGAAAATTTTAAATCAGGATCATTATGGTTTAGAAAAAGTTAAAGATAGAATTTTAGAATTTTTAGCTGTTCAGTCTAGAATTAAAAAAATTAAAGGGCCAATATTGTGTTTAGTTGGACCCCCAGGTGTTGGAAAAACTTCATTGGGAAAATCTATTGCCAAAGCTACAGGAAGAGAATTTGTAAGAATGTCCTTAGGCGGTGTTAGAGATGAAGCTGAAATTAGAGGTCATAGAAGAACTTATATTGGAAGTCTTCCTGGAAAAATAGTTCAAATGATGAAAAAAGCAGGAAAAAATAATCCATTATTTTTATTAGATGAAATTGATAAAATTGGAATGGATTACAGAGGAGATCCTTCATCAGCCTTGTTGGAGACTTTAGATCCAGAGCAAAACAAAGAATTCAATGATCATTACTTAGAAGTTGATTATGATTTATCGAACGTGATGTTTGTAACTACCGCAAATACATTAAATATTCCTGGACCACTTTTTAGACAGAATGGAAGTTATTAGATTATCTGGATATACAGAAGATGAAAAATTAGAAATTGCTAAAAAATATTTGTTGCCCAAGCAAGTAAAAATTAACGGTCTAAAAAATAATGAATTTTCTGTTAGCGATGAAGTTATTTTAGAAATTATAAGAAGATATACAAGAGAAGCTGGCGTTAGAAACCTAGAAAGAGAACTTTCTAAGTTAGCTAGAAAAAGTTTAAAAAATATTGTTACAAATAAAGTTGATAAAGTTGAAGCTAATCTTAAAGACCTTGACGATTATTTAGGTGTTAAAAAATTTAAACATGGGGAAATTGAAGAAGAAGATAAGATAGGAGTTGTTACAGGATTAGCATGGACCGAAGTAGGTGGTGAACTATTATCAATTGAGTCTGTTATGATGCCAGGAAAAGGTAGATTGGAATTTACTGGTAAGCTTGGTGATGTAATGAAAGAATCTATTAAAGCTGCTAAATCTTATATTAGATCTAAATCATTAGAGTACGGAATAATCCCACCTCTTTTTGAAAAGAAAGATATACACGTTCACGTTCCAGAAGGAGCTACACCTAAAGATGGTCCATCTGCAGGTATTGCAATGGTAACATCTATAGTTTCTGCTATGACATCTATTCCAGTTAAAAAAGATGTTGCAATGACTGGAGAGGTTACTCTTAGAGGTAGGGTGTTACCTATAGGTGGTTTAAAAGAAAAACTTCTTGCTGCTTTAAGAGGAGGTATAAAAACTGTAATCATCCCTTCTGAAAATGAAAAAGATTTAAAAGACATTCCACAAAATGTTAAAGATGGAATGAAAATAATACCAGTAGATACAGTTGATCAGGTTCTTAAAATTGCATTAAAAAGTGAATTAAAGCCTACTGAGTGGATAGAGATTGATCCAGCAAATACCGAAAAGGGTAAAACTGAGCAAACAAGCGCTCACTAAATAAAGTAAAAAATAATTTTAAATAAAATTTATTACTGATATAAGCTGCAAAGCTAAATAGGGCGATTAGCTCAGTTGGTAGAGCATCTCGTTTACACCGAGAGGGTCGGGAGTTCGAGTCTCTCATCGCCCACCAGCTACGGGGGTGTAGCTCAGCTTGGTTAGAGCGCCTGCCTGTCACGCAGGAGGCCGCGGGTTCGAGTCCCGTCACTCCCGCCAAAAAACTTTAATCTTTAGGAAGATTGATAATTCTTCAAAAGCTTTTATAAATATCATAATGTTTTTTTTATTTTATTATTTAATAATAAAAATTTTTTTATATTTTTTAATTTTTTTTTGTTTTTATATTGGAAGAAAAAACTTTTTCCTCTAAAAATTAAAAAACATTTTGTTTAGATATTTTTTCACATTTTTTTAAAGTTTGATAAGCTAAATTTGTTCAGCACATAAATCAAAATTATCAGCATCACAAAAAGAAATTGTTGAATTATTCCCATCTTGTGAAATTGAAAAATAAATACCAGAAATCTGATATTTCAGTTTTTTATTTAGATTTTCTGAATAAAATTTCCATTTAAATAACCATTAATTCTTGAGAAAGTTTTTTGAAATTTTTATATTCTAATTTTATTTAAATTGTAAATGTATTTTTTTTGATAAAACTTTCGGCATAGCATTGAAAAAAATTAAAAAAAAAATAAAAATTATAAAAGTAAAAATTATTTTTTTATTTTTTTTTTCATCTTCTATTTTTATTTCTCTAGCTTTATTGATTATAGAGTTTTTTTTTTTTTATTACATTTCATTTGTTTTTAATTTTTGCACAATTGTTAAGTTCTAAACAAATTCTTTTGTGTGAAATTATTTTATTGATGAAGGGCTAATTCATCAGATAAAAATTGAACTCTAATTTTTATTTCTTCTTTATCTGAAATGTTTTTTGTACCAATCAGTTGATATTATTCCTCCAGCATAATCAACAGATTCCAAAGGCATAAAATCTAAAACTTCTAAAGATGCTCTCCACAATACATTTGATGTTGCAAAAGAAACAACCCCCTCCTTCACCAACTTTTTTTCCAAATATTGTTAAACCTTTTTATCCAGCTTCCCTTTGCTCTTTTCTTCAGCATTTGGATTAATTCTTTTTTTTTTTACAATGTTTTCATCATTTTCAGTTTTTTCTTCTTTTTTAAAAAAAGTTGTGCAAACCATTATAGATTATAAGAAAACTAATAAAAAAGCTATTTTTTTAAAATTTTATTGAATTTTTGAACACTGTAGTGATATTTTTACAACACTTTTAATTATTTATGAATTTATAATACATTTTTTTTAGTTTTCAACTTAAAAGAAAATTAAATATGCTATTGTTTAAATGTTTAAACACAAACAATTAATAAGAAAGGTAAAATACTATGAAAAATAGTAAATTATTACTTACTTCTGCTTTAGTTGGTTCTGTAGCAATGGGTGCAGTTGCAAATGCTGAGACTAAAATCTCAGGAGGTGCAACTTATACTTATTCTGCTATTCAGGAACAACTGCTGCAAAAACACTCAAGGTGCTGGTAAAGAAGTGCAAATCGATATTTCTAACAGCTCAACTTTAGAAAACGGTATTGGTTTCAGTGCTGGTTTCTCATTAGAACAAGATGGTACAGAAACTCATCGTTTGATGGTAACGAAGGTAACTTCATGAAGTTTACTTCAGGAAACACTTCTTTCATGGATAACATTGATAAAGCTGCTAACTTATCAATTCTGCTGCTCCTAGAGCATCAACATCTATTCAACACAATGATGCTGGTATTGGAACTGCTTTGCTACAAACTCAGTATGACTATCTCCAGGTGCTCAAAGCTCAACAATCTGCTTGGAACGTTGGCGTTAGCTCAAAAAATTGATGGTGGAACTGCATACATCGTATTTACGTTCCAAGACAATCGGTGACGCTGGTGGAGAAAACGATAACTTGATGCATCTCAATCATGGTTCAGCTATGGATGTTAATCTACAAAGGTAACATGGGTGTTGATGGTCTTAAATTTTAGCTGCTTATTCAAAAGCTGAAGCTGAAGAGCTACTAAAGAAGATAAAAAAGTTAAACAATTAGGTTTAGCTTATAACTTTGGTTCAATCGCAGCTGGTGTAACTAGAATTAACAATTGACCAAACTGACTTCAACTGACAATACTCAAAACTGGACTATGGTGTTACTTACGCTGTAAATGATAAATTAACTGTTGGTTTACTATATGCTGTAACTGATGACAGTGCTGCTGGTAGAACGATGAAAAATCACTGCAGTTCAAGTTGGTTACAACTTAGGTGCTCAACTGTTGAAGCTTATGGATTAGAAGTTGATAATTTCAAAACGGTTCTTCTACAGCTGCTAAAAATAAATTTGGTTTAAGACTTGGAACTAAGTTCTAATTTTTTAGTCTATAGCTTAAAATTAAACCCAGCTTATAATTAGAGCTGGGTTTTTTTATGACTCAAGAATTAAAAAATAAAGTTAAGTCATTATTTAAGAAAAAAGGAATTTTTTTTAAATTGCATAAAAAATTTATAAGATTAATTAATAATAATATTTTTTTAATTTTATGGATTGTTTAGAAGGTATTTAAATTATCAGATCAAACCTTAAAGTTGAAAAAATAGTTTTTGCAAAAAAAATTTAACAATCGAATCCCAATCATATCGGAGCTCATCATGTTTTAGCAAAAGTATCATTAAATAAAAATATTGATGAATCTTTAAGTTATTATAAAAAATTATTAGACTTATCTAAAAATTCTATTAATTATTTAACAGAGTATGCTTTTATTATTTTCTCTAGGTGTATTTGATGAACCTATTCAAATTTTTCAAGAAAACTTTGGTAAAAAAAATTCCTGAAAACATTAGTTTTAAATCAGTTTATCAAGAATATATATTGAAAATCATGATTATGATTTTGCAATATAAATTTATTAAAAAATTTTAACTAAAAAAAAACAATTATAAAAAAATTTGAAATCTTAAACTTAATAGGCACTGCCTATCATAATAAAGGAAGTTATAGCTCAGCTAAAAATTATTACAATTTGAAAGAATTAGTAACAATAAAAATTTTATAGAACCCTACATTAATTTAGGCGTTTTGGATCAAGAAAATGGAAATTTTGATGATGCTAGGGTTGTTTTGGATAAAGCAAATAAATTAAAAAAAATGCTGAATGCTATAGAATGATTGCTGCTGGTAAAAAATTTAGTGATAAAGATGACCCAGATATTCTAACAATGCTAAAGGTTTGGAAAGTTCAGCACAAATAAATGAAAAACATAGGTCTGCTTTTATTTTTGGTTTATCTAAAAGCGTTTGAAGATTTAAAAGATTATGAAAAATCTGCACAATATTACTGAATGGAAATCAAATTAGAAGAAAACAATTTTTAAAAATTATAACTTTTCAGAAAGAGTTGGAAATTTTTGATATGCAAAAAAAGAAATTTTTGACAATTATTACTTTAGATAAAATTCAAAAAAAAACAAATAAATTTGGAAAAGGTTTAATATTTATTGTTGGAATGCCAAGATCTGGAACAACATTATTAGAGCAAATTTTATGTCATCACATAATGAGGTTTATGGAGCTGGAGAACTTAACTATTTTACTCAAGCAATAGATAATTTTTAAATGTTTTTGATTTTGAAAACTTTAAAAAGAAAATTCTTAATTTAAAAAAAGAAGAAATTTTAAAAATTGGAAATTATTTCTATTTCAAAAATTAAAAAAAAAAATGGAAAAATTGCAAACAAAAATTTATTATAGATAAAAATCCATTTAAATTTTAAAAATATTCCTTTAATTTATACATCTTTACCAAAAGCTAAAATTAATTCATATAAAAAGAAATCAAAATGATAATTGTTTATCAATTTAAAAATTTTTTTTATCATAATGTAATGCCATGGTCTTACTCACAAAATGAATTGAAAGATTATTACAATGACATATAATAATTTTATGAAACATTTTAAAAATACAATTCCAAATTTTATTTATGAAATTAAATATGAAAATTTAATTTCTAATACTTGAAAAAGAATTAAGAAAATTTTAAAATTTATAAATTTGATTGGGATCCAAAAATGTTTAGAATTTTATAAAAATAAAAGATCTGTTAGAACTGCAAGTATTAATCAGGTTAGACAAAATATTTATCAAACATCAAAAAATCTTGGGAAAATTATAAAAATTATTTTTAAAAGTTTATTTATTTAATTTTCATGCTTAATAATTGCCAAAGTTGCAGCTACTGCATTTGATACATTTAAACTTTTAATTTTTTTATTCATTTTTAATTTTTAAATTTCATCACAATTTTTTAGTACTGAATTTTTAATTCCTTTATGTTCTGAACCAAAAATAAAAACAAATTTTTTCTCATAAATTTTTAAAGAAATATCAATCTCTTTTTTTTGCATTAGAATCAAAACCAATTATTGTGAAAAATTTTTTTTTTTAAAATTTTAATTTCATTTTTAATATTTGAAACTTCAAAAATTTTTAAATATTCAATTGCACCTGATGCAGCTTTTTATCATTATTGGATTTTTTTGATTAAAAAATTTTTTTCTAAAATTATACCATCAAAATTTAAAGCCAAGAACTGTTCTTATTATTGAACCAATATTTCTTTGATCTGATATTCCATTTAATATAATTTTTTATTTATTTTTTTTTTAATTTCTTCTTTTAAAATTTTTTAAGACAAATTTTCTAAATGGAGATACTAATGCTGCAATATTTTGATGATTTAATTTTAAATCTTTTTTAAAAATTTTATTTTTTCTAATTTTTATCCTATTTTTTAATTTTATTAAAATTTATAATTAAATATCCTTTTTCGTTAAATAAATTTCATGAACTTTTCTTTTGGATTATTTAAAGCACATAAAACAGCATGTTTTCCACCTATCCAAAAAATTTTTCATTCATAATTTTTTTATATATTTATTTTGTGATTTATAATATTTAATCTCGTCAAAATACAATTTTGGAGGGGTACCAAAGCGGTCAAATGGGGCGGGCTGTAAACCCGTTGACTCCGGTCTTCGAAGGTTCGAATCCTTCCCCCTCCACCAATCTAAACAACTTGAATTTAATGTCTTTTAAGGTAAATAGCCCCTTTACGCGGGTGTAGTTCAGTGGTAGAACTCCAGCCTTCCAAGCTGGTTGCGTGAGTTCGATTCTCATCACCCGCTCCAGAATTGGAAAAATAAAAATTAGGAGAAATATATAAGATGTCAAAAGAAAAGTTTAATAGAAGTAAACCGCATTGTAACATTGGAACAATCGGACACGTAGACCATGGTAAGACTACGTTAACCGCAGCTATTACAAAAGTTTTAGCAGATAAAGGTGGAGCAAGTTTCGTTGCATACGATCAAATTGATAAAGCTCCAGAAGAAAAAGAAAGAGGAATTACAATTTCTACAGCACACGTTGAATATGAAACTGAAAAACGTCACTATGCTCACGTTGACTGTCCAGGTCACGCCGACTATGTGAAAAACATGATCACTGGTGCTGCGCAAATGGACGGTGCCATTTTAGTTGTGAATGCAGCTGATGGTCCAATGCCACAAACAAGAGAACACATTCTTTTAGCAAGACAAGTTGGTGTTCCTGCGCTTGTAGTATTTTTAAATAAAGTAGACACCGTTCAAGATAAAGAACTTTTAGAATTAGTTGAAATGGAAATTAGAGAACTTTTGACATCATATCAATTTCCAGGAGACAAAATTCCAATCATTAAAGGTTCTGCATTAAAAGCAATTGAAGGTGATGCTGAATTAGGTGTTAAACCTATCGAAGAATTAATGAAAGCCGTTGATGAAACAATCCCTCAACCTGAAAGACCAAAAGATAAACCTTTCCTTATGCCAATTGAAGACGTGTTCTCAATTTCTGGAAGAGGAACAGTTGTTACTGGAAGAGTTGAGCAAGGTGTTGTTAACACAAACGATGAATTAGAAATCGTTGGTTTAAGAGATACACAAAAAACTGTTTGTACAGGTGTTGAAATGTTTAGAAAACTTTTAGACACAGGTGAAGCAGGAGATAACATTGGTGCTTTGTTAAGAGGTATTGATAGAAATCAGGTTGAAAGAGGACAAGTTCTTGCAAAACCTGGTTCAATTAAACCACATACAAAATTTGAAGCTCAGGCTTATATTTTAAAAAAAGAAGAGGGTGGAAGACATACTCCTTTCTTTACTAAATACAGACCTCAGTTTTATTTTAGAACTACCGACGTTACAGGTGAAGTTACATTACCAGCTGGTACTGAAATGATTATGCCTGGTGACGATGCTAAAATGACAGTTACTTTAATTTCACCAATCGCAATGGATGAAAATTTAAAATTTGCGATCAGAGAAGGTGGAAGAACAGTTGGAGCTGGCGTAGTAACTAAAATTATAGAGTAGGCTTCACTTTAAACTTAAGAAGGAGTGTAGCTCAATTGGTAGAGTACGGGTCTCCAAAACCCGGGGTTGAGGGTTCAAGTCCCTCCGCTCCTGCCAATTTAGCTTAAGAGAGAATGCAAAATCCTATCAATTTTTTTAGATCGGTTAAGCAAGAAGCTTTTAAAATTACTTGGCCATCAAAAAAAGAAACTTTAATAGGTTCTGTTACGGTCATTTTTTTAGCAATTATTGCGTCACTCTTTTTTTTGTTACTGGATCAAATTTTTAAATTTGGATTAACTTTTTTAATTGGATAAAATATGAAGTGGTACATTGTTCAAGCACATTCTGGAGCTGAAAAAAAAGTAGCAGAACAGATAAAAGAGGAGTTAGATAAAAAAGAATTATCTAAATTATTTGGAGAAACTCTTGTCCCTACACAAGATGTTACTGAGATTAAAAAAGGCAAAAGATCAGTTGTAAAAAAGAAGTATTTTCCAGGTTATATTTTGGCAAAATTAGATATGACAGATGACGTTTATCATCTAATCAAATCCATTAAAAAAGTAAGTGGATTTTTAGGACCTCAAGGAAAGCCATCTCCAATATCAGAAGATGAAGTAAGCAAAATCCTTGGTAATATGGAAGAGAGTGTTGCTAACCCATCATCCTCAATTTCATTTAAAATTGGGGAGCAAGTTAGGGTTTGTGATGGCCCATTTGCTTCGTTTAACGGTTCTATCGAAGAAATTGATGAAGATAAATCTAGACTTAAGGTCTCAGTTTCGATATTTGGTAGGCCCACTCCTGTGGATTTAGATTATTCCCAGGTAGAAAAAGTGTAAAAAGTTATGGCTAAAGAAATTACAGGTTATTTAAAATTACAAATTAAAGGCGGACAGGCAAATCCAGCTCCTCCAGTTGGTCCAGCATTGGGACAACGAGGAATTAATATTATGGAATTCTGCAAAGCTTTTAATGACAAAACAAAAGATAGAATGGGTCAACCCGTCCCTGTTGTTATTACAGTTTATAAAGATAAGAAATTTGATTTTATTATCAAAACTCCACCAGCATCTCACTTAATAAAAGAGGCTATCAAATTAAAATCTGGATCAAAAGAACCTGGCAGAGTAAGCGCAGGGACAATTACAAAAGATCAATTAAAAAAAATTGCTGAAGCTAAAATGAAAGATTTAAACGCTTTTGATATTGAAGAAGCAATTAAAATTATTGCAGGCTCTGCAAGATCAATGGGTATCCAAGTTAAGGAATAATTAATGACTAAAGTTTTAACAAATAAATCTAAAAGATATAAAGCTCTTGTTGAAGGTTTTGATCAATCAAAATCTTATAAAGTTGAAGAAGCTGTAAAAATAATTAAAGAAAAATCTAAAGCTAAATTTGTTGAATCAATTGATGTAAGTTTTAACTTAAATATTGATAAATCAAAAAGTGATCAAACTTTAAGAACAACTGTTGATCTTCCTCACGGTAATGGAAAAAATATTAAAGTAGCAGTGATATGTTCAAATGATAAAATTGATGATGCAAAAGCATCTGGTGCTGAAAAAGTTGGTTCAGATGATTTAGTTGAATCGATTAATTCAGGAAAAATTGATTTTGATATTTTAGTTTGTTCACCAGACATGATGTCAAAAGTTGGAAAACTTGGAAAAGTTTTAGGCCCAAAAGGTTTAATGCCAAATCCAAAATATGGAACTGTTTCTCCAAACATTAAAAAAGCAGTTGAAGATATTAAAAAAGGAAAAGTAGAAATTAGATGTGATAAAGATGGAAATTTATCTTTATCAATTGGTAGAGCAAATTTTGAAGATAAAAAAATTATAGAAAATTTTAAAAGTGTTTTAGAAGTGGTTGAAAAAGAAAAGCCATCTGGAACAAAAGGTCATTTTATTAATTCAGTATTTATTTCAAGTTCAATGGGACCATCTGCCAAACTAGTTATTGGAGGTGCTAATTAAATTTATGAATAGAACAGAAAAAACAAATTATATTAGTAGTCTTAAAAAAGATCTTGAGGCAAATAATGCAATGATGGTTTATCATTATGAAGGTTTGAATGTTAATCAATTAGATGAACTTAGAACTAAAATGAGAGAAGCTGGAGCATTATTAAAAGTTACAAAAAATAGAATTACAAAGTTAGCAATTAAAGATACAAATTACTCAGAGTCTGAGAAGTTGTTTTCAGGACCTACTGGAGTAGCTTTATCTAAAGATCCAATCACATTAGCAAAAATTTTAGTTAAATTCCAAAAGAGTAATGAAAAGTTAAAAATCGTAGGTGGTATCATGGACAGCAAGTTGCTTGGTCCAAATGAAGTTGCTGAGATTGCGACATTACCTACTTTAGATGAAGCAAGGGCTAAAATTGTGGGAATTTTACAAGCTCCACAACAAAAATTATTGAGTATTTTACTTGCACCAGGACGAAAAATAGCTAATTTAGCGCACGCTAAAAGTTTAAAAAAAGATTAACCTCGAGGAATAAATAAAATGGCAGACTTAAATAAAATTGTTGATGATCTTTCAACACTAACAGTTGTTGAAGCAGCTGAACTTTCTAAAATGTTAGAAGAAAAGTGGGGAGTTACTGCAGCAGCACCAGTTGCAGCAGCAGCAGCACCAGCAGCAGGCGGTGGAGAAGCAGCAGCAGAAAAAGATGAATTTACTGTTGTACTAGCTGCATCAGGTGATAACAAAATTGGAGTGATTAAAGAAGTTAGAGCATTTACTGGTCTTGGTTTAAAAGAAGCTAAAGATTTAGTTGAAGGAGCTCCAAAAGAGTTAAAGCAAGGCGTGAATAAAAAAGATGCTGAGGAAGTAAAGAAAAAATTCGAAGCAGCTGGCGCAAAGATTGAACTTAAATAAATAGTTAGGAATTTTCAGTCCTGCTCAAAGTAATATTTGAACAGGTCAATATTTTTATATGGAATTATCTTTTACAGATAAGAAAAAAATTAGAAAAAGTTTTGGTAAATTAGAAAATATTTTAAATATTCCTGATTTAATTGAAGTTCAAAAAAATTCTTACGAAGGTTTTTTAAATTTTAACCAAGATAATAAATCTGGGTTAGGATAAAGTTTTTAAAGAAGTTTTTCCAATTGAGGATTTTGCTGGCCTAGCAACAATTGAATACATTAGTTACAGATTTGAAAAAGAAAAATATAGTGTTGAAGAGTGTAAGCAAAGAGGGTTAACTTATTCTGCACCTCTTAAAGCTACATTGAGACTTGTTTCTTACGATGTAAACGAAGAAGCTCAAACTAAACAAATTTTATCAGCTAAAGAACAAGAAGTTTATATGGGAGATATTCCGTTAATGACTCCTCGAGGAACATTTGTTGTTAACGGAATTGAAAGAGTTTGTGTTAACCAGATGCATAGAAGTCCTGGTATCTTTTTAGATCACGATAAAGGAAAAGGTCACTCAAGTGGAAAATTACTTTTTAATTGCAGAGTTATTCCATATAGAGGTTCTTGGTTAGATTTTGAATACGATATTAAAGATATTTTGTATTTTAGAATAGATAGAAAGAAAAAAATTCCAGCAACGACTTTATTGATGGCTCTTGGTTATCCTAGAGATGAATTATTAAATCTTTTTCATGAGAAAATTAAATTTGATTTTATTGATAAAGATAAATTAAAGACAAAATTTATTCCTCAAAAATATAAAAATTATAAACTTAAACATGATTTAGTTAACGCAGATAACGATAAAAAAGTTCTTAAAGAAGGAACAAAAGTTAACATTCCTGTAGCGATGAAGCTTCAAAAAGAAGGATTAAAAAATATCTTTCATGAATTATGAAGAGATCGTTGGAAGTTATTTTGCTGATGATATTTTTAATGAAAAAACTGGTGAAATTTACTTTGAATCTGGAGATGAAGTTAGTTTAGAATCTTTAGAAAAATTAAAAGCTTTAAACATTAAATCATTTTTCTTATCAGAAATTGACGGTTTAAATATTGGTTCATACTTAAGAAATACACTTGTTGTTGACAAGAATAACAGTGAAGAAGAAGCTCTTTTGGACATTTATAAAATGTTAAGACCAGGCGAGCCACCAACAATAGAAACTGCTTCAAATCTATTTAAAAATTTATTTTTTACCAATACAAGATACGACTTATCAGATGTTGGTAGAGTTAAATTAAACTCAAGATTAAATCTTGAATGTGACTCAAAAATTACAATTCTTAGAAAAGAAGATATTCTTAAAATTACTGAGACGATGCTTCGTTTAAAAGACGGAAAAGAAGAAGTGGATGATATCGATCATTTAGGAAATAGAAGAGTAAGATCTGTCGGAGAATTAGTAGAAAATCAGTTTAGAATTGGCCTTGTTAGAATGGAGAGAGCTATCAAGGAAAAAATGACTTCTTTAGAGGTTGATACTGTGATGCCTCAGGATTTAATTAATTCAAAACCAATCGCAGCATCTTTAAAAGAATTTTTTGGTACATCTCAATTATCTCAATTTATGGATCAAACAAATCCATTATCTGAAATTACTCATAAAAGAAGAGTTTCTGCTCTAGGACCAGGAGGTCTTACAAGAGAAAGAGCTGGATTTGAAGTTCGAGACGAACACCCAACGCACTACGGAAGAATTTGTCCAATTGAAACGCCAGAAGGACCAAACATTGGTTTAATTAATAGTTTAGCTACTTATTCAAGAGTAAATAAATTTGGTTTTATTGAAAGTCCTTACCGATCTGTAAAGAACGGGAAAGTTACAAAAGATATTCATTATCTTTCAGCTATGGAAGAAGGAAGATACACAATTGCTCAAGCAAACTCTCCATTAAATAATGATGGATCATTTAAAGACGAACTTGTTTCTTGCAGAAGAAATTTAGGTTTCGAGTTAGCAAAACCTGAAAATATAGATTTTATGGACGTATCTCCGAAACAAGTTGTTTCTGTTGCTTCTGCTTTAATTCCATTTTTAGAAAATGATGATGCAAACAGAGCATTAATGGGCTCAAACATGATGAGACAAGCAGTTCCTTTAATTAAAAACGAGTCTCCTTTAGTTGGAACTGGTATTGAAAAAGACGTTGCTTTAGATTCTGGAGCAACAATTGTTGCCAAAAGAAATGGTGTAGTTGAAAAAATTGATGGAAAAAGAATAGTTGTAAAAGCAACTGCAGAAAAAGATTTAACAAAATCAGGTGTAGATATTTATAATTTACTAAAATTTCAAAGATCAAATCAAAATACATGCATTAATCAAAGACCTTTAGTTAAAGTAGGTGATGTTGTTAAAAAAGGAGACGTGATTGCTGATGGTCCTTCTACTCAATTAGGAGAGTTGGCTCTTGGTAAGAACGTTACCGTAGCTTTCATGCCATGGCTTGGTTACAATTTTGAGGATTCAATCTTAATTTCTGAAAGATGTGTTTCTGAGGATGTGTTTACATCGATTCATATCGAAGAATATGAAGTTATGGCAAGAGATACAAAATTAGGACCTGAAGAAATTACAAGAGATATTCCAAACACAAGTGAAGAAGCTTTAAGAAATTTAGATGAATCTGGAATTGTTTATGTTGGAGCTGAAGTTAAGCCTGGCGATATATTAGTTGGAAAATTAACTCCAAAAGGTGACACCAAATCTTCATCAGAAGAAAAATTATTAAGAGCTATATTTGGAGAAAAAGCTACAGACGTTAGAGATACATCGTTAAAAATGCCATCTGGTACAGGCGGAACTGTTGTTGAGGTTAGAGTGTTTAATAGACATGGTATTGAAAAAGATGAAAGAGCTTTATCAATTGAAAAATCAGAAATTGAAGCTGTTATGTCTGATAAGCAAGCAGAAGAGAGTATTTTAGAATTAAATATAAAAATTAGAGCTCAACAAATTTTATCTAATTCAACTTTAGCTGAAGATTTCAAATCTTTTACAAAAGGCTCGAAAATTAATGATGATTTAAAATCAGTATCTTTAAATGATATTTTTAAACTAAAACTTTCAGACCAAAAAGGAAATGAAGATTTAGCTGCACTAAAAGATCAACTGAATAAAGCTAAAAAAGATATTCAATCTAGATTTGAAGATAAAGTTGATAAGATTGAAAGAGGTGACGAATTGTTACCAGGTGTGATGAAAATGGTAAAAGTTTTTGTCGCAATGAAAAGGAAACTTCAACCAGGTGATAAAATGGCTGGAAGACATGGTAACAAGGGAGTTATTAGTAGAATTGTACCAGTAGAAGATATGCCTTACATGGCAAATGGTAAGCCAGTTGATATTTGTTTAAATCCTTTAGGGGTTCCAAGCAGGATGAATGTTGGTCAAATCTTAGAAACACATTTGGGTTGGGCATGTTCTGAATTAGGTGAAAAAATTAAAAAATTGTTAAATGAGTGTCAAAGTAAAGCAAAAACTGCTGAGCAAGCAAGAGATGCTTTAGGTAAAATTTATAATGATACTGAAATTGAAAAAGAAATAAAAAAATTAGGAAATGAAGAAACAGTAGAATTATTAAAAAATCTTTCAAATGGTGTTCCTATTGCAACTCCAGTTTTCGATGGAGCTAGCGTTGATGACGTTACGAATATGTTAAAATTTGCTGAACTTCCTGAAAGTGGTCAAACGACCTTGTATGATGGAAGAACAGGTGAGAAATTTGATAGAGAAGTTACTGTTGGAATTATTTATATGCTTAAACTGTACCACATGGTTGATGATAAAATACATGCTCGTTCAACTGGTCCTTACAGTTTAGTTACTCAGCAGCCCCTAGGTGGTAAAGCACAATTTGGTGGTCAAAGATTTGGTGAAATGGAAGTATGGGCACTTGAGGCTTATGGTGCAGCTTATACTTTACAAGAAATTTTAACTGTAAAATCAGATGATGTGGCAGGAAGAACTAAAGTTTACGAAACAATTGTAAAAGGTGATGATGACTTTGAATCTGGAATTCCAGAGTCTTTTAACGTTTTAGTTAAAGAAATTAGATCACTGGCATTAAACTTGGAGCTTAATTAATGAGCAAAGAACTTACAAATTTATTTTCTAAAAAAGTTAATAAACAAGATTTTGCTAAAATTAAAATATCGTTAGCAAGTCCTGATAAAATTCGCTCTTGGTCTTTTGGTGAAATTAAAAAACCTGAAACTATTAACTACAGAACATTTAAACCTGAAAAAGATGGATTATTCTGTGCTAGAATTTTTGGACCTGTCAAAGACTATGAATGTTTATGCGGAAAATACAAAGGAATGAAGTTTAGAGGTATTATCTGTGAAAAATGTGGAACTGAAATTACAAAATCTAACGTTAGAAGAGAAAGAATGGGCCACATCGAACTTTCTACACCAGTTTCTCATATTTGGTTTTTAAAATCTTTACCAAGTAGAATTGCATTATCATTGGATTTAAAATTAAAAGATTTAGAAAAAGTTTTGTATTATGAGCAATTTATAGTTATTGAGCCTGGTTTAACAAATTTACAAAAAAATCAGATTATTACTGAAGAAGAGTATTTAAAAGCTCAGGATGAGTTTGGAGAAGATCAGTTTTCAGCAGGAATTGGTGCAGCTGCAATTAGAGAGTGTTTAGCTAACATTAATCCTACAGAAGAAAGAGATAGATTAAGAGAAGAACTTAAGACAATTACCTCAAAAGTTACTCAAGAAAAAACAATTAAACGATTAAAATTATTAGAATCATTTGTTGCATCAGGCAATAAACCTGAATGGATGATTTTAACAACGTTACCAGTTATTCCACCTGAGTTAAGACCTTTAGTACCACTTGATGGAGGAAGGTTCGCTACATCTGATTTAAACGATTTATATAGAAGAGTTATTAATAGAAATAACAGACTTGGAAGATTAATGGATCTTCGTGCTCCTGATATTATTGTAAGAAATGAAAAAAGAATGCTTCAAGAATCTGTTGATGCATTGTTCGATAATGGAAGAAGAGGAAGAGTTATTACTGGAACTGGCAAAAGACCTCTTAAGTCTTTAGCAGAAATGCTTAAGGGTAAGCAAGGTAGATTCAGACAAAACCTTTTAGGTAAAAGGGTCGATTATTCTGGAAGATCTGTAATTGTTGCTGGACCTGAACTTAAACTACATCAGTGTGGTTTACCAAAAAAAATGGCTTTAGAATTATTTAAACCATTTGTTTATGCTAGATTAGATAAACTTGGTTACGCAACAACAATTAAACAAGCTAAAAAAATTGTAGAAAAAGAAAAACAAGAAGTTTGGGATATCCTTGATCATGTAATTAGAGAGCATCCTGTTTTATTAAACAGAGCACCGACATTACACAGGTTGGGAGTTCAAGCTTTTGAACCAATTCTTACAGAGGGTAAAGCAATTCAATTACATCCATTAGTTTGTGCTGCTTTTAACGCTGACTTTGATGGTGACCAAATGGCTGTTCACGTTCCACTAAGTGTTGAAGCTCAACTTGAAGCAAGAGTGTTAATGATGTCTACAAACAATATTTTGCACCCTGCTAATGGAAAACCAATTATTGTTCCTTCTCAAGATATGGTTTTAGGTATTTATTATTTATCTCAAGAACCTTCTAATGATGAAAAATCAAAAGAAGACAAGCCAGTAGGTTATTTTTTAAACACTGACCAAATAAATTTGGCATTAGAAAGTGGTCATATTACTATTCATAGTAAAATTGTTTCAAGATTTGAAACAAAAGATGAGGATGGAAAAATTATATTTAAAAAGTATACAAGTACAGCTGGACGTTTTCTTTTAGCAAATACGTTACCTAAGAATAAAAATATTAAATTTGATCTTGTAAATAGAATTTTAGCAAAAAAACAAATATCAGAAGTCATTGATATTGTGTTTAGATTCTGTGGTCAGAAGGATACAGTTATATTCTGTGATCAAATTATGGCGTTAGGATTTAAGAACGCATTCAAAGCAGGAATTTCATTTGGAAAAGATGATCTAATTATTCCAGAGAGTAAAGAAAAAATAGTTAATGAAGCAAAAAAAATGGTTGAAGAATATGAAGACCAGTATGCTGAAGGACTAATTACAAGAGGTGAAAAGTACAACAAAGTAATCGACCAATGGTCAAAATGTACAGATAAAATTGCATCAGAGATGATGAATATTATTTCTGCTCCTAAAAAAGATAAAGATGGAAGAGTTAAATCAAATTCAGTATTTATGATGGCAGATTCTGGAGCGAGAGGTTCACCTGCTCAGATGAAGCAGTTAGCGGGTATGAGGGGATTAATGGCAAAACCTTCAGGAGAAATTATTGAAACACCAATTATTTCTAACTTTAAAGAGGGTTTAACAATTTTAGAATATTTTACATCTACTCACGGTGCTAGAAAAGGTTTAGCTGATACTGCATTAAAAACTGCAAACTCAGGTTACTTAACAAGAAGACTGTGTGATGTTTCTCAAGACGTAATTATTACAGAGAAAGATTGTGGATCTAAAAAATCAATTACTATTTCTGAAATTATTGAAGGCGGAAATGTTGTTGTAAGTTTATCTGAAAGAGCTCTTGGAAGAAATGCAGCTGAAGATATTAAAAACGCGCTTACTGGTGAGACAATTGTAAAGAAAAATCATATGATTGATGAAGCTAGATGTGAAGAGATTGAAAACGCAGGTGTTAAAACTTGTAAAGTTTACTCTGTAATGACATGTCAAAGCGAAGTTGGTGTTTGTTCTAAATGTTACGGTAGAGATTTGGCTCGTGGAATTCCTGTATCAATAGGTGAATGTGTTGGAATGATTGCAGCCCAATCTATTGGTGAACCAGGTACACAGCTTACAATGAGAACTTTCCACGTTGGAGGAACTGCACAAATTAAAGATGATTCAACAATTGTTGCACCAGATACTGGTGTATTAAAAATTCACAACAAAAACCTAGTTGAAGATTCAAATAAAAATTTAATCGTAATGGGAAGAAATATTGAAATTAATTTAGAAAAAGAAAATATTGTTTTTGCATCATTTAAAGTCCCTTACGGTGCAAAACTTTACATTAAGCCAGATGAGACTGTAAAAAAAGGTCAAAAGATTTGTGATTGGGATCCTTATACAGTACCAGTTATCGCTGAAACATCAGGTATTGCAAATTATGTTGATTTAGTTGAGGCTGTTACAGTTACTGATAAGACTGATGAAGCAACAGGAATTTCTTCTAAAATAGTTTTAGATTGGAGATCACAATCTAAAAACTTAGATTTAAAACCTAGAATTACTTTAAGAGATAAAGATGACAAAGTTGTTAAAAAAGCTGATGGCAATGAAGCAAGATATTATTTATCTCCAGAAACAGTTTTATCAGTAGCAGACGGAGATAAAGTTAATGCTGGTGACGTTTTAGCTAGACTTCCAAAAGCTACATCTAAAACAAAAGATATTACTGGAGGATTACCAAGAGTTGCTGAATTATTTGAAGCAAGAAAACCAAAGGATGGTGCTATCATTGCTGAAAATGATGGTGAAATTATTTTTGGAAAAGAAATTAGAGGTAAGCAAAAAATTACAATCAAAAGCAAAGATGGAACCGAAAGTAACTATCTAATTCCAAAAGGAAAACAAATTAATTACAACCCTGGTGAAAAAATTTCTAAAGGTGAATATCTTTTAGATGGTAGCCCAGCTCCACATGATATTTTAAGAATTTTAGGTATTGAAACTTTAACTGATTATTTCGTAAATGAAGTTCAAGATGTTTATAGATTACAAGGTGTTGTTATCAACGATAAGCACATTGAAGTTATTTTAAGACAAATGTTAAGAAAATTAGAAGTGAAAGAATCTGGTGACAGCAGTTATTTACTTGGTGAAATTATTGATAGAATTGATGCTATGAATATCAATAAACAATTAAAAGAAGAAGGTAAAAAAGAAATTACATTTGAACCTGTTCTTCTTGGAATTACCAAAGCATCACTTCAAACAAAATCATTTATTTCAGCAGCTTCGTTCCAAGAAACAACTAGAGTTTTAACAGATGCTTCTATTAAAGGAAAAGCAGATGATTTAGTTGGTTTAAAAGAAAACGTAATTGTTGGAAGACTAATTCCTGCTGGTAGTGGAAGAAGTAGATTTAAATATAACCAAATTGCAAAAGATAAAGATTTAAAACTTCAGAATAAAATGCAGTCCGAGGCTATTCCTTTAGAGGCTAATACTGTAGAAGAAACAGCTGAGGCAAAATAGGCTAAAAAACCTAGTTTTTAGCTTCAAATTTTAATCAATTTTTCAAAGGCTAATATTGACCTTGGTCAAATAATCAGTATTAATAGCGCACTTTTTAAGGTAGCACGTAAAGCTAGCGTTGGCTTTAAACTACTACCCAACAGCTTACTAAATTGTTTCCTTAAAAAGATTATTATTATGCCAACTATAAATCAGTTGTTGAAAAAAAAACGTGTGAAGCCTGTCGTTAGGAATAAAGTTCCTGCGTTAGAAGCTTGCGCATTAAAGCGTGGAGTTTGTACAAGAGTTTATACAACTACTCCAAAAAAACCAAATTCAGCATTAAGAAAAGTTGCGAGAGTAAGATTATCAAACGGTTTCGAAGTTACAGCATACATTCCTGGCGAAGGACACAATTTACAAGAACACTCTGTAGTTATGATTAGAGGTGGAAGAGTAAAAGATTTACCAGGAGTTCGTTATCATATTGTAAGAGGTTTATTGGATACTCAAGGTGTAGCAAATCGAAAACAACAAAGATCAAAATATGGAGCGAAGAGGCCTAAGTAATGTCTAGACGTAGAAGACAAGCAAAGAGACAGGTTGTTGATGATCCGATGTATGGATTAAAGTCTATTACAAAATTTATTAATTCACTTATGATAGGTGGAAAAAAAACTACAGCAGAAAAAATTTTTTATAATTCATTTAAATTAATTCAAGAAAAAAGCAAAGAAGATCCAATTAAAGTTTTTAACGAAGCATTAAAAAACGTTAAACCAAATTTAGAAGTAAAATCTAGAAGAGTTGGTGGAGCTACTTACCAAGTTCCAGTCGAAGTTAAATCTGATAGAGCTCAAGCCTTAGCAATTAGATGGTTGTTAGATGCTGCTCAAAAAAGAGGCGACAAAACTATGCAAGAAAGATTGATGAAAGAATTTTTAGATGCATCAACTAACAAAGGATCAGCAATTAAAAAAAGAGAGGATACACATAAAATGGCTGAAGCGAATAAAGCTTTTGCACATTTTAGATGGTAATTTTTTATGAGCGGAGTTTATACAAAAGATAAATATAGAAATATTGGTATCATGGCTCATATTGATGCTGGTAAAACTACAACAACTGAAAGAATTTTGTATTACACAGGAAAGTCTCACAAAATTGGTGAAGTCCATGATGGTGCTGCAACAATGGACTGGATGGAGCAAGAACAAGAGAGAGGTATTACAATTACTTCAGCGGCTACAACTTGTTTTTGGAAAGATCATAGAATTAATATTATCGATACCCCAGGTCACGTTGATTTTACTATTGAAGTTGAAAGATCTTTAAAAGTTTTAGACGGTGCAGTTGCTGTTTTTGATGGTGTTGCAGGTGTTGAGCCTCAATCTGAAACTGTTTGGAGACAAGCAGATAAATATAAAGTTCCAAGAATGTGTTTTGTTAACAAATTAGACAGAACTGGAGCAGATTTTTATAGATGTGTAGACATGATTAAAGAAAGACTGGGCGCTACTCCTATGGTTTTACAAATTCCAATTGGAGCTGAGGCAGATCTACAAGGTGTTGTAGATCTAGTTAAAATGAAGGGGATTGTGTGGGAAGCAGAAGATCTTGGAGCGAAATTCAATGAAATTGAAATTCCAGCTGACTTAAAAGAAAAAGCTGAAAAATATAGAAAAGAATTAGTTGAAACAGCTGTCGAACAAGACGAAAAATTAATGGAAGCTTATTTGGAAGGAAAAGAAATAAGTGAAGCAGATTTAAAAAAATGTATTAGAAAAGGAACATTAAACTTTTCATTTGTTCCAGTCTTAACTGGATCAGCATTTAAAAACAAAGGTGTTCAACCACTTTTAGATGCAGTTGTTGATTTTTACCAAGCCCAATAGATTTAAAAGAAATTAAAGGAACTAAACCTGGGTCAGATGAAGAATTAGTTAGAAAATTTGATGACGCTGAACCTTTTTCAGCATTAGCTTTCAAAGTTGCAAACGACCCATTTGTTGGATCGATTACTTTTATCAGAATTTATTCAGGAGTTTTAAAATCAGGTACAGGAGTTTTAAACTCAACTGCTGATAAAGATGAAAGAATTGGAAGAATGTTGCTTATGCATGCAAATGATAGGGAAGATATTAAGGAAGCAAGTACTGGGGACATTGTTGCTTTAGCAGGTTTAAAATACACAATTACTGGACATACTCTTTGTGCATCTAATAACCCTGTTGTTTTAGAACCTATGGAATTCCCTGATCCAGTTATCGAAATTGCAGTAGAACCTAAAACTAAAGGTGACCAAGAAAAAATGGGTGAAGCATTACAAAGATTAGCTAAAGAAGATCCATCATTTAGAGTGACCTCAGATTCTGAGTCTGGTCAAACGATTATTAAAGGTATGGGAGAGCTACACTTAGACATAATCGTGGATCGTATGAAAAGAGAATTTAAAGTTGAGGCTAATATTGGAGCTCCTCAAGTTGCGTATAGAGAAACTATCGAAAGACCTGCTGAAGTTGATTATACGCACAAAAAACAATCAGGTGGTTCTGGTCAGTTTGCAAGAGTAAAACTTTCTGTTCAACCACAACAACCAGGATCTGGTAGAGAAGTAGAAAGTTTAATTAAAGGTGGAGCTATTCCAAAAGAATTTATTCCAGGAGTTGAAAAAGGAATTGAGGGTGTAGCTGATTCAGGAATTTTAGCTGGATTTCCAGTTATTGATTATAAAGTAGAAATTTTAGATGGATTGCATCACGATGTAGACTCTAGTGTTTTAGCATTTGAGATCGCAGCTAGAGCTTGTTTTAAAGAAGCTTGTCAAAAAGCAGGTTTAAAACTTTTAGAACCAATTATGAAAGTAGAAGTTGTTACACCTGAAGATTATATGGGTGATGTGATTGGTGATTTAAATAGTAGAAGAGGTCAAGTTGGCTCTACTGATAAAAGGGGTAATGCTACAGTAATTAATGCAAACGTACCTTTAGCAAATATGTTTGGTTACGTTAATAATCTGAGATCAATGTCTCAAGGTAGAGCACAATATACAATGCAGTTTTCTCACTATGAAAAAGTTCCTCAAAACGTACAAGACGAAGTAACAAAGAAATTGGCATAATAATATGGATAAACAAAATATTAGAATTCGATTACAAGCCTACGATCACAAGATCTTAGATCAGTCTACTATTGAGATAGTTAACACTGCAAAAAGAACAGGTGCTCAGATTAAAGGCCCTATACCTCTTCCAACAAAAAAAGAAATTTATACAGTTTTAAGATCACCTCATATTGATAAAAAAAGTAGAGAACAGTTTGAAACAAGAACTCATAAAAGATTAATCGATATTTTAGAACCAACACCTCAAACCATTGAAGCTTTAATGAAACTAGATTTGGCAGCGGGTGTAGATGTGGAGATTAAAATATAATGACTATAGGATTGGTTGGAAAAAAACTTGGAATGACTCAACGTTTCTTTGAAAACGGTGAATCTTTACCTGTAACAGTTTTAAAAATTGAAAAAGCAAAAGTTGTTGATGTAATTGATAAAGAAAAAAGAGGTTACTCTGCTTTATTAGTTGGCTACGGTCATATAAAGAATTCAAAATTAACTAAGCAAATGAAAGGTTTCTTTGCGAAAAAATCTCAAGAACCAAAGAAAATTTTAAAAGAATTCAGAATGGATAAAACTGAAGAGTATAAGCCAGGTTCTGATATTGATTTAAATATTTTAAAAGACAAAAAATACGTAGATGTAAGAGCAAAAACAATTGGAAAAGGTTTTGCAGGCTCTATGAAAAGACATAACTTTGGTGGAATGAGAGCTACACACGGTGTCTCAATTTCTCACAGAGCTCATGGTTCAATCGGTCAATGTCAAGATCCAGGAAAAGTTTTTAAAGGAAAAAAGATGGCAGGCCATATGGGAGCTAAATTTAGAACTACTCTAGGTTTAGAGATCGTTGAAGCTGATTTGGAAAATAATCTTCTTTATTTAAAAGGAGCTGTTCCAGGAAGTAAAAATTCATATGTAGAAATACAAGAAGCAGTTAAAAATAAAAACAAATCTACAGTTAAAGAAAGAGTAGAAAAATATAACGCTTCATTAGCAGAAATGCAGTCTGAAAAGAAAGATAAAAAGAAAAAAGATAAAGGTGATGCAAAAGAAGCAAAAGCTGAAACAAAACCAGAAGCTAAAGCTGAAGGCGAGAAAAAATAATGAAAATTGATGAAATTAATATTGAAGGAAAAAGTTTAGGCTCAGTTGAAGCATCTGATAAAATTTTTAAGGTAAAACCTAGAAAAGATATCATTCAGCAAGTGATTGACTGGCAGCAAAATAGAATGTTTAAAAAAACTGGACACACTAAGAGTAGAGGAGAAGTTAAAGGTTCAAGAAGAAAGATTGTCCAGCAAAAAGGTTCTGGCGGAGCAAGACACGGTAATATTACAGCTCCTATTTTTGTAGGAGGTGGTATTGCTCATGGTCCAAGACACAGAGGAGCTTATGCTGAAAAAAAACTTAATAAAAAAGTTAGAAAATTAGGTTTAGTTCATGCTTTATCTGCAAAAGCGAATTTAAAACAAATAGTAATATTTCATGAACCAAAAATGAACAGTTTAAAAACAAAAAATTTTAAAAATTTTTTAAAAAATATTAAATCTAAAAGCGCATTATTTATTCATCACAAAGATGCACCTAAACAATTTGTTAAAAGTATTAAAAATCTACCTAATTCAAAAAAGTTAGAAGATGTTGGAACGAATGTTTACGATTTAATTAAATATGAAAAAATTCTTTTTACAAAAGAGTCATTTAAAGCAGTAGAAGAAAGGTTAGCGAAATAATGAAAAATGAAATTATAGCATATGATGTGATTTTAGCGCCAATCGTAACTGAGAAATCTACAAATTTGAGCGCTTTAAACAAGGTAACTTTTAAAGTTCTAAAAGATGCTGATAAGACGATGATTAAGAAAAGTGTAGAAAAACTTTACAAAGTAAATGTCATCAAAGTGAATACTATTCATTCTAAAGACAAAGTTAAATTTGTTAGAGGTCGAATGGGTAAAAAAACTGGATACAAAAAAGCGATCGTAACTTTAAAAGAGGGTCAAACAATCGATATGACTTCAGGAGTTTAATTAAATGGCTTTAAAAAGTTTTAAACCTTATACAAAATCTACCAGAGGAACTATTCTAGTTGATAGAAGCGATTTATGGAAAGGTAAACCAGAAAAAAACTTACTAAGTTTAAAAAAGATCTGTTGGAAGAAATAACCAAGGCAGAATCACGACTAGACATAAATCAATGGGTCATAAAAAAAGATATCGTTTAATTGATTTTAAAAGATCAAAAATAGATATGCTAGCAACAATTAAAAGATTTGAATACGATCCTTATAGAAGTGCAAATATTATGCTAGTTGAATATCAAGACAAAACTTTAGGTTATGTGCTTGGCGTTCAAGGCTTAAAAATTGGAGATCAAATTATTTCTTCAGAAAAAACAGAGATTCAAGCTGGTAATGCAATGGCAATTAAAAATATCCCAGCAGGTACATCTGTACATAATATTGAACTAACTCCTGGAAAAGGCGGCGTTCTATCTAGATCGGCAGGATCTTCAGCTCAAATTATGGGTCAAGATCAAGATTACACTTTAATTAAGTTAGGTTCTGGAGAGACAAGAAAAATTTTATCAAGATGTAAAGCAACTATTGGTCAAGTATCAAACGTTGATAACAAAAACCAAAAAATCGGTAAAGCAGGTAGAAGTAGATGGATGGGTATTAGACCTACAGTTAGAGGTGTTGTTATGAATCCTGTTGATCACCCTCACGGAGGTGGTGAAGGTAAAACTTCTGGCGGAAGAAACCCTGTAACTCCTTGGGGACAAGGTACAAGAGGATTAAAAACAAGAAATAATAAAAGAACTGATAAATTTATTATTTCTAGAAAGAAGAAGAGAGCATAGTTTATGGCAAGATCAGTTTGGAAAGGACCATTTGTGCATCCTAGCTTGATTAAAAAAGTTGAAAAAAGCACTAAAGAAGGATCAAAAAGACCTATTAAAACATGGTCAAGAAGTTCAACAATTATTCCTGAGTTTGTCGGTCACAAATTTGAAATTCATAATTGTAAAAAATTTATACCAATATCCATCTCAGATGAAATGGTAGGACATAAGCTTGGTGAGTTTGCACCTACAAGACAATTTATTGGACATACTCCAGCTGATAAAAAAGCTGCAGCTGCTGCTCCTAAAAAGGATGATAAAAAATAATGAAAAAAGAAAAAAAACAGACTAAAGATTTATCAACTGTAAGAGCAGTTTTTAGAAACTTAAGATCGAGTCCAAGAAAAATTAATCAAATATTAAAATCGATCAGAGGTAAAAAAGCTGATATCGCTCTGAGAAATTTAGAGTTTTCAGAAAAAAGAGTTTCTAAACAAATTTCAAAAACTATTAAATCTGCAGTAGCGAATGCAGAAAATAATAACCAATTAGATATTGATAATTTAATTATTAAAGAAGCTTATGTAGGAAAAGGTTTAACAATGAAAAGATTTAGACCAAGAGCTAGAGGAAGAGCTGCTGGAATTATAAAACATTTTGCCAACTTAACTATTATTGTTAGTGAAAAAAAAGAAACTGAAGGAAAAAGAGCTTAGTTATGGGACAAAAAGTTAATCCAGTTGGAATTAGATTAAAAATTAACAGAACTTGGGATTCTGTATGGTTTGCAAAAAAGCAAAATTATGGAACTTATCTAATTGAAGATTTTAAAATTAGAAAATATGTGAATGATACAATTAAAAATTCTGGTGTATCTAAAATTATGATTGAGCGCCCTTCAAAAAAATGTGTTGTAACTATTTTTACATCAAGACCTGGATTTGTTATTGGAAAAAAAGGTTCAGATATTGAAAAAATTAAGAATAATATATCAAAAATTACTAGCGACGAAGTTAGTGTAAATATTAAAGAGATTAGAAAACCAGAATTAGATTCTTATCTAGTTGCAGAAAATATTGCTCAACAATTAGAAAAAAGGGTTGCTTATAGAAAAGCCATGAAAAGAGCTATGTCATCAGCTTTAAGACTGGGCGCAAAAGGTATTAAAGTTACAGTTAGTGGAAGATTAGGTGGTAATGAAATAGCAAGAACAGAATGGTTAAGAGAAGGCAGTATTCCTCTTCATACATTAAGAGCTGATGTTGATTACGCTGAAGCTGAAGCAAAAACTACTTACGGAATTATTGGAGTAAAAGTTTGGATTTACAAAGGAATAGTATTCCAGAAAGATTTACAGAAAAAAATTGAAGCAGAGAAAAAAGACGAGGCTAATTAATGTTACAACCATCAAGAACAAAATATAGAAAAGCGCACAAAGGTAGAATTAAAGGTAAAGCTACTAGAGGTGCAGCATTGAATTTTGGATCTCACGGTTTGCAAGCGTTAGAACCTGAGAGAGTAACAGGAAGACAAATAGAGGCAGCAAGAGTGGGATTAACACGACATATGCAAAGAGAAGGAAGAGTTTGGTTGAGGATTTTTCCAAATATACCTGTATCAAAAAAACCTATCGAGGTGAGAATGGGTAAAGGTAAAGGATCACCTGAATATTATGTTTATAGAGTTAAGCCCGGTAGAATTATTTTTGAAATTGATGGTGTGAGTGATACAGTTGCAAAAGAATCTTTTGATAGAGCAGCATCAAAATTACCTATTAAAACAAAGATTATTACAAGGAATTTAAATATATAATTATGAAAACTTCAGAAATTAAAAAATTAACAGTAACTCAATTACAAAAGGAGTTAGCTAATTTTAAAAAAGAGCAGTTTAATTTAAGATTCCAAAGAGTGAATTCGCAGATTCAAAATACTGCAAGAATTAAAACTGTCAGAAGAACAATTGCAAAAATATTAACATTTATAAATCAAAAAAAGAAAGATAATTAATGCCAAAAAAAGTTTTATCAGGAAAAATAGTAAGCAATAAAAGTGCCAAAACCTTAGTTGTTGAGGTTGAAAGAAAATTTAGACATCCTGTGCTTAAAAAAGTTTTAAGAAGATCAAAAAAGTTTCATGCTCATTATGAGACAGGTGATTTTAAAATTGGTGATGCAATTAAAATTATTGAGTCAAAGCCAATTTCTAAATTAAAAAGATGGAGAGTTTTGGAGAAATAAAATGATACAAGTTCAAACAGAAATGGAAGTTGCTGATAATACTGGTGCAAAGAGAATAGAGTGCATTAAAGTATTAGGTGGTTCTAAAAGAAGATATGCTAGCATAGGTGATATTGTCGTAGTTAGTATAAAAGATGCAATGCCTAAAGGAAAAGTTAAAAAAGGCGATGTCCATAAAGCTGTAATTGTTAGAACAAGAAAACAAATTAATAGAAATGATGGCTCTGCAATTAAATTTGATAAAAATGCAGCTGTATTAATTGCTGCAAATGGAGAGCCAATTGGAACAAGGATATTTGGTCCAGTGACTAGAGAATTAAGAGATAAAAAGCATATGAAAATTATTTCACTTGCACCAGAGGTACTTTAATGAAAACGAAATTAAAAAAAGGAAATACAGTTGAGTTGATTACGGGCGCTGATAAAGGAAAATCAGGCGAAATAATTAAATTTTTTCCAAAAAGTTATAGTGCAATTGTAAAAGGAATTAATGTTAAGAAAAAACATCAAAAACCAACTAAAGAGCAAAAGGGCGGTATTATAAGCTTAGAAAAACCTGTTCATCTTTCTAATTTAAAATTAATTGCAGGTGGAAAAAAGAAAGAAGAAAAAAAAAGTTGAAGTAAAAAAAGAAATTAAAAAAACTGAGGTGAAAAAAGAAACAAAAGCAAAGAAAGAAACAAAAAAACTAAGAAAGCAACAAAAACTGCTAAGAAAAAATAATTATGGAACCAAGACTTAAAAATATTTATCAAAAAGAGATTTTACCACAGTTAAAAGATACGCTTGGAGTATCTAATGTTATGGAAGTTCCAAAGTTAGAAAAAATTGTTCTTAACATGGGACTTGGATTAGATGCTGCAGATAATAAAGTGTTAAAATTAATCGAGTCAGATCTTGCAAATATTGCTGGTCAGAAACCAGTTGTTACTAAGTCAAAAAAAGCAATTTCAAACTTTAAAACTAGAGCAAAAATGCCTCTTGGATTAAAAGTTACTTTAAGAAAAAATAGAATGTATTTCTTTTTAGATAGTTTGATTAATATTGCATTACCAAGAATTAAAGACTTTAGAGGTTTGAATCCAGATAGTTTTGATGAAAATGCTAATTATAGTTTTGGAATAAAAGAGCATGTTATTTTTCCTGAAGTAAATTTTGATAAGGTAGAAAAAGTAAGAGGAATGGATATTACAATAGTCACAACAACTCACGATAAGAAAAAAGCTAAAGCACTATTAGATAAATTTAATTTTCCGTTTTATAAGAAAGGATCTAACTAATTTATGGCAAAAACTTCATCAATACAAAAAAATTTAAAAAGAATAAAGTTAGCAAAAAAGTATGAAGCAAAAAGAAAAAAGCTTAAAAAAATTATTATGAATAAGAAAAATAATTTAAATGAAAGATTTGAGGCAGCTTTAAAATTAGCTAAATTACCAAAAAATTCTGCAAAAATTAGAATTAGAAACAGATGCGAAATAACAGGTAGACCACATGGTTATTACCGTAAACTAAAAATGTCTAGGATTGCCCTAAGAGAATTGGCATCAATGGGTAAAATTCCTGGAATGACTAAATCAAGTTGGTAGGAGGCATATGACGATAAGTGATCCAGTTGGAGATATGTTTGCAAGAATTAAGAATGCTTTGCAAAGAAATCACCCTGAAGTTTTGGTACCTAGCTCTAAGTTTAAAAAAATGGTTTTAGATGCGATGGAGAGAGAAGGTTTTATATTAGGTTATGATGTAGAAAAATCTCAAAAAGGTGATTACGAAAATTTAAAAGTAAATTTAAAATATGTTCATGGTTCATCAGTTATTAATGAAATTAATAGAATTTCAAAACCTGGCAGAAGAATTTATTCAAGATTTGATACTCTACCAAGAGTTCAAAATGGTTTAGGAGTTGCAATTATATCAACTTCGTTAGGTATTTTGACTGATAATGAAGCAAGAGAAAAAAAAGTTGGAGGAGAAATTATTTGTAACATTTCTTAATTACTATGTCTAAAATTGGAAAAAAACATATCTCAGTACCTAAAGATGTTAAAGTTCAAATTAATGGAAATAAAATTAATTTAGAAGGACCAAAAGGAAAAAAATCTTTAGATGTAAATGTTGATCAACTAAACATTACAAGCTGAAGAAGGAAAGATTATGGTAGCTCCAAAAGATCCTAAGAATCAAAACAAAGTTTTATGGGGTCTGCAAAGAAGTTTGATTAATAATGCAGTTATTGGTGTTTCAAAGGGTTATGAACAGACTTTAAAATTAAATGGGGTAGGTTTTAGAGCAAATTTAAAAGGTAAACAGTTAAATCTCCAACTTGGTTTTAGCCATGATATTAACTATGATATTCCTGAAGGAATTACACTTAAAGTAGATAAACAAACTACAATTACAATTAATGGTATTGATAAAGAATTAGTTGGAAAAGTAGTTGCTGATATTAAATTTTACAAACCAGTTGAGCCTTATAAACAAAAAGGGATCACTTCTGAAGGTCAATTCGTATTGAAAAAAGAAGGTAAGAAAAAATAATGATTAGACGAGATCAAAAAAGAACAAATAGAGTAAGATTTAAATTAAAGAAAGTTGCAACAGATAAGCCAAGACTTACTGTATTTAGATCTGCTAAAAATATTTATGCTCAAGTTATTGATGATTCAAAAAGAGTTACTTTAGCAAGTGCATCATCAGTTGAAAAAAATATAGAGAGAAAACCTAAAAAAGAATTGTCAGAAATCGTAGGTAAATTAATAGCTGAAAGATCAATCAAAGCTGGCTGTAATGAAGTTTATTTTGATAGAGGAAAATATAAATATCACGGAAGAGTGAAACAACTTGCTGAAAGCGCAAAAAGTGGAGGATTAAAGTTCTAAATTATGAGTCAAGTTAGTGAATTTAAAGAAAAATTAGTTTCAATTAACAGAATTACAAAAGTTGTTAAAGGTGGAAGAAGATTTGGTTTTGCAGCTTTAGTAGTAACTGGAAATCAAAAGGGTCAAGTTGGATTTGGCCAGGGAAAAGCAAAGCAAGTTCCAGATGCGATCAAAAAAGCTTCAGAAGCTGCAAGAAAATCATTAATAAAAGTGGCTTTAAGAGACGGTAGAACTTTACATCATGATGTAAGAGGAAGAAATGGTGCTGGTAAAGTTTTATTAAGAAGCGCTCCTGCAGGAACAGGTATTATTGCTGGTGGACCCGTAAGAGCAATTTGTGAAATGTCTGGTATTCAAGATGTTGTAGGTAAATCAATCGGTTCTTCTAATCCATATAATTTAGTAAGAGCATCTTTTGATGCATTGTTAAAACAAAAATCTCCAAAAGAGATTTCACTAATTAGGGGTAAGAAAATTAAAGAAATAGTTTCTAGGAGATAGTTATGCAATTAAATACGTTTAACAAAAAAATTCATAAAGCAAAAATTAGAGTAGGAAGAGGAATTGGCTCAGGAAAAGGAAAAACTTGCGGTAGAGGTGTTAAAGGTCAAAAAGCTAGATCTGGTGTTGCTATCAAAGCTTATGAAGGTGGTCAAATGCCATTATATAGAAGATTGCCTAAAAGAGGCTTTAACTCAATTTATAAAAAAGAAAAAAATGTAGTGATTAATTTAGATAATATTTCAAAATTAATCGAAAATAAGAAAATTGATGCAACAAAAACTTTAGATCTTAGAAAATATTTATTAAATTCAAAAACTCCAAAAAAGATAAAAGTTAAAGTATTAGGATCTGGCGATATCAAATCAAAAATTAATATTCTAGCTGATCAATTTAGCGAGTCTGCAAAAAGCAAAATTGAAAAAGCTGGCGGTACAGTCGAAATAGTTAAGTAATCATGTCGAGCTTTTCACAGAATGCCGAGGGTAGTTTAGGCGTTTTTTCAAAAGCTCATGATTTAAAAAAAAGAATTTTTTACACTCTATTTATTTTAATAATTTATAGGTTTGGAACTTTTATTCCTATACCTGGAATTGATCCTACATCCCTTCAAGAAATAGTTGGTGGAAATCAACGAAGTTTACTTGGAATGTTTAACGTTTTTGCAGGAGGAGCTGTGCAAAGGATGGCAATTTTTGCACTTGGTATTATGCCTTATATCTCGGCATCAATTATTATTCAGCTTTTAACAGGTGTTACAGATTATTTTAAAAACTTAAAAGAACAAGGTGAGCTTGGAAGACAAAAAATTACACAGTACACAAGATACGGAACTGTTCTTTTAGCAATTATTCAAGGCTATGGAGTTGCTGTAAGTTTAGAAAACTCTCAAGGAATTGTTCTTGAACCAGGTTTCTATTTTAAACTTGTTACTACAATCACATTATTAACTGGAACAGTTTTCTTAATGTGGTTAGGTGAACAGATTACAGCAAGAGGTATTGGAAATGGAATTTCATTAATCATTTTTTCTGGTATCGTTGCAGAAATGCCAAGAGCATTAGCATCAACTTTTGAGCTTGGAAGAACTGGTGCTTTATCAAGTATGTTAATTATTTTTGTTTTGTTACTTTTGTTAGGTGCTATTTACTTTATTGTTTTCGTAGAAAGAGCTCAAAGAAGAATTTTGATTCAGTATCCAAAAAGACAGCAAGGTAACAAAATGTATGGTGGTGAGTCTTCTTACTTACCTTTAAAAGTAAATACCGCCGGTGTTATCCCTGCAATATTTGCATCAGCATTATTATTGCTACCAATTACTTTGTCTAATTTTTCAACATCATCAGAAAATTCTTTTTTAGTATCAATTACTTCGATGCTTGGTCAAGGTAAGCCATTGTATATGCTGTTTTATGCAGCAGGAATTATTTTCTTTTCATTTTTTTATACTTCAATAATTTTTAATCCAACCGAAACAGCTGATAATTTAAAAAAATATGGCGGCTTTGTTCCAGGTATAAGACCAGGTGAAAGAACGGCTGTATTTATTGAGGGACTTTTGACAAAACTAACTGTAATTGGTTCTTTATATCTTGTGGCAGTATGTTTACTTCCAGAAGTTTTAATTGCAAAATATCCTATTCCTTTTTATTTAGGTGGGACTTCTTTACTAATTGTGGTCGTTGTTGGAATGGATACTATCACTCAAGTTCAAACAAGATTAATGAGCGTGCAATACGAATCTTTAATTAAAAAAACAAAGTTTACAAAATAAATGAATTTAATAATTTTTGGACCACCAGGCGCAGGTAAAGGGACTCAGTCATCATTTTTGGTTAATGATTTAAAAATGTTCCAGCTTTCCACAGGTGATTTGTTAAGAGCAGAATTAAAAAGTGGTTCTGATTTGTCAAAACAATTAAAAGAAATTATGGATTCAGGAAAATTAGTTTCTGATGATATTATTAATGAACTTATAGAAAAAAAAATATCAGACCCATCTATAAAAAATAATATAATTTTTGATGGATTTCCTAGAAATTTAGAACAAGCAAAATCATTAGATAAAATGTTAGAAAAATATGACCAAAAAATTTCAGGTATTATTAATTTAAAAGTTGATTATTCAATTTTAGTTAAAAGAATATCTGGAAGAGTGTCATGCTCAATTTGCAAAAAACCTTTTAATGAATTTTTTGATTCACCTGTGGATCCTTCAAAATGCCCAAATAGTAGTTGCGGAAATAGAGAGTTGATCAAAAGATCAGATGACAACGAAACTACTGTAAGCAATAGATTAAAAACATATGATGAGCAGACGTTACCAATACTTGATTATTACAGTTCAAAAGGAATCGTTAAAGATATTGATGCAATGAAAGAGATTAGTGAAGTAACTGCACAAATAAAGGGTGTTATCAATGACTTATAAAGTTGACTTTGATAACTTGATTAATATAATCCGACGATTTTTAAAATAGGACCAATCTAAACTATGGCGCGTATATCAGGAGTAAACTTACCATTAAACAAACAAGTGCATGTTGCTTTACAATATATTTATGGAATTGGTGATCATTATGCAAATTTAATTTGTAAAGATTTAAATATTGAAAAATCTAAAAGAGTAAAAAGTTTGACTGATGATGAAGTTTTAAAAATTAGAGAATTAATTGACAGCAAATATACTGTTGAAGGAGATTTAAGAAGAGAGATTTCATTAAATATTAAAAGACTAAGAGATCTTGGTACATACAGAGGAACAAGGCATAGAAAAAAATTACCAGTAAGAGGTCAAAGAACATCATCAAACGCTAGAACAAGAAAAGGAAAGGCGATTGCAATTGCAGGTAAAAAATTAACTTTAGCTAAGAAATAATAAATGAGCAAAGAAGAAATTAAAAAGAAATCGAAATTTAAAACTAAAAAGAAAGAGAAAAAGATAATTACAAGTGGCAAAGCTTTTGTGAATGCTACTTTTAATAATACTATCATCTCAATTACAGATAAAGATGGTAATGTATTGTCTTGGTCTTCGGCTGGATCAAAAGGTTTTAAAGGTTCAAGAAAATCTACTCCATATGCAGCCCAAGTTGCTGCCGACAATGCAGCAGTTAAAGCATCCGAATATGGTTTAAAAACTTTAGATGTTGAAGTTAAAGGACCTGGGTCAGGAAGAGAAACAGCACTTAGAGCTCTGCAAGCAAGAGGATTTAAAATTATGTCTATTAAAGACACAAGTCCAATTCCTCATAACGGATGCAGACCACCAAAAAGAAGAAGAGTTTAAAATTTAATTTAGGAAAGGATAAAAAATTGATAGATAAAAATTGGAAAGAGCTTGTAAAACCTTCAAAATTGGATGTTCAAGCTAATGATGATAAAAGTTTTGCAAAAATTACTATTGAGCCTTTAGAAAAAGGTTTTGCATTAACATTAGGTAACGCATTAAGAAGAGTTTTATTATCTTCTATTCAAGGAACAGCAGTTACAGCAATACAAATTGATGGAGTTTTGCATGAATTTTCATCAATCAATGGTGTGAGAGAAGATGTTACAGATATTGTTTTAAATATTAAATCATTATCTTTAAATTTAAAAAATTCTGGACCAAAAAAATTAATTTTAGATGTTCAAGGTCCAGGAGAAATTAAAGCAAGTATGCTTAAAGAAAATGCTGATATTGAAATCTTAAACCCTGAGCAAATTATTTGTCACTTAGATGATAATACAAAGCTTTATATGGAGTTAACTGTAAATACTGGAAAAGGATATGTTCCAGCTGAAAAAAATAGAGAAAAAGACTCTCCTCTAGGATTAATTCCAGTAGACTCTGTTTATAGCCCAGTAAAAAGAGTTTCTTATAATATTTCTGAGACAAGAGAAGGTTTATCGATTGATTACGATAAATTAACAATGGAAGTTGAAACAAATGGTTCAGTTGCTGCTGAAGATTGTGTTGCTTATGCTGCTAGAATTTTACAGGATCAGCTTGGAATGTTTATTAATTTTGAAGAGCCAAAAGAAGCTGTTGTTCAATCGTCTAAATCTGAGCCAGAATTTAATAAAAACCTACTTAGAAGAGTTGATGAACTTGAACTTTCAGTAAGATCAATGAATTGTCTTAAGAATGATAACATTATTTACATTGGTGATCTTGTTCAAAAAACAGAAGGTGAAATGTTGAGAACACCTAATTTTGGAAGAAAGTCACTAAATGAAATTAAGGAGGTATTATCTGGTATGTCATTATATTTAGGTATCGAAATACCTAACTGGCCACCAGAAAATATTGCTGAATTGTCTAAAAAACTAGAGGACGAATATAAGTAGACATGAGACATAAAATTGCTCATAGAAAATTAAACAGGACATCAGAGCATAGAAAAGCTTTGATTAAAAATATGCTTAATTCTCTTATCAAGCATGAGCAAATTGAAACTACTTTGCCAAAAGCCAAAGAATTAAAAGTTGCTATCGATAAAGTAATTACCTTGGGAAAAAAGAATACTCTAGCATCAAAAAGACTATTAATTTCTAAGCTTCAAGATCAAAGTTCAGTTGCTAAACTTACAACTACTTTATTAAAAAGATATGAAAAAAGACATGGTGGTTATTCTAGAGTAGTTAGATCTGGTTATAGATATGGAGATAATGCACCAAAAGCTTTTATAGAGTTAGTTGATAAAGATTTTAATGCTAAAGGACAAGATTCAGGTCCATCACAAAAAAAAACTGAAGTTCAAAAAGAAACAGAAGCAAAAACAATTTCAAAAGATAAAAAATAATGAGTAATCTAGTTCTTGTTGCTTTGTTTGGAGCAATAGGAAGTGTTTCAAGGTTTGCATTAATTCAGGCTACTCCTAAAATTACATATATAAATTTCCCTGTTGGGATTATTTTGGTTAATCTAATAGGTTCATTCTTTATTGGAGTAGTTGCATCAATGTTTGACAAGCATCTTTTGAGTAGCGAAGTTAGAACTTTTATAGTTTTTGGATTTTTAGGTGGCTTTACAACTTTTTCAGCTTTTACTTATGAAGTATTTAATTTTGTTAAATCTGGCAACTATTTAAATCTTTTTGTTTATCTTTTTGTTTCTATCGTGGTTAGTCTTTTTTTATTTTACTTTGGTTATAAATTAGTAAAAATTTTTATATGAGAAAAGCAATAAAATCTTTTGTCATTGATAAAGATTTTAATGGCTCTAGAGTAGATCGCTTTATTAAGAAACAGTTTCCAAACGTACCACAGTCTTTATTAGAAAAAAATTTTAGAAAAAAAAACATAACTGTAAATCGTCAAAAAGTAAAAAGTTTATATAAATTGAATTTAGACGATATTGTAGAAATATTCACAGAATTAAAGGTTGATACTTTAATTAATAAAAAAAAATATTCTTTTAATCAGAATGATTTTAATGAACTAAAAAAAAACTTTATATTTGAATGTGATGATTATTGTATTTTAAATAAACCTTATGGTTATGCATCACAAGGTGGTTTGAAAGTAAAAAAAAGTGTAATTGATATTTTAAATTCGAAATCTAAAAACTTTTATATTGTACACAGGCTTGATCAAGATACTTCAGGATTAATGCTTGTAGCAAAAAATAGATTTAATGCAGTAAAGTTTTCAGAACTATTCAAGACCAGAGAAATAATTAAAAAATATCTCGTCATTATCAATGGTAAGATTGAAAAAAATAAAGGAGAGCTACATACAAAAGATAAGATTGACGGAAAGTTGGTTGAATCCAAACTTTATTTTGAGACAAAAGCAAAAAATAAAAACTTTAGTTATTTAGAGGTTGAGTTAATTACTGGAAGAAAGCATCAAATTAGAAGACAGTTTTCTGATATTGGACATCCAGTTGTAGGCGATTTTAAATATGGAGATAAAAAAAATAATATTCCATTATGTCTTCTGAGCTATGAGTTAGAGTTTAAATACAACAACAAATTTAGAAAGTATAAAGCTGATATCCCAGATGAATTTAAGACATGTCTGGAAAAATTTTTTTAAATTCCGATATAATCACATCATTAATATCTGTTGTTAGTTTTAAATCTAAAAAATCACTAATATTTGCAATCCCTTTGTCTTGAATACCGCAAGGTATGATTCCGCTATAATCTTCCTTGTTAACATTTAAGTTTAGAGAAAAACCATGAAACGCCACCCATTTTTTAACTCTAATTCCAATCGCTGCTATTTTTTCTACATTATTATTTTTATTTTTTACCCAAATACCAATATTTTTTGGGTCATTAAAAGAATTAATATTATAATTTTTTAATATTTGAATTATCCATTGTTCAATATTTCTAACAAAAAACTTTATATCTTTTTTTTGATTAAGATTAATTGCGAAATATATAATTTTTTGACCCTTTCCATGAAAAGTCCATTGACCACCTCTGCTTGTTTTGTAAGTGGGAAGTTTATTTGGATCTAGCAAGTCTGATTCTTTAGCTGAGGTTCCTGCAGTATATAAGTTAGGATGTTCTAGAATCCATATTAAGTTATTTGCTTTGTTATTTTGTATATCTTTAACTCTTTCTTCTAAAAAATTAATAGCCTCTTGGTATTCCACAGGTTTTTTGCTTATTTTTACTTCGAGTTTCATTAAAAGATTTGTTAAAAGAATTTAATACTATGTCAAACGAAATGCAAAAAATCGATAATAAAACATTTGAAGTTACTCAAGAAGTAATTGAATATTTAAAGAAACTGATTGAAAGTAAAAATGTTAAAGATATTAACGATTATCTTCATTCTTTGCATCCATCAGATGCTGCAGAAGTTTTGTCTAATTTGCCAGAAAAATTAAGATTTGATTTGTTGTTATTAGAAACTTTAGATTTAAGAGCTGATACAATTGTTGAATTAAATAATACTCTTCAAAAAGACATATTAAATAAACTACCTACTGAAAATGTAGTTAAGATCGTAAATCAGCTTGAGTCAGATAATGCTTTACAAGTTGTATCAAATCTTGATGAAGACAAAAAAATTGAAGTTTATGAAAAAATACCTTCTAAAGATAAGCAGCTTATCGAAGAAGTTTTAAAAGTATATCCTGAAGATTCAGCAGCAAGACTAATGCAGACTGAATATTGTTCAGTTTCTCCTGATTGGACAGTTGGAGAAACTATAGATTACCTAAGAGATACGGATAATTTGCCTAAAGAATTTTTACAAATTTTTATTGTAGATCACGAGAATAAACTTTTAGGATCAGTTCCATCATCTAGAGTTTTAAGAAATCCTAGAAATATGAAAATGAGCGGCATCATGGACACGCCGTCAGTTTTAATAAGTGGTGATTTGGATAAAGAAGAAGTCGGTCACCTATTTGAACAGTATAATTTACTATCCTCAGGAGTAATTGATAAAAATAATAAATTAATAGGAATGATCACAGCAGACGATATTTTGACAGTTGTAAAAGAAGAGGCAGAAGAGGACACTTTAAAACTTGCCGGTGTTCAGGATGAAGAAATTACTGATAACGCTTTTAAAATTACAAAAAAAAGATTTATTTGGTTATTAATTAATTTATTCACAGCTGTAATTGCTTCTCATGTAATAGGCTTATTTGGAAATAATATTGAAAAAGTTGTTGCTCTAGCAGTTTTAATGCCAATTGTTGCCTCAATGGGTGGAAATGCAGCCACACAAACTTTAACTGTTACTGTTCGATTGATTGCTACAAAAGAATTAACTACTGAAAACTTATCTAAAATTGTAGGCAAAGAGTTTAGTGTAGGTTTTTTTAATGGCTTACTTTTTTCTTTAATATCAGGAGTGTTTGTTTACTTTTGGTTTTATGAACTTAAACTTTCAATTTTGATATCTGTAGCGATGATAATAAATATGGTTTGTGCTGGTTTGTCTGGAATAGTGATACCAGTAATTTTAAATAAATCTAAAATAGATCCTGCAATTGCATCTACTGTTTTTGTTACAACCGTTACTGATGTTGTAGGTTTTTTATCCTTTTTAGGACTTGCAGGTATGATACTTGGAATTTAGATATTATCAATTAATCTTATATTATTAACATAATAAGCAATAAATAATTTAGTATTTTTTGAAATTTTATTTGATCTAATAAATTTTTTAAGGTTGATATTTTCAATATAGTCATATTTAATTTTTTTAGAGTCTAATAAATCTTTCAATTTTTTTTGATTAAAAATTTTATTTTGATTATTTTTTTTAAATTTTTTTACAAAATTTATTATTTTTGAGGCGTTAAATAACCCTTTATTATTTAATCTTTTATTTCTTGAAGAAATAGCCAAACCACTTTTGTATCTTATAGTATTGCATTTAATAATTTTAATATTTTTTTTATTAATTTTTAAATAATCGGAAATAACTTTGATTTGTTGATAGTCTTTTTCACCCAAATACATTTTTTTTGCAGGAACTATACTAACTAATTTATCAATAACTTTAATAACACCAGTGAAATGGCCAGGCCTATATTTTGCTTCCATTATGTTTGCGATTTTTGGATATTTGAATTTTTTTGTTTTAAAGGTGTAAACCTCTTTAAAGCTTGGAATGAATAAAAAATCTACCTTTAAAGATTTGCATATAGATATATCTTTTTTGATATTGCTAGGATATTTTTTTAAATCCTCTTTATTTGTAAATTGCTTTGGATTTAAGAATATACTTACAACTGTAATTTTATTTTGCTTTTTACATTTGTGAATTAATGACTTGTGACCTTCGTGCAGAGCTCCCATAGTAGGAACAAAACCATAACTTTGGTATTTTTTTAGTATTGTCTTAATTTCGTTAGATTTTTTTACTATTTTCATTTAATAAACATCAATGATTAAAGAAGCTGTTATACCACTTGCTGGACTTGGTACAAGAATGTTGCCAATGACCAAAGTATTACCCAAAGAATTATTGCCTTTAGGCAAACAAACAATTTTAGAAAATATTATTCAAGAATGTCTAGATTGTGGGATAACAAAAATAATTTTTATCATTTCAAAAAAAAAGGAGATTATTAAAGATTATTTTAAAAAAGATAATAAGTTAGAAAAAAAAGTTTATAAAAATAAAAACTTATTAAAATCATTAAAAAATTTAAATAAAATATTTCCTAAGCTTAAATTTGTTTACCAAAATTATCCAAAAGGTTTAGGTGATGCTGTTTTACATTCCAAAAGTTATATAAATTTAAAACATTTTTTACTTTTGTTACCTGATGATATTATTATAAATAAAAATTGCTCAAAAGAACTGATCGCAATAAATAAAAAAAGAAAATCATCTGTCATTGCTCTTAGAAAAGTGTCTAAGAAAGAAGTTAATCGATATGGGATTGTTGGGTTTGAAAATTCTAAGGATTTTAAAATTTCCAAAATGCTTGAAAAGCCAACTTTAAAATCAGCTCCATCAAGGTATGCTATTATTGGAAGATATATTCTAAGCAAAAAAATATTTAAATATTTAAAAAAACAAAAAACAGGATCTTTGGGTGAAATTCAGATTACGGATGCATTAAACGCCATGTTAAAAGAAGAAAGTTTTTACGGATGTAAGTTTTTGGGTAAATACCTAGATTGTGGAACGAGTGAAGGTTATATAAGGTCTTTCATAGAATTTAATAAAAAATGAAAATTTGTTTTATAGGAACTGGTTATGTTGGTTTGGTATCTGGAGTATTATTTTCAGATTTTGGCAATAGAGTTACATGCGTTGATAATGATGCTAAAAAAATTGAAAATTTAAAAAAGGGCATCATCCCAATCTATGAACCAGGACTAGAAGAGCTTGTTGAAAAAAATTTTAAAGCTAAAAGACTTTTTTTTACTACCAATATTAATGAAGCAATCAAAAATTCTGATATTGTATTTATTGCAGTAGGAACGCCCACATCAAAAGATGGAGTCTCTGCGGATTTAAAAAATGTTTATGCAGTAGCAAAAATTATTGCAAAAAATATTAATAAATACAAAATCATTATAACCAAATCTACCGTACCAGTTTGTACAGGTGATGAAGTTGAAAAAATTATTAAGCAAAAAAATTCAAAATCGAAATTTGATGTGGTTTCTAATCCAGAATTTTTAAGAGAAGGAGAGGCTATAAGAGACTTTAGATATCCAGACAGAGTTGTGATCGGTTCTGATAATCTCAAAAAAACTAAACCTATACTAGAAGAGCTGTATGAACCAATTATAAAAAAAGGAGCAAAATTTATTTCTACTTCTAGAAGAAGTGCGGAGCTAATTAAATATGCTGCTAATGCATTTTTGGCTACAAAAATTACATTTATAAATGAAATTGCAAATCTTTGTGAGAAAGTAGGTTCTAATGTTGATGATATTGCTATTGGTATTGGTACAGATGCGAGAATTGGTTCAAGATTTTTAAGAGCTGGACCTGCTTATGGCGGATCATGTTTTCCAAAAGATACAAAAGCATTAACAAAGATTGGTGATAAATTTGCTTCAAACATGTCTGTTGTTAAATCTGTAATTAATAGCAATGAAAATAGAAAAGCAAAATTAGCTGAAAAAATTATTAAGTTAGCTGGAAAAAATAAAAAAATTGGTTTTTTGGGTGTTACTTTTAAAGCTAACACTGATGATATGAGAGATACTCAATGTTTAAAAATTTTTCCAAAACTTTTAAAAAAAGGTTTTAAGGTTTCTTATTATGACCCTACTGGTTTAAAGAAAGAACTTAAAAAACTAAAGTATGAAAAAAGTTCAGATGATATTTTAATCAACAATGATTTAATAGTGATTCATACTGAATGGGATGAATTTAGATCTTTAAATTTTAAAAAGATTAGAGGTAGAAAAAAAGTTAAAATTTTTGACATGAGAAATCTATATCAACCAGAATATTTTTTAAACAAAAAAGTATCTTATTATTCTATTGGTAGACCTTTAAATGAGAAATAAACTTGAAAATTCAAGTAAAATTAAACCTCAAATTAAAATTGATAATCCAAAATTTTATAAATTAATTTTATTAAATGATGATTTTACAACAATGGATTTTGTTGTTAAGATTTTAGTAATGTTTTTGAATAAAAATTATAATGAAGCAACATCATTAATGCTGGAAGTGCATGATAATGGTTCAGCTATTTGTGGTGAATTTCCAAGAGATATCGCAGAAACTCTTCAAGCAAAAATTCATAATTATTCTCGACAAAATAAACAACCTTTGAAGTGTATTATTAAATCTTAAATGGCTACTTTTACAAAATCATTAGAAAAATCAATTTCCAATGCTTTTGCTTTAGCGACTGAAAAAAATCATCAATATGTAACATTGGAGCATTTATTGTTTTCATTATTAGATGAAGAGGATGCTCAAAATGTAATGAAAGCATGCAGTGTTGACGTTAATCTTTTACGTGAGAACCTTGAACATTACATAGATCATGAGCTTGATAATATAGTTAACTCTGAAAAATTGACAGAACCTCAGCCTACTGCTGGATTTCAAAGAGTAATACAAAGATCTATAGTTCATGTGCAATACTCAGGAAAAAATGAAGTGACAGGAGCTAATATTCTAGTTTCACTTTTTGCCGAGAGAGAAAGTCATGCTACATATTTTTTACAAGAACAAGAAGTTACTAGATATGATGTAGTTAATTTTATTTCGCATGGTATTACAAAAATTGAAAATTTTTCATATGCTGAAAATTTAGATCCGGCTCAAAAAATAGGAACTAAGTCAGCTGAACAAACCTCATTAGATCACTTTTGTATTAACCTCGTAGATAAAGCTGCAAAAAATAAAATTGATACTTTAATCGGCAGAGATGAAGAGGTTGCAAGAATGGCTCAAATTCTATGTAGAAGAACCAAGAATAATCCACTACTAGTTGGTGAACCTGGAGTTGGAAAAACAGCTATCGTTGAAGGTCTTGCAAAAAAGATATTTAATAAAGATGTCCCAGAGCCATTACAGAATTCAACCATATTCTCTTTAGATCTTGGAACTCTTATTGCTGGAACTAGGTACAGAGGAGATTTTGAAGAAAGATTAAAATCAATAATCAATGAAATTGAAAAAAAAGAAAAATATATTTTATTTATTGATGAAATTCATACCTTAGTCGGTGCTGGTACTACTTCTGGCAATTCTATGGATGCAGCTAATATGCTTAAACCAGCTTTACAGTCAGGAAAAATCAAATGTATTGGATCAACCACTTTTACAGAATTTAGAGCTAATTTTGAGAAAGATAGGGCATTACAAAGAAGATTTCAAAAAATTGATGTTGCTGAACCTTCAATTGAGGAAGCATATAAAATTATGTTTGGTTTGAGATCTAAATACGAAGATTTTCATAAAGTAAAATATAGTGATGAAGCTATCAGAGCTTCAGTTGATCTTTCCTCTAAATATATTGGAAATAAACGTCTACCTGATAAATCAATTGATATTATTGATGAATTGGGAGCATTCGAATCTTTAAAACCAAAGGACCAAAGAAAAGAAATATTAAATGAAATTGATATTGAACAAATAGTTTCAAAAATTACAAAAATTCCTGAAAAAAGTATTACCGCTAATGACAGGTATTATTTGAAAGATTTAGATAAAAATCTCAAAAGACTTATCTACGGACAAAATCATGCAATTGATGCACTAAGTTCTTCAATTAAATTGTCCAGATCTGGTTTAAGAAATCCTGAGAAAACTATTGGTAATTATTTATTTAATGGTCCAACCGGTGTTGGAAAAACTGAACTAGCAAAACAACTTTCAATAATATTAGGAGTTGAATTGATAAGATTTGACATGTCTGAATTTAGCGAAAGACATACTATTTCAAAATTGATTGGATCGCCCCCAGGATATGTGGGTTTTGATCAAGGAGGCCAGTTGTCAGAGTCGATAGAAAAAAATCCTTACAGCGTATTGTTAATTGATGAAATTGAAAAAGCTCATCCAGATATTTTTAATATTTTGCTACAAATCATGGATTATGGAAAGTTAAAAGATCAGAATGGAAAAAATGTTGATTTTAGAAATGTTATATTGATTATGACGAGCAATATTGGAGCAGCTGAATTAGAAAAAGATCAAGTTGGTTTTTCTAATAAGAAAAATGATCAAATTGATCAAAACACACTTAATAAAGTTTTTAGTCCAGAATTTAGAAACAGATTAGATTCAATTATACATTTTAATAGATTAGATAGGAAAATTATAAAACAAATTGTAAGTAAATTCATTTTAGAATTAGAAACACAACTTAATGCTAGAGATGTAGTGATTGAATTATCTGATAAAGCAAATGATCTTATAAGTAAAAAAGGTTACTCCGAAACAATGGGAGCTAGACCAATATCACGTTTTATTGATGAACATATAAAAAAACCACTCGCAAATGAAATCATTCATGGAAAATTAGTTGATGGTGGTCATGTAAAAGTAGATATTGATAATGAAGAGTTTGTGTTTACTTATAAAAAATTTTCTAAAACTGAGAAACCCGAAAAAGTTCTTGGTTAAAATTAAATTTCAAAATTGTTTCAATTTCAACAGCAGCATTTAATGGTAAACTTGGCACACCTACAACTGCTCTAGAATGTGAACCTTTTTCACCAAAAAATATTAACCAATATATCTGATGCTGAATTTAGTAGTTTTGGATGATCATAAAAATCTTCTGAACAATTTATATATCCAGTAATTTTGATACATTTTTTAACATTTTCTAAATTACCAACAGCCTTTTTTAGGTGTCCTATAGAGTTTAAAATGCACAATTTTGCAGCTTCCATACCATCTTCAATTTTTAAATCTTTCCCTATTTTTCCTTTAATCATTTCTCCTTTTTCATTAATAGGTAGTTGACCAGATATAAATATTTGATTACCTGATCTATTAAATGCCACATAATTTCCAACAGGCGATGGTGGATTAGGAATTGTAATACCGTATTTTTTTAAATTATCTTCTATTGTCATCACTTGCTTTTTTTAGTTTTTTTTGGTTTTTTACCTTTTTTTTGAGCATCGTATTCTAATCTCTTATCTATGTATACTAACGCTTCCTCCATTGTAATATCGTTAGGGTCTTTGTCATCTGGTATTGTCGCATTAATAGTCTTGTATTTAATATATGGACCAAACTGACCTTTCATAACTTTAACAGGCTTTTTATCTTCTGGATGCTCTCCAAGGTTTTTAATTTCATTTGAGGATCTTCTTCCAGGTTTAGCATCTGCAATTAATGTGATTGCTTTATTCAATCCTATTGAAAAAATATCTTCAGCAGACTCTAGAGTAGCAGATTTATTTGCACATTTAACATAAGGTCCATAGCGCCCATTGTTTAAAGATATATCTTCATTATTTTCTGGATATTTCCCAAGTATTTTAGGCAAGCCAGATAAAAATTTTGCTTTTTCAATATCTACTTGATCAGGAGATATTCCTTTTGGGATTGAAACATTTTTCATTTCTTTCTCTTCATTCCCAACTTGAAGGTACGGTCCAAATCTTCCTTTTTTAAGCATTATTTTTTTACCATCATCTGTTTCACCAATTTCTTTTGGTTCTGACATAAAATCTTGTTCTGCTGCTTTTAGTTTTGAAAGTGGTCTAGTAAATTTACATTCAGGATATTTTGAGCAACCAATAAAAGCTCCAAATCTTCCAACTTTTAAACTAAGATCTCCACCACATTGACATTTTCTTACTGAGTTTCCGCTATCATCTTTTTCAAATATTAATTCTGCCAGACTATCATTTAACATATCAAGAATAGTTCTTGTTCTAAGTTCTTTTACTTCATTCACGCTTGTACTGAATTGATTCCAAAATTGACTTAAAACATCTATCCATTTTATTTTTCCAGAAGTGATTTCATCTAAACTATCTTCTAATTGAGCAGTAAAATTATAATCCACATATTTTGTAAAAAGCTTATCTAGAAATGCCGTTATTAGTTTTCCTCTATCAGTAGGAAAAAATCTTTTATTTGTAAGTTCAACATAGTTTCTGGTAGATAGAACTGAAATAATACTTGCATAAGTTGATGGTCTTCCAATACCTAATTCTTCTAATTTTTTAACTAAACTTGCTTCTGAAAATCTTGGAGGTGGTTGTGTAAAATGCTGTTCATCAACAATATTTCCAATTTCAAGTGACTCATTATTACTTACTTCTGGCAATAAATTTTCGTCATCATCAGAATCTTCTTTTTTGTCTTCTTCTTCCTTAGTTTCTTGATAAAGTTTTAAAAACCCATCAAATTTTTGGACTGATCCATTAGCTCTAAAAGAGATAGATTGATCATTGTTAGATATATCAATAGATGTTCTCTCAAACTCGGCAGACTCCATTTGAGAAGAAACAGTTCTGTTCCAGATAAGTTCATAGAGCCTCATTTGATCTCGATCTAGAATAGATTTTAATGATTGAGGTGATCTATGTATGTCCGTTGGTCTGATTGCTTCGTGAGCTTCTTGAGCGTTTTTGGCTTTTTTACCACTATAATTTCTAGGCTGATCTTGAAGGTAATTTTTTCCAATTTCATTCTCAATATAAGCTCTACATGAACTCAAGGCTTCGTTTGATATTTGAGTACCATCTGTTCTCATATAAGTAATAAGACCCACAGTCTCACCATCAATTTCAAAACCCTGATATAATCTTTGAGCTACTTGCATAGTTCGAGATGCTCCAAATCCTAATTTTTTTGATGCCTCTTGTTGCATTGTAGATGTTGTAAAAGGAGCGTATGGATTTCTTTTATATGGTTTAGTCTCTATCTTAATAACTTTATATTGGTGTTTTTTAATTTCTTCTAATGCTTGTTTAGTTTGTTCTTCGTTTTTAAAATAGAATTTATCAACCTTTTCAGATTTAAAATTTGTAATTTTAGATTTTAGTTCTTTTTTCTCATTATTTTGAAAATTAACAATGATGCTCCAATATTCTTCAGGTTTAAATAATTCAATCTCATTCTCTCTTTCAACAATCAATTTAAGAGCAACTGACTGAACTCTTCCTGCTGATTTAGATCCTGGTAGTTTGGTCCAAAGAATAGGGGATATGTTAAATCCAACTAAGTAATCCAAAGCTCTTCTAGCCATATAAGCATCAACCAGCTCAGAATTAATCTCTCGTGGGTTATCTATGCCGTTTTGAACAGCTTTTTTCGTAATTTCATTAAATACTACACGTTCAACTTTTTTATCTTTTAAAAGCTTCTTATCATCTAGAATATTTTTAACATGCCAAGCTATAGCTTCTCCTTCACGATCAGGGTCTGTAGCTAAAATAATTTTATCAGCATCTTTTGCTGCATCATAAATTTCTTTTAATGGTTTTTTTGAACCAGCATCAATTTCCCATGTCATATTGAAGTTATTATCGGTATCAACCGAACCATTCTTTGATGGCAAATCTCTTACATGACCATAACTAGCTAAAACTTTGTAGTCTGAGCCTAAATATTTATTAATTGTTTTTGCTTTTGCAGGACTTTCAACAATTACCAAGTTCATAAAGGAAAATTAAGTCGCAAAAAATAATGAAATTGTCAAATTATTGTTTGCTCAAAATCAAAAAGATGAGGTTTTATTTAGTTTTTATTTTAGTTTCTTCGCCAGACAACATTCTTTTGATGTTATCTCTGTGAGTATAAACACTAAAGACTGTAAAGAAAAAAATTAGCAAAGTTATATTTCTTTCGAACAAAAAGAATGATGTAATTAATGTGATTGCAAATGCAATTAGTGCAGACAGTGAAGATATTTTAAAAACTTTAGCAATCACTCCCCAGGAAACAATAAAGACAAAAAATAAAATATAATTTATTGGAAGAATTCCGCCAATAAAAGTGGCTACACCTTTTCCACCTTTAAACTTTAACCACACTGGAAATATATGACCTAAATAAACAGTTAAAAAAGACAAAAGAGTAAGATCTGGAAAAAATTTATTAGTTATAAGTACTGCAATACTACCTTTTCCTATATCAGAAAGTAGAGTGTATGCTGCGATTTGTTTATTTCCAGTTCTAAGTACGTTTGTTGCACCAATATTTCCTGAGCCAATATTCCTAACATCTCCAAGACCGGCAATTTTTGTATAAATTAATCCAAAAGGAACGCTACCTAAAAAGTAAGAATAAATGAGTACAGAAAAAATATCTATCATTCTTCAAAAACTAATTTTCCATTAATAAAAGTTTTAATCACTTTTCCTTGTAATTTTTTATTTTCTATTGCTGTATTTTTAGATTTTGATTTAATTTCCTCTTTTTTCACAACCCAAGGTCTTTCTAAATCAAAAATTGCTATATCTGCTGGATAACCAATGTCTAATGATCCACCCTTGATACCAAAAACCTTAGCAGGGTTCTCGGTTAAGCATTTAATGATTGTTTTAAGTTCTAATGACTTATTGTGATATTGTTCTAATGCTAAAGATAAGAGAGTTTCTATTCCAGAAGCTCCTGTAGCAGCTTGTTGAAATGTAAGTCTTTTAGATTCTTCATCTTCAGGTTTGTGATCAGATACAATGATATCTATTAATCCATTTTTAACCCCATCTAATAAAGCTAAGCGATCATCTTCTGATCTCAAAGGGGGAGAAAGTTTTAAGAATGTTCTAAAGTCACCAATGTCATTTTCATTCAGTGATAAATGATTGATAGAAACAGCCGTGGTAAATTTTGAACCTTTATTTTTCCATTCTTCAATGATTTTTAATGACCCTTTAGAAGAAATGGGAGAGATATGATACTTGCATTTATATCTTTGCAGAAGCCTCAAATCTCTATCTATTATCAGGTGTTCTGCGTAGTCTGGTATGCCTTTTAATCCCAGTTTTGTTGCTACCAAGCCATCATTAATAACGCCATTGTTAGATAGATTATTATCTAATGGAAATTGAACAATTAAGACATCTTGGTTTTCAGCGTAATTAAATATTTTGTCCATTACGTTATTGTTTTCAACAGATCTTAAGCCATCAGTAAAACCATAAGCGTCATTTAGTTTTAACAAACCAAACTCAGTAATATCTTTGCCTTCAATATTTTTAGTAAGACTAGCTAGTGGGTAAATTTTAATAATAGACTTATCTCTTGCTCTCCTTTTTAAAAAATCAAATGTTGAAACGTTATCAATTATTGGGTTGGTATTCGGAACTGTAACAACAGACGTAACACCGCCTGATAAAGCTGCCTGACTAAGTGTTCTATAGTTTTCTTTATATTCGTATCCTGGTTCCCCTCCAAAAACTCTGCCATCAATAATTCCAGGAATAGCTATTTTATTTTTACAGTCATAAATTTTTGCTTCGCCAATATTGTCTTTAGAAACTGACTTTCCAATAGCTTCTATTAATCCTTTTTCATTAATTAATATTCCACCAACTTCATCAATATCATTTTTGGTGTCAATTATTCTACAATTTAAAATAGCTGTTTTCATGAAGCGTTTTCCATTAAAATTTTCAAGCATGCCATTCTTACAGCAACACCCATTTCTACCTGTTGAACTATAATACTTCTGTTAATGTCATCAGCTAAACTTGCATCAATTTCTATTCCTCTATTCATTGGACCAGGATGCATAATCACAGCATCATCTTTTGCATATTTTATTTTTTTATAATCTAGTGCAAAAAATTCGTAATATTCTCTAGTAGACGGAATATAAGAGCCATCCATTCTCTCGAGCTGCATTCTTAGCATCATAATAATGTCTGCACCCTTTAAACCTTGCTCCATATTAGTGAATGCTTTAACTCCAAACTGTTCAATGTTTTTTGGCATTAAAGTAGATGGAGCTATTACTCTAACCTCAGCACCCATCATTGTAAGAAGATAAATATTAGATCTTGCCACCCTTGAATGCATAATGTCACCGCATATTGCTATTACCAAGCCTTCAATTTTTCCTTTTTTCATTTTAATTGTCATTGCATCTAATAATGCTTGAGTAGGGTGCTCTCTCCATCCATCACCTGCATTTATGACTGAACAATTTACTTTTTGAGACAAAAGATTTGCTGCACCAGAGTCTTGATGTCTGATGACTAGAATATCTGGATGCATTGCGTTCAATGTCATTGCAGTATCTATTAATGTTTCACCTTTTTTTATTGCTGAATTTGAAACATTCATATTCATAACGTCTGCCCCGAGTCTTTTTCCTGCCAACTCAAAAGAACTTAATGTTCTAGTCGAACTTTCAAAAAATAAATTGATTTGAGTTTTTCCTTTTAGAAGATCTAATTTTTTTTCTTGTTTTCTATTTAGTTCAACAAAAGCTTGGCTTTCATTTAGAATGTCGACAATTTCTGGAATAGATAAATCTTGAATACCTAGAAGGTGCTTCTTTTTATATTTAACAGCTTGTTTAGTTTTGAATAAAGCCATTAAAACCAGATCTATAGGCTTATTTCAAAAATATAGCAAGCTATTTGTTAAGATAATCTAAATAGCCTTGAAGGATGAAAGCGGCGGCATGTTCATCTAACTTTTTTACTTTTTTTGAAGTATTTATTTCAAGATCTTGCATACTATTAAATGCACCTTCACTAGATAGCCTTTCATCCCAAAGAGTAATAGGAATTTTTGTAATTTTTGAAATATTTTGTGCAAAGTCTTTAGCCGATTGAGATCTAGGACCTTCTGATCCATCCATATTAATAGGATGGCCAATTACAATCCCTTTTATACCATAGTCTAAAATAACTTTATTTAATTCTTCAATAAATTTTTTAAACTTTTTTACCACAATAGTTTTTAAAGGTGTTGCAACTTTTTGATTAGGGTCACTGACTGATATACCAATGTTTTTTTTTCCAGGATCAATCCCTAATATTCTAGAATTTTTTCCAACTTTAGAAGAGAAGTCTTGATTTTCGCAAAGGTTGATAGTTTCCATTAAAGTGTTATTTTACCGCAATTTTTATCAAAGTCTAATGTCAATTACTAAAGATACAGTCAAAAAAATTTCTAAGTTAGCAAGAATTGCTTCCAATGAAAAATTCGAGGAGCATATGATTAAAGATTTAAATTCTATTTTAAAATTTGTTGAACAATTGAATGAAATTAAAATTGAAAAAGTTGAACCTTTAGCTTCAACGGTTGAACAAGAACTTATTAAAAGAGACGACATTGTTAAGTTAATGAATGAAAAGAAAGATATTCTTGCAAATTCACCAGCGGATAATGAAGATTTTTACGTTGTTCCGAAAGTTATTGAGTAATGAGCGAGATCTATCAATTAAGTCTTACAGAGTTAGTTAAAAAAATAAAATCAAAAGAACTATCTTGTGAAGAAGCTACAAAGTCCTATGTTGATCGAGCTTCTAAATCAAAAAAATTAAATTGTTATATTAGCGAAACATTTGATGAGGCTTTAAATAAAGCTAAAGAATTAGATAAAAAACATAATCCTGATCATAAACTTTTTGGAGCACCAATGGCGGTTAAAGATTTATTCTGCACTAAAGGGATTCAAACCACAGCTTCTAGCAAAATGTTAAAAGGCTTTAAGCCTCAATATGAATCTACTGTTACATCAAAATTATGGAACCAAGGTGCTATCTTATTAGGTAAATTGAATTGTGATGAATATGCCATGGGTTCATCAAACGAAACTAGCCACTTTGGAAATGTTATTAACCCTTACAGAAATGATAAAGATTTAGTTCCTGGGGGTTCATCAGGAGGATCTTCTTCTGCTGTTGCAGCAAATTTAACTTCCGCTACTGTTGGAACAGATACGGGCGGTTCAATAAGACAACCTGCATCTTTTACTGGAACAGTTGGTTTAAAACCTACCTACGGACGTTGTTCTAGATGGGGAATTGTTGCTTTTGCATCCTCATTGGATCAGGCTGGTCCAATGACAAAAGATGTTGCTGATGCCGCTTTATTATTAGAAGTGATATCAGGTCATGATCAAAAAGATTCTACTTCTGCTCAAAAAGAAGTTGAGCCGTTCAGTAAAAATTTAAATCAAAATATTAAGGGTTTAAAAGTTGGCATTCCCAAGGAGTATAAAGTTGATGGTATGCCTAAGGAAATTATTAATCTATGGAACAAGGGAGTTGAAATTGTAAAATCACTTGGCTGCGAAGTTAAAGAGATATCTCTTCCGCATACAAAATATGCATTGCCAACTTATTATATTATTGCTCCAGCTGAAGCTTCATCAAATTTAGCAAGATATGATGGTGTTCGTTATGGTTTTAGAGCTGGGGGCAAAGATCTTATTGAAATGTATGAAAATACAAGAGCAGAAGGTTTTGGAGATGAGGTTAAAAGAAGAATTTTAATAGGTACCTATGTTTTGTCATCAGGTTATTATGATGCTTATTATTTAAAGGCTCAGAAAGTTAGAAGATTAATTAAAAATGATTTTGATGAAGCATTTAAAAAAGTAGACACTATTTTAACACCCACAACCCCATCATCAGCCTTTGAGATAGGAAAAAATATTGATGATCCAATCTCTATGTATTTAAACGATGTATTTACTGTTCCAACTAATCTAGCCGGTTTACCTGGTATATCGATACCTGCAGGGTATGATCAAAATAATTTGCCTTTAGGTCTACAACTAATTGGAAGATCTTTTGATGAACAAACTATTTTAAACAATGCATATGCAATTGAAAAAAATATTAATTTTAAACCAAATTATAAAGATTGGTGGATTTGATGTCAGATAAAGAATTTGATTATTATTTAAAAGGAGAGAAAGGTGAATATGAAGTCATTATTGGACTTGAGGTACATGCACAAGTTTTGTCTGAGGCTAAGCTTTTTTCTTCGTCAGCTACCAAATTTGGTTCTAAACCTAATACACAAGTAAGCTTAGTTGATGCAGCTATGCCTGGAATGTTACCAGTGATTAATAAATTTTGTGTGGAACAAGCTGTTAAAACAGGTTTGGGCTTAAATGCTAAAATAAATACGTATTCAATATTTGATAGAAAAAATTATTTTTATGCTGACCTTCCGCAAGGATACCAAATATCTCAATTCAAACATCCAATTGTAGGAGAGGGAAAAGTAATTTTAGATATGCCTTATGGAACAAAAGAAGTGGGTATTGAAAGACTTCATTTAGAGCAAGATGCTGGAAAAAGTATTCATGATCAAGATCCAAAAAATTCATTTGTTGATCTAAATAGATCAGGTATTGCTTTAATGGAAATTGTAAGCAAACCAGATTTAAGATCTCCAGGGGAAGTTGGCGAATATATAAAAAAATTAAGATCAATTATGAGGTACTTAAATACTTGTGATGGTAATATGGAGCAAGGATCGCTTAGAGCTGATGTTAACGTTTCAGTAAGACCAAAGGGATCTTCAGAGTTTGGTACTAGGTGTGAAATTAAAAATGTCAATTCAATTAAATTTATGCAGCAAGCAATTGAATATGAAGCTAGAAGACAAATTGATTTAATTGAAGAAGGAAAATCAATCGATCAAGAAACAAGATTGTTTGATACTAAGAAACAAGAAACTCGATCTATGAGGAGCAAAGAAGATGCCCATGATTACAGATATTTTCCAGATCCTGACCTATTACCATTGGAATTAGAACAAAATTATATTGAAACTATTAAAAAAAGCTTACCAGAGCTTCCTGATCAAAAAAAACAAAGATTGATTTCAGAATTTAAATTATCCAACTATGAAGCAAGTGTAATCATTTCTGATCAAGCAGTTTCATCTTATTATGAAGAAGTAGCAAAAAACTCTGATTATAAATTAGCAGCAACTTGGATTATGGGAGAGTTATTTGCTATTTTAAATAAAGAAGGAAAAGAAATTTCAGAAAGTCCAGTAAGCTCATCAAACTTAGCAAAAATGATTAATTTGATTAAAGACGGAACTATTTCTGGAAAAATCGCAAAAACTGTTTTTGAAGAAATGGTTAAGTCAAATAATGACCCTTCTAAAATTGTTGAAGAAAAAGGTTTAAAACAAACTTCAGACCCTAAAGAAATTGAAAATATTATTGATGGAATATTATCAGCTAATCAGGATAAGGTTGAGCAGTATAAATCTGGAAAAGATAAACTTTTTGGTTTTTTTGTAGGACAAGTAATGAAAGAAATGAAGGGCAAAGGTAACCCTCAAATGATTAATGATATTTTAAAAAATAAATTAAAATAATTAGTGTTTAAAAAATTAGAACAATCAGACAATTTAGACAAATATATTTACGAGTTTGGTGTTAACGAGACTCAAATAGAAAAAGAGTTAAGGGAATATAATGAAAAAAATCATTCAAACTCGTCTCATTTGCAAATATCACCTGATCAGTCTGAATTTTTAAAATTAATCATTAAAATTGGTAATTATAAAAATATTTTAGAGCTTGGCACTTATTTAGGTTATAGCGCCTTATCCATGGCTTTAGCCACAAAAGGTAAAATTACCACAATTGATAAAGACAGTTCTACAAATGATATAGCAAGGAAATTCTGGAAAAAAGCAGGTGTTTTAGACAAAATAACATCTATTACTGGAGATGCTTTAAAAGAAATTGATCAACTTAGCTCTATATTTGATTTTATATTTATTGATGCAGACAAAACTAATTACATTCACTATTACGAGAAATGTAAAAAAATTATAACTGATGATGGTGTATTAGTTTTTGATAATGTTCTTTGGAGAGGGAAGGTGGCCGAAGATACAGATGATAAAAAAACTCTTAAAATTAAAGAGTTTAATAATCATGTAAAAAATGATAATTATTTTGAAACTTCATTAATTTCCATAGGCGATGGAATAATGTTATGCAAAAAGAAAAGTACGATATAGTTAGTTTTTATAAATTTTGTTCAATTAATGTATCTGAAAATTTAAGAATTCAGTTTAAAAAATATTTGATTGATAACACATTAAAAGGAACAATTATTTTGTCTCCTGAAGGTGTTAACGGAACGTTATCAGGTTCAAATAATTTTTTTTCATCCTTTTCTGATTTTGCTTGTTCAATTTTAAGTATTGATAAATTCGATATAACAAACGCATCGCAAGGAAATTTTATTCCATTTAATCGTCCAAAAGTTAAAATTAAAAAAGAAGTGGTTCCAATTGAAATCAAGACAAGCAATAGAGAAGGACATCATTTAAAACCAAGAGAATGGGATGAGTTTATATCAAGAGAGGATGTAATGTGCGTTGATGTGAGAAAACCTTTTGAATATGAAATCGGAACTTTTGAAGGCGCTATTAATCCGAAAGTTAATAGTTTCAGAGAATTTAAAGAATATTTTTCAAAAGATTTTTTGAGAAAAAATAATAAAAAGTTAGCAATTTTTTGCACAGGTGGAATTAGATGTGAAAAAGCCGCTGATCATTTAAAAAATTTAGATATGAATGATGTTTACCAACTTGAAGGTGGAATTTTAAATTATTTAGATAATACAAAAGAAGACCAATCTAGTTGGATAGGTGAATGCTATGTTTTTGACAAAAGAGTAGCAGTTAAGCACGGATCCAAACAAGGAAGCTATTCAATGTGTTTTGGATGTAGACTCCCTATTAATTCTGTAGATAAACAGTCTTCAAAATACGTAGAAGGAGTTACATGTCCAAAATGTCATGACAAATTAACAAATGATCAAAAAAAAAGATTTGCAATGAGACAATTTAATATTAACAATAGTAAAATTAATGAGCAAAAAAATACCTAATTCTAAAGTAGTTGTTAGAGAAGATAAGAAGTTTGTTGAAAAAAATATTGCTGATTATTTTAAAGGCAAAAAAGTAGTTGCATTTGCTTTACCAGGAGCATTTACACCAACATGTTCAAGTTATCATCTCCCAGCTTATGAACAAGAATTTGATAAACTAAAAACTTTAGGAATAGACGCAGTATATTGTATTAGCATGAATGATCCATTTGTTGTTGAACAATGGAAAACTACATCTGGAGCTAAGAATGTTCAGTTTATTCCTGATGGTAATGGAACATTTACAAAAGATATGGGAATGATTTCAGATCGAAGTGCATCAGGTATGGGTCCTAGATCGTTTAGATATTCTATGTATGTTGATGATGGAAACATTATCAAAATTTTTAAAGATGAAGATGGAAAATTTGATGTTAGTGATCCAGGTACTATGATGAACTTTCTTAAAGAAAATAAATAGTGACTTCTAAAAAGTCTTTTAAAAGACCAGTTACAAAAACAATCAAACCACAACCAAAAGATAAAAATAGTAAAAATTGGATTATTTGGGCGGCTTGGGCTGATCGTATTACTTTTGAAGATATTAAAAGACAAACCGGCAAGACAGAATCAGAGGTCATAAAAATAATGAGGTCTGAACTTAAAGAATCTTCCTTCAGACTTTGGAGAAAAAGAGTTCATAATAAATCTCTTAAAAATTTAAAAAAATTTGAAATTGAGCGAAAAAAAATACGCGACAAATCATATAAAAACTACTTATAGTTGTATTTAATCTTATTAGGTGCTATATATTGATAAATATATGAGAATCATTCTTAACTAGGTTGACTTTGAGAATAATTCTTAATAATAACTCATAAAATTATGACTTCAGCAATTACACCTTTTTTAAGCTCATTCTTTATTCTTTTAAGAGAAGGTTTTGAAGCATTACTGATTGCTACATTGGTATTTGTCTACATTGATAAAATGAACGCAAAGCATCAAAAGCCTGCAGTTGTTTGGGGTTTAGTTCTTGGTGTTGTGGTTTCTTTATTGATTGCTTTAGCATTTAAAAAAATTCAAGGTGTAACTCATGCGCACGAAGAACTTTTTGAAGGCGCTACAATGTTAATTGCGTCTGGGATGTTAACTTATGTTGCTTTTTTCTGTCATAGCGCAAAACAACATGTTGAAGGTTCAGTTGATAAGGCAATAAAAACTGGAAGTTCTTTTGTTTTATCTTTCACTGTTTTCATGGCGATTATTAGAGAAGGTTTTGAAATAGTATTATTTTACGCTGCATTATTTACATCAGGAATTTCTAGCACTGTTCCAGTGATTTTTGGAGCTGGTGCAGGTTTAGCTGCATTACTAATTGTTTATTTTGGTTTAAATAAAATAACAAAAATAATTCCAATTGGAACTTTTTTTAGAGTTTCTAGCGTACTGCTTTTTATTATGGCTATTTATTTTGGCTATGAAGGCGGTCATGCTTTATACGAAGGACTTGAAGAACTTCATGTTCTTTAATTCCAAATTTTTAAAAACATTAAACATAAAAGGAGCTGTATGAGCACAGAGTATAAAAAATCAAATGGAAATGGAAAATGCCCAGTTATTCATGGTGCATTAACAGAAAGTGGAGATACACCAACAGCATGGTGGCCAAATAATTTAAATTTAGACATTCTTCATCAACATGACACAAAAACAAACCCAATGGATGAAGATTTTGATTATAAAAAACAAGTTAAAAAATTAAACTTTAAAAAATTAGAAAAAGATTTACGCGATTTAATGACTGACAGCCAAGAGTGGTGGCCAGCAGACTTGGGTCATTACGGTGGATTAATGATTAGAATGGCTTGGCATTCGGCAGGAACATATAGAATTGCTGATGGCAGAGGAGGTAGCGGAACAGGAAATCATAGATTTGCTCCATTAAATTCTTGGCCTGACAATACTAACCTAGATAAAGCTAGAAGACTTTTGTGGCCAATTAAAAAGAAGTACGGAAATAAAATTAGCTGGGCAGATTTAATGATCTTAGCTGGAAACATTGCTTATGAGTCTATGGGTCTTAAGATGTATGGTTTTAGTTATGGAAGAGAAGATATCTGGCACCCTGAAAAAGATATTTATTGGGGTTCTGAAAAAGAATGGCTAGGTGAAGAAAGATATGACAAAGATGGAATAAACAGATCATCTTTAGAAAATCCTCTCGCTGCTGTTCAAATGGGTTTAATTTATGTTAACCCAGAAGGAGTTGGAGGAAATCCAGATCCATTAAGAACTGCAAAAGATGTTAGAGAAACCTTTGCAAGAATGGCAATGAATGATGAAGAGACTTGTGCGTTAACGGCAGGCGGACATTCAGTAGGAAGAGCCCATGGTAATGGTGATGCATCAAAATTAGGCGCAGAGCCAGAAGCTGCAAGTATTGATCAACAAGGTTTAGGTTGGAATAGAGCCGACGGTGGCGGTCTTGGAGTTGAACAAGTTACAAGCGGTATTGAAGGTGCTTGGACTACACATCCTGATAAGTGGGACAATTCTTATTTTAAATTACTTTTAGAGAATGAATGGGAACTAAAGAAAAGCCCAGCCGGAGCTAATCAATGGGAGCCTATTAATATGAAAGAAGAAGATAAACCTGTTGATTTAGGAGATCCAAGCAAGCGTAACAATCCAATCATGACTGATGCGGATATGGCTATGAAAATGGATCCTGAATACAGAAAAATTTCAGAGAAGTTTTACAAAGATCACAAGTACTTTGAAAAAACTTTTGCTAGAGCTTGGTTTAAACTTACTCATAGAGATATGGGTCGAAGAGTAAATTATATTGGACCCAACGCTCCAAAAGAAGATTTAATTTGGCAGGATCCAATTAAACCAGGAAAAAAGAAGTTTAATCAAAAAGCTGCTGAAAAATTAATTAGAAAAAGCGGTTTAACAACTAGACAATTAATTTGTACAGCATGGGATAGCGCAAGAACATATCGAAGAACAGATATGAGAGGTGGAGCAAACGGCGCAAGAATTAGATTAGAGCCACAAATTAATTGGGAAGGAAACGAGCCAACTAGGTTAAAAAAAGTATTGCCTACACTTGAAGGTATCGCTGCAAAAGTTAAAGCAAGTGTTGCGGATATTATTGTTCTTGGTGGAAAAGTTGCTCTTGAGGACGCAATTAAAAAAGGCAAATCAAAAGTTAAAGTTCCTTATAAACCTGGAAGAGGTGATGCAAGTGACCAGCAAACTGATACGCTGCTTCATTTGCTGTATTAGAACCAATTCATGATGCTTTTAGAAACTATGTAAAACAAGATTATGCTGTTTCTCCGGAAGAGTTAATGTTGGATAGAGCTTCATTAATGAATTTGACTGCTAAAGAAATGACAGTCCTTATCGGAGGCATGAGGGTACTTGGCACTAACTTTGGTGATGGTAAACATGGTGAATTTACAAATAAAGTTGGAGCATTAACTAATGACTTTTTTGTTAATTTAACGGATATGAAGTTTAAGTGGATACCGACTGGTAAAAATTCATACGATATTGTTGATCGTAAGAGTAACAAAAAAACTTTTACAGCTTCAAGAGTAGATTTAGTATTTGGATCAAATTCAATATTAAGGTCATATGCTGAGGTTTACGCGCAAGATGACAACAAAAAAAAGTTCGTTAAGGATTTTGTTGCTGCATGGACCAAGGTGATGAATGCTGATTTAACAAATATTAATTGAACTTTATATTTTTTTACGAAATTTTAGCTTCAGTTACACTGATAGTGCATCTTTTTTTTATAGTATTTGCACTTTTCGGAGCTATTTTAATATTAAGGTTTAATAAAATAATCTTTTTACATTTGCCTGCTTTTTTTTGGGGTGTCTACATAGAGTTTTCTAACAATATATGCCCACTGACTCATCTAGAAAATTGGTTTTTAAATAAAGCAGGTAAAGAGGAGTATTCAATTAGTTTTATTGAAAAATATATTGTCAAAATAGTATACCCGCCTGTATTAAATCCAAATATACAATTTTATTTAGGATCAATTTTAATTTTGGTAAATTTAGTTATTTATTGTTATATAATCTCTAAAAAACGGACAGGTGGGTGAGTGGTTGAAACCAGCTGGTTGCTAACTAGCCTTACGAGTAACATCGTAACGAGGGTTCGAATCCCTCCTTGTCCGCCATTAATATGAAAAACAATATTTCTATTGGAAAAACATTAGCAAATTCTTTCCAATTTCTAATTAATAATTTTGGTGAACGATTAAAAGAAGGTTTTCCAGCAGTAATACTTATAACAATTGTATTCAATATCTTAAATTTTTTAATAACCAAGTCTGTAGCTACCAACTTTACCGTTATTTTATTTTTTATTTTTACAATGATTGTCACCAGTGCGATTGGAGTTTGTGTGCATGATGAAATCGTAAATAAAAAAAAAACATTTTTTCTAAGAGAATTTTTATCTTTTAGATCTTTAAAATACTTTTTTAATTTTTTAATACTTACAATTTTAGCTTTATCACCACTTTTAATTCATTTTTTTTCAGTAAAAATAATTGGAATGAAGAGTGAGCATTTATCTGGTTTATTAATTTTATGGATTTTTACTACTATATTATCTTTAAAATTAATTTTTATTTTACCTAAGATTTCATCAGGCTCTGATTTTAGTTATAGTTTAAGAGAATTAAATTCAATTGGTGCAAAACTCTTTTTAATATTTACTATTGTAACTGTTGTTTTTCTTGTTCCATCAATGATTTTTTTAACTTTGCAATTATCTTTTATGACAAGTTACAAAGATATTTACAGTGTTATTAAACCTTTATTTGATGTCGGATCGTTCTATATCTCTTATTTAAATTATATTACTATATTTGCTGTAATTTCTTATTCTTTTAAGGATTATTTTTCAAAATAGATATTTTTCAATATCATTTTCTACAGACTTTTTATTTAACACATACTTGTAAACAAGCATATTTTCCATAACTCTTTGGACATAATTTCTCGTTTCGCTAAATGGTATTAATTCAATCCAATCAACAGGATCTATTTCTTTTTTTCTAGGATCTCCAAATCTTTTAATCCATCGTTTAACTCTATGAGGACCAGCATTATATGCTGCAAATGCCATGTAAATTGCTCCATCAAAATCTTGTGTCAATGTAGATATATAATAAGAGCCTATCTGAATGTTAAAATATTCATCATTAATAAGTTTGGATCTTGAGTATTGTAAACCTGCACTTCTGCTTACCAGCTTTCCAGTAGCTGGCATTATCTGCATTAAACCTTTGGCCCCAGCCCAACTATTTGCTTCTCTATCAAATTCACTTTCTTGCCTAATCAAAGAAAGAATTATTTCTTGAGGTAAAATTATTTTTTTTGAAACCATTTTAGGAGTTTCAATAATGGGGTAATTTAGTTCTAATAAATTTTTATTCTGATATGAAGATTGTTTAGCTATTTGAACTGCAAAATCCAATCTTCCAATTTCTTGAGATAATAAACCTGCTAGGATTTGTTCTTTTAGTGTACTTTCTTCAGAACCTAAATGTTTTATAATATCTTTAGCTTCTTGAGATTCATCAAGTTCGTCCAATAAAACTACAGCTTTTCCAAGTTCTGTTTTTAATAATTTGTTTAACTCTTCTTTTGTAAAAGAAAAATTGTTTTTTACTCTAAATTTCGTTTTATCAATTTTAGATGCAGCTAACTGTCCATAAAAAGTGGTATTAAAAATTGCAGCTTTTCCATACCATTCTTTAGATGAATTTTTATTTCCTAAATGGTTATATGTTTCACCAACCCAATATGCAGCTCTCGATTTACTTATTGGATAATTAACTCCGTCATACATTTTTCTAAAATGGTTAAGTGCTTCTTTAGGTTTATTTAAAAATCTTAGCGCTAACCAACCTGCATGCCATTCAGCTTCTGCCAGCAATCCGCTATCAATAACTCCATGATTTATTAAAAGCTCGTAAGCTTCATCAAATTTTTTCTTATCAATTTTTTTTCTAGCAATAATAAATTTTTCTTTAAACCAAAGATCTGGTTTAACCAAAAATTTAGGATCATTTGGAAGACTATTAATAATTTCAAGTGCTCCATCATATCTTCCTCTTTTCCTTCTCCATTTAGCTCTATCAAATTTTAAACCGATGTCATTTTCAAATGATGGTGGAACTTTTGATATGGCGCTATCAACACCATATGATCTTGTCATTAAAGCAAATCTTGCAAAATAAAGCTCCTTATATCCTTTTGGCAAATATTTGAGTGTTCTTTTTAATTCATAAAAATCCTGTTCCCATGCCAAATACTCTGCTCTTGCAACATAATCATTAGCATTAAGTAAATTTTTAAATTTTTTATTTAAATATCTATGATCATCTCTGCTTAAATTTGCTGTTTTAAATCCTTCTGCAATTAAATCATGAGCTTTATTTTTTTCACCTTTAAGAAGATAGGCTTCTCCTAATTTAATTGAGCCATAACCACTTAAAGGTTTTCTTTTTCAAAAAAATTAATAACGTCATTGGGTTTAACTAATTTGAAATCAATTTTATGCTCAGCCAAATATCTTAATCTACTAATTCTTGGCCATTTAGAATTTTTTTTAATAAACTTATTGTAATCATAAAAAGTAGCTTTATTTTGAGGTTCTTTTAAATACATCCATGTAACTAAATTTTTTAGTATAGGTGAGCTTGAAACACCAACTTCAACCATAGCTGAATTCCATCTTTTTCTTTTTATTAAATTAAAAGTTTTTTGTGCTATTTTGAAATCTTTTGGAGATAATATTTTTGATGTTTTATTTTTTATACCCAAATCTAAAGGTTTCTTTACAGGCAATATTTGATTAGATACTGAATAGTCATCATCTTTTTTTAAGATTTCTTTTTTTTCTACTATTTTTTCTTTTTTTAAAACTTCTTTTTTAGGTTCAGATTGCTTTTTTTCTTTAGTTATTTTTTTTTCTATTTGATCTTTTTTTTCATTAACTTTAATTTTATTTTCAATTTTTTCATTTTTCTTTACAGGTTTAGATAATTTTTTATTTTCTTTAAGGTTTTGAAATTCAATAGGTTTTGGTTCTGGCTTGATTAAGCCTGCCATTGATTGTTCACATAGTAAAAATATGAACAAAATTACAAATATGATTTTATTAATAGTTTTCACTTTCCTCATTCAAATTTTGTATATATATAATTAATTTTATTATTATGTTTAAAGGATCTATAACAGCATTAGTTACCCCATTTAAAGACAATAAATTAGACGTTAATAGCTTTGAAAAATTTATTGAATTTCAAATTTCAAATGGAACCAATGGCATTGTTCCAGGTGGAACAACTGGTGAGTCGCCAACTATAAGCCACGATGAACATAAAAAAATTATTGAAATTTCTGTTAAAATTTCAAATGGAAGAATACCGGTTATTGCAGGTACAGGATCTAATTCTACAGAGGAAGCTGTTGAGCTAACTCAATTTGCAGAAAAAGCAAAGGCAGATGCTGCTTTAATTGTTACACCGTATTACAATAAACCTACTCAAGAAGGATTGTAGCAGCATTATAAAAAAATTAATGATAGCACGAATATTCCTATTATCATCTACAACATTCCAGGTAGGTCAGTAGTCGATATGAGTGTTGACACAATGGCAAGATGTTTCAAGTTAAAAAATATTATTGGCGTTAAAGATGCCACTGGAGATTTAACAAGAGTTACTGATCATAAAAAAAAATTAGGAGATGATTTTATTATGCTTTCAGGCAATGATGAAAATACTTATGAGTTTAATAAATTAGGTGGCGTTGGATGTATTTCAGTTTCTGCTAACGTTGCTCCGAAATTGTGTTCTGAATTCCATGCTTTATGCAATGCTAATAAATTTGATGAAGCAAAACCTATTTTTGACAAGCTTTTACCATTGCATGATGTACTATTTATTGAAAGCAATCCTGTTCCAGCAAAATATAGCTTGAGTTTAATGGGTATGATGACTGAAGATGTTAGGCTACCATTAGTGACTGCTGAAAATTCTTCAAAAGAAAAAATTAAAGAAGTTCTCAAAAACCTTTCTTTAATTTAATGGATAAAAATAGAAAACCTGACAACATTGTTTCACAAAATAGAAAAGCAGGTTTTAATTACTTTTTTGAAAATATATTAGAGGCTGGAATAGAGCTTTTAGGTTCTGAGGTAAAATCTTTAAGAAGTGGAAAGGGTAGCATAGTTGATGCGTATGCATTGGATCATGATGGAGAGATTTTTTTACATAATTCTTATATCCCAGAATATAAACAAAGTAGCTACAATAATCACGACCCAAGAAGATTAAGAAGACTTTTGTTAAATAAAAAAGAAATTAACAAAATTATTGGAAGTATAAATAGAGATGGCTTCACGGTTGTTCCAACCAAAATCTATTTTAATAAAAAAGGAATAGCAAAGGTTCAAATAGCAGTTGCTAAAGGGAAGAATCTTCATGATAAAAGAAATACAAAAAAACAGAGAGACTGGAACAGAGAAAAGTCTAGAGTATTTAGAAAATCAAGTTAATGAAAATTTTAGCCTTAGGATCAAATCTAAAATATCAAAACAATTTACCGATTGATAATATTAAAAAGGCCTATCATCAATTAGAAAATGAAGGAGTTAAAATTTTAAAAAAATCTTTTTTTTATGAGAGTGAAGCTTATCCAAATAACAAGGATCCTAAGTTTATTAATAGTGCAATTAAAATTGAAACAAATTTATCTGCCCAAGTTTTGCTTGAAAAAATATTAAAAATTGAAAAAAAATTTGGTAGAGTTAGAGATCAAAAAAATAGCCCCAGGACTCTTGATATAGATATTTTGGATTATGATGGACAAATAATTAATATAAAAGATAAAAATATCAATTTAGACATCCCTCATAAAGAAATTCAGAATAGGCTTTTTGTACTTTTGCCCATTAGGGATCTTTCTGTTGAATGGTTACACCCTAAAAGTAAGGCTACTATTGAAGATATGATTGCAAATTTTAGCCAAGACCAAATAAATAAAGTTAAAAAAATAATTTAAATTGGTATAATTTATATATGCTTAAAGAAGCTCAATTAATTGAGAAAATAAAATCATATAATGCTTACGTAGATGAAGAAAAGATTAAGCATGCTTATGATTATGCATTTAAAGCCCATAAAATGCAAAAAAGACATTCAGGAGATCCTTATATCATTCATCCTGTTGCTGTTGCCGATATATTAGTTGAATTAAAGCTGGATGGGCCCACAATAACAACAGCTTTATTGCATGACACACTAGAAGATACAGAAGCAACATTTGAGGAATTAAAAAAAATATTTGGTGATGAAATTGCCAGTTTAGTTGACGGCGTTACTAAGATTTCAAAACTTGAGTCAGAAAATAAATCATTAACTGCTGGAGATAATTTTAGAAAATTAATTTTAGCCACCTCAAAAGATATCAGAGTATTATTGGTTAAATTAGCTGACAGACTTCACAATATGAGAACTATTTATTCAATAGATAATAAGGAAAAAAGAGAAAGAATAGCTCGTGAAACAATGGAAATTTATTCACCTTTAGCCGAAAGAATGGGTATGCATAAAGTGAGAGATGAACTCGAAGATAAAGCTTTTGATATACTAAATAATCAAGCAAGAAATTTAATTATAGAAAAGATAAACCAAATAGCGCCAGAAAGAATAAAAGTTTTTAACGATATATCTAAGGTTATCCAGGGAATATTAATCGATAATCAGATTGAAGCAGAAGTTACAGGAAGAGAAAAGACACCTTTTTCAATTTGGAGAAAGGTTAATGAAAAAAGAATATCACTAGAACAAGTAACCGATTTAATTGGATTTAGGATTATTGTTAATAGTATTAGCGACTGTTATGGAGTTTTAGGTATTTTTCATCAAAAATGGAAAATGGTACCTGGTAGGTTTAAGGACTATATCTCAACGCCAAAATCTAATCATTATCAGTCTATTCATACAACTGTGATTGGTCCTCAAAATCAAAGAATGGAAATACAAATTCGAACAAAAGAAATGAATGATTACGCAGAACGAGGAGTAGCAGCTCACTGGCTTTACAAAACAAATGAAAAAGGCGTTCCAAAAAAATTTGAATATTCTTGGCTAGGTGATCTTGTCGAACTTCTAGAGTCTGGTGAAAACCCTGAACATTATTATGAGTATACAAAACTCCAATTGTACCAAGATCAAGTATTTTGTTTCACCCCAAAAGGAGCTGTAATTCGTTTGCCTAAACACGCAACCCCTATAGATTTTGCTTACGCAGTTCATACTGACGTTGGTGATGCGTGTACTGGATGTAAAATTAATGGAAAAGAATCACCATTACAATCTCGTTTGAGAAACGGTGACAGTGTTGAAATTTTAACTTCTTCAAAAAAAACTCCATCTTTTCATTGGTTGTCTTATGCAAAAACTGGTAAAGCAAGAAGCTCAATTAGAAGATATTGGCATGATAAGTTGCCAGTCAATAAAGAGAAAAGAATCCACAAATCAAGTATTTGGGTTTTATTAAGTCATGAAGCTGGCACTCTTGGAGAAATTTGCACTTTAATTGGAAAACACAAATGTAATATTTTTAATGTCGAGTTAGAAGATAAAAAAGAAGATTTTATAAGCTTTATATTTGATATAGAAATTAAAAATCTAAAAGATTTTACAAACTTAATTTCAGAGTTAAAAGTAAGATCTATAAATTTTAAAATTATTAGGCATAGAAAACTTAATTAATGTTATCTGAAAAAGAAACTATTGAAATTTTAAAAAAGACAAATTCTCTTTTAGAAGGTCATTTTATTTTATCTTCGGGCCTTAGAAGTGATAAATATTTGCAGTGTGCAAAACTGATGATGAATTCAAATTTAGCCGAGCAGGTTTGTTTATCTTTAGCAGAAAAAATTAAAAATGAAAAAATTTAATTTGATTTAGTAGCATCTCCTGCAATAGGCGGAATATTAGTAGGTTATCAGGTTTCAAGATTTTTAAATGTTCCTAATATTTTTGTTGAGAGAGTAGATAATGTTTTTAGTTTAAGAAGAGGTTTTGATTGCAAGAATAAAAGAGTTATTATTCTAGAAGATGTAATTACAACTGGCAAATCAAGTTTAGAATGTGCAAAACGTCTTGAAAATGAAGGGGGTATTATTGTTGGATTTGCTAGCATTGTTGATCGATCAGGAGGCAAATCAAAAATTAATAATATTATTTCCCAGATAAAGTTTGATATCCCAACTTACCAACCAGATAATTTACCTGATCATTTGAAAAATATTGAAGCTATAAAACCCGGCAGCAGAAAAATATAAAAAATGAAAACTAAGCTCGGGGTAAATATTGATCACGTTGCAACTTTAAGAAATACAAGAAATGAAGGGCATCCTAATATTATTAAAGCTGCAAAAAATGTTATTAAATATGGTGCAGATACAATCACAATCCATGTTAGAGAGGATCAAAGGCACATTAGAGAAAAGTGATGCAGTTTTATTGAAAAATAAAATTACTAAACCCATCAATTTAGAAATGGCCCCAACTAATGACATGTTAAATTTTGCATTAAAATTAAAGCCCAAATATGTTTGCATCGTTCCTGAAAAAAGAAAAGAGCTGACTACTGAGGGAGGTTTAAATCTTAAAAATAAAAATTTATTTAAGATTATCAATAAACTTAAAAAAAAAAATATTGAAGTTTCTTTATTTATAAATCCTAATTTTAAAGATGTTAATTATTCTTTTAAGCTAGGTGCTGATGCAGTGGAAATCCATACAGGTAATTTTGCTAAAGCAACCAAAGATAATAATAGAAAAAAAATATTTTTAGAATTTAATAAAATAAAAAAATGTGAGCAAGTTTGTATTAAAAAAAAGGTAAAGTTTAACTTGGGTCATGGACTTGATTACAGATCTACAAAATATTTAATGAAGTTAAAGAATGTTAATGAGCTTAATATTGGGCATTTTATAATTGGAGAATCTATTTTCGAAGGATTGTCAAAAGTTATTAAAAATTTTAAAAAAATTATTAAATAAATGTCAATTTTAGGATTAGGCTCAGATATTGTAAATATTAATAGAATAAAAAAAATTTTATCATCAAATAAAAAGCTATTTCTAAAAAGAATATTAAATCAGAGAGAATTTGTAAAAAAAATTACACCAGAGATGATTGCAAAAAGATTTGCTGCTAAAGAGGCCTTTTCTAAAGCTGTAGGAACTGGTATTGGGTCTATAATTCAATTTTCAGATATTATTGTTGTTCACGATAAATATGGAAAACCATCAATAAAATTAGAGCCAAAAATAAATAAAATTATTTCCAAAAGGTTAAAGGTAAAAAAATATAAGATTTTTTTATCAATTAGTGATGATTCTCCTTTTGCTTATGCAACAGTTATTATATCGAAAGCCTGAATGAAAAGAAAAATTATAGAAAATATTAAAACTTTATTGATAGCTTTAATATTAGCTATCATTATTAGATCATTACTAATTCAACCATTTTTTATACCATCTTCATCTATGGAGAACACTTTGCTAATTGGTGATAGATTATTTGTTACAAAATATTCTTATGGTTATAGTAAGCATTCGTTTCCATTTAGCCCCGGCTTATTTGAAAAAAGGTTTTTTTATTCAGAGCCAAATAGAGGAGATGTTATAGTTTTTAAAACTCCATCTGATAATAGAACTGATTATATTAAAAGACTGATAGGACTTCCTGGAGACAAAATTCAATTGATCAAAGGTGATCTTTTTATAAATGATAAAAAAATAATAAAAAAATTTATACGTAGCTCTACTGTTTTATGCGGAAACGAAACTATTAAAGTAGATGTATTTCGTGAAGAAATATTCTCTGGCAGCAAATATGAGATATCATATTTTAAAAACGATTCTATGAAAGATACGGATCCTTATGTTGTTCCAAAAGATCATTTTTTCTTTATGGGGGATAATAGAGATTGCTCTAAGGATAGTCGTTTTTTAATGAGCGTTGGATATGTAAAAAAACAAAATCTTGTTGGAAAAGCTAGGTTTTTATTTTTTTCAAATAATGGTGATATAGGAAATTTTTTTACTTTTTGGAAGTGGCATAAATCAATTAGATTTGATCGTATACTAAAAAGAATTATTTAATGGATAAAAAAAATATTAATCAAATTGAAAAAATAATAAAAGTTAAATTTACTAATAAGGTATTATTGCAGAAAGCTTTTACTCATAAAAGCATTTCAAAGGAAAATGAATTAAATAATGAAAGGCTCGAGTTTTTAGGTGACAGAGTTTTAGGCTTAGTTATTGCAAATTATTTAAATGAAAAATATCCTGAAGATAGTGAAGGTTCATTAGATAAAAAATTAGCAGCCCTGGTTAATAAGGAGATTTGTTCAAATATCATTTTAAGTTTCAATCTTCATAAATTTATAAATCTAAGCAAATCTCAAAAAAAAAATAAAGCTGGTAATAAAAAAATATATGGTGATCTTTGTGAATCATTAATAGGAGCTATTTTTTTAGATAAAGGATTTGAGATATCTAAAAAAGTTATACTAGAATTATGGAAAGAAAACTTAAAAAAATCTGTAAATGTAGTTATTGATCCAAAAACTCAACTACAAGAATATTCATTAAAGAAATTTAAAAAACTACCAATTTACAATTTTATTTCAAACACAGGTCCATCGCATAAACCTAGTTTTAAAGTTTCTGTTTCTATTGAAGGTTCAAAATCTTTCACAGGTTCTGGTTCTTCAAAAAAAATTGCAGAAACATTTGCTGCTAAAAAGTTGTTAGATACTCTTAAAATTTAATGAAATCTTGTTTTGTTACACTTTCTGGCCCCACAAATTCAGGAAAATCTACGCTGCTTAATAGCTTATTAAATAAGAAAGTTTCAATTGTTTCAAAAAAAATTCAAACAACAAATTTTAATGTTGAATTTGCTTTAAATTACAAAAATTGTCAGATTAATTTTATTGATACACCTGGATTTTATAAGGACAATATAAATGATAATTATTTGAGAGATGCAATTGAAGGGTTAGAGAGGTCAGATATTGTTTTCTTTTTACTCGATATAAATAATAAATTTAGACACCTAGATAAAATTAAAAATAATATAAAAAAACTTAAAAAAAAGGTTTTGGTTTTTAATAAAATTGATCTTGTAAATAATGACTATGTTCTTGAGAGGATTAAAGAAATAGACTTTATAAATCTTTTTGATGCAGTTTTTTATATTTCGGCTTTGAAGAAAAAAAATGTAGAGAAATTATTAGATTATGTTGTTAAGAATTCAAAAGATACTACATCAAAATTTTCAAAAAAATCTTCTAAGGAAAAATTTTTCTCAGAAATTACAAGAGAGGCGTTATTAAATTATATTCATAAAGAAATTCCTTACAAAACAATTATTGTAACTAATAATGTTGTCAAAAAACAATCTTTGACAATTCATCAGACTGTTTTTGCAAAGACTGAAGCTCATAAAAAAATTATTTTGGGTAAAAATGGTTCTATGATTAAAAAAATTGGCATTTATGCAAGGATCCAGCTTGAAAAAATAATGAAGAAAAAAGTAAATCTTTTTATAAAAATTAAATTATCAAAAGTATAACTATGCAATGGAGTGATGAAGGCTACCTCGTAGAAATTAATTCTAATAAAGAAAATTCATCTATTGCTAAAATTTTTACTAAACAAAATGGTTTTTATATTGGTATCATTTATGGATCATCTTCATCAAAAAAAAAACCAGAACTTCAAATAGGAAATAAACTTAAAATAAATTATAAATCTAAAACTGAAGATAGCATAGGTTATTTCGCAATTGAGTTGATAGAGAATATATCAATCAAATTTTTTAATGAAAAACTAAAATTAAATTTATATCTTACTTCATTAAGTTTATTGTCAAAAGTTTTACCAGAAAGACAAAAGTATGAAAATATTTTTAACCAATATGAGAATTTTTTAGAAGAATTAAAAACAGATAATTTAAAACCATATCTTGTTTGGGAATATCATTTATTAAAAAATTTAGGTTACGGCGTTGATGAAGATGATTCTGAATTTGATATAAAAAATATAAAAAAGATATTAAAATATTCTGACAGCGATTATCATTTTAATGATTTGATTAATATTTACAGGCTTAATACTAATATTTTAAAAAGTAGACTAAATGAAGTAATTGACATAAGCAAAATCAACAAAAGATCTGAAATTGAAAATTATTTAAATGAAAAATAACATAATTAAAGATGAATTAAGCAATCAGTTTGCAAAGCGTTACTTGGCGTATGCTTTATCCACCATTACACAAAGAGCCCTTCCTGATTTAAGAGATGGTCTTAAACCAGTACATAGAAGGCTTATATATGCAATGTATCTTTTAAATTTAAATCCAAAATCACAATTTAAAAAATCAGCTAGGGTGGTTGGTGATGTTATTGGTAAATTTCATCCACATGGAGATCAATCGGTTTATGATGCGTTAGTAAGATTAGCTCAAGATTTTTCTACAAAATACCCTTTGGTTGATGGCCAAGGAAATTTTGGAAACATAGATGGGGATAATGCTGCTGCGATGAGATACACAGAAGCAAAATTAACATTAACATCCGAGTACCTTTTGAATGATATTGAGGAAGAAACGGTTAATTTTAAAAAAACATATGATGGTGAACTTGAGGAACCAGAGATATTACCATCTCAATTCCCTAATATTTTAGCAAATGGAGCATCAGGTATAGCTGTTGGTATGGCAACATCCATACCTCCACACAACATTCAAGAAGTTTGCGAGGCTTTGATTGCGCTAAATAACAAACCTAATCTCACACTTAAAGAAATTTTAAATTATATTAAAGGCCCTGACTTTCCTACCGGAGGAATATTGAATGAAGATAAAAAGAAATTTTAAAGCCTACAATACTGGTAAAGGTTTTTTTGAACTTAAATCTAAATATAAAGTAGAAGATCTTGGAAGAGGTTCTTATCAAATTGCAATAACAGAGATACCATACCTTGTTAATAAATCTAAGTTAATTGAAAAAATTGCCGATATAATCATTAATAAAAAAAACAAACTATTAGATCATGTAAGTGATGAGTCTGATCAACTAATTCGAATTGTTTTGAGGCCCAAAAATAGAAATGTTGACCCTATAGACTTGATGAATTCTCTATACGAACAAACTGATTTAAAAATTAAAGTTTTTCTAAATATGAACGTATTAAATGAAAAGAACCAACCAAAAGTTATGTCTTTAAAAGAAATCTTGTCTTCATTATTAAAACATCGGTATGTGATTTTAAATAAAAAAATTAATTTTAGATTAGAAAAAATTAAAAAAAGATTAGAGATCTTGAAAGGATTTTTAATTGTTTATGCCAATTTAAATAAAATAATTAAAATTATTAGAACGGCAAAAGACCCAAAAAAAGAATTAATTAAAAAATATAGATTTTCTATTCTTCAGGTTGATGCAATTTTAGAAATGAGATTAAGAAATTTGAAGAAAATTGAAGAAATAGAAATCAAAAATGAATTTAGAGATTTAGAAAAAGAAAAAAAACGTTTATTTAAAATTTTAAAATCTAAATCCTTACAAAGAAATGAAATAAATAATGAATATACAGAAATTATTCAAAAATTTGGAAATAATTCTGATTTTGGACCAAGAAAAAGCAACTTTGAAAAGTTTTTAAACATTTCGGAAGATGAACTAGAAAAGAAATTAGAAGTTATTGAAAATATAAATATTTCCTTAATTGGTAACTCTTATCTTAAAGCTAAAAAAGGAAGTTCAAAATTTGAAGAATTGAATAAAGATAAAAATACAAGTCTTATATTAAATTGTAAAACCTCGGATAATCTTTGTTTTTTATCTGATATTGGTAAATCTTATATTCTAGAAGCTTCAAGATTGAAATTTGGTTCTTCTAAGGGGGCGTTATTATCTTCTTACTTAAAACTTAAAGAAAAAGAAAAAATTGTTGATGCTTTCGTTTACAATCCAGATTTAAAGTTATTAGTTTTTAGCAAAAATGGTTTAGGCTTCTTGGTCAAATCAATCGATTTAGAGTCTTTAAAAAAATCTGGAAAGAAATTTTTTAATGTTAAAAAAAATGATAGTTTTCTTGGGATCGCAAATGTTAATAATAATAAAAATTGTTCGATAATATTAACTGATGGAAAAAAAAATAAATTATTAATTTTTAAATTAAAAGAAATTCCTGAGCTTCAAAAGGGAAGTGGTGTCCAGTTTTTTAAATCAAAAGGTTTTTTATTAAAATTTGCTTTTGCAACAAACGATAATTATGATCTATATTATCAGTCTAATCACTCTAAACCTTTGTTAATAAAGAAAATAAATAGTTTTATAGCTAATAGAGGCAAATCTGGTAAAATTCTTGATGATAAGCTTGATATAAACTTTTCTAGAGGTTTCGAAAATAACTTTAAAAAATATGATTAAAGAAAAAAGAACGAGAAGTTTGGCAAAAACATTGTCCTGGAGAATTTTAGCTTCACTTGATACATTTTTAATATCTTGGTTAGTCAGTGGAAAAATATCGATAGGAGTTACCATTGCTACAATTGAAGTTATTACAAAGTTAGCACTTTATTATTTTCACGAAAGAGCTTGGGATAAAGTAAAGTGGGGGAAGTTTGAAAAATAATTTAAGAAAATGTTTAGCTTTGTTTAGTACGGGTATCACAGCAATAACATCACAGACTGAAGATAATTTATACGAGGGAATTACTGTAAATTCTTTCTCGTCAGTATCTTTAAAACCGCCAATTGTTATGTGGTGCTTAGATAAAAAAACAAAATCAAAAAAAAATTTTATAAAAAAAAACAAAGAATATAAAATTATTTTTTTATCGGCCAAACAAAAAAAAGATTGTTATAAATTAGCAAGTAAAAATAATAAATTTGATCATAGGTATGAAGTAAATTTATTAAAAAAATCCATGGGTTACTTGAATTGTAAATTATATAAAAAATTTAATGCAGGAGATCATATTATTATCTTGCACAAAGTAATAAAATTTAAAATAAATTCTAAAAAAAAACCTCTTATTTTCTTTAAAAGTAAAATTCTAGTTTGATAATTCTTCTAAAAATTCATTTGCAAAATAAGAAACAATTGCATTTGACCCAGCTCTTTTTAATGCAATTAAAGTTTCATAAATTGAATTACGATCAAGTATTTTATTTTTAATAGCATTTTGTATCATCGAGTACTCTCCAGATACATTGTAAGACACAATTGGTATATTAAATTTTTGTTTAGCTTGAAATATAATATCTAAGTAAAGTAGAGCAGGTTTAATCATGATAAGGTCTGCACCTTCATTGATGTCTAATTCTATTTCCCTTAAACTCTCGAGAGAATTCCTGTAATCCATTTGATAATTTTTTTTATCTGTTTTTAAATTTTTTGAAGAACCTACTGCATTCCTAAATGGACCATAAAAATTTGAAGCATATTTTGCTGCATAAGACATTATTTGTGTATATTGATAATTGTGTTTATCTAAGTAATCTCTAATTTCTCCAACTCTACCATCCATCATGTCCGAAGGTGCAATAATATCTGAGCCAACTGTTGATTGTAAAAGTGATTGTTTTTTTAGAATTTCAATAGTTTGATCGTTGTCTACAATATCATTTTTTAATATCCCATCGTGTCCATGAGACGTGTACGGATCTAATGCAACATCAGTAATAACTCCAATTTCATCTTTATATTTTTTTTTAATTTCTTTAATTGATTTACAAATCAAATTATTTTCATTTAAAGCCTCAGATCCTTTTTCATCTTTTTTTTCTATAGGGAGTTTCTGGAAATAATATGATAGCAGGTATTTTGTTTTTTAAAGCCCTATCAATAGGGATTGAGATATTATCAACTGAATATCTAAAAATATTTGGCAAGTTATTTATTTCTGTTTCTTTATTATTTCCATCACATATAAAAATAGGCAAAATAAAATCTGAGGATTTTATAGAGTGCTCACTAATTAATTCTCTTGACCACTTTTTTAACCTAGTTCTTCTTAATCTTTGTCTTGGAAACATAAATTACCTGTTAATAAAATAAGTTTTTTAATATAATGTTGTAACTTATTGTAGATATTTTTTTATAATATATAGGTAAATTATTTTGAAAAATACTAAGAAATATATCACAAAAAAGCTTTTAATTGCCTCAGATCATGCCGGATTTGATTTAAAAAAAAATATCATAAGTTTTTTAAAGAAAAAAAGATTTAAAACGATTGATCTTGGACCTTTCTCAAAAGAATCTGTTGATTATCCTGATTATGCAAAAAAATTATCTAAAAAAATCAAGGATAATAGCTTTGGAATTTTAATATGTGGTTCTGGTATTGGAATGTCTATCATGGCGAATCGATATAAGAATGTCAGAGCTTCTTTAGTACATAATAATAAAACTGCTAAACTTGCCAGAGAGCATAATAATGCAAATGTTTTAATATTAGGTTCTAGAATATTAAAGAAAAAAAATGCTTTAAAGATAACTGAGGTTTTTTTTACAACTTTATTTTTAAAAGGAAGACACTTAAGGAGGATTAAAAAATTTAAAAATGTCTAAGCAGCCACAAATATATGATAATTTTTTTAAGCAAAACTTAAAAGAGGGAGATTCTGAACTTTTTAGTTCAATTGAAGAAGAATTAAATAGACAAAGGTATCATTTAGAATTAATTGCCTCAGAAAATATTGCATCAAAAGCTGTTATTGAAGCACAGGGAACTGTTTTAACAAATAAATATGCAGAAGGTTATCCTGGTAAAAGATATTATGGTGGTTGTGAATTTGTAGATAAAGCAGAAAATTTAGCAATCGATAGGGTTACAAAATTATTTAATGTTAAATATGCTAATGTTCAACCTCATTCTGGAGCACAAGCTAATGGAGCTGTTTTTTTAGCTTTAATTAAACCAGGTGATACAATTTTAGGAATGGGAATAGATCAGGGTGGACACTTAACTCATGGTGCGGCACCTGCACAATCTGGAAAATGGTTTAATGCAATTGCTTATGGAGTAGAAAAAGAAACAGGTCTTTTAAATTACAGTCAGGTTGATGAACTGGCAAAAAAACATAAACCTAAAATTATTATCGCTGGTGGAAGTGCTTATTCTAGAATTATAGACTTTAAAAAATTTAGAGAAATTGCTGATAGCGTTGGCGCATATTTGATGGTTGATATGGCACATTTTTCTGGTTTAGTTGCAGGAAAAGCTTATCCGAATCCATGTGATCATGCGCATGTTGTTACCTCAACGACTCATAAAGTTTTAAGAGGGCCAAGAGGAGGAATTATTTTAACCAACGATGAAGATTTAGCAAAAAAATTTAATTCTGCTGTATTTCCTGGTCTGCAAGGCGGACCTTTAATGCATGTAATTGCAGCTAAAGCAGTTTGCTTTAAAGAGGCATTACAAGATGATTTTAAAATATATGCAAAAGATGTTATCGAGAATGCTAAAATTCTTTCAGAAACTTTAAAAAATTTTGGTTATAAGATTTTTTCAGGTGGAACAGATACTCATCTAGTTTTAATTGATCTAAGACCTTTAGGGTTAACGGGAAAAGATGCTGAAATATCTTTAGGCAAAGCTAATTTAACCTGCAATAAAAATGGAATTCCTTATGATGAAGCAAAGCCATGGAATCCTTCAGGTATTCGTTTAGGAACGCCTGCTTGTACAACTAGAGGCTTTGGTTTGGCTGAATTCAAACAAGTTGCTGAATTAATTCATGAAGTGTTGAACGGTTTAAAAAATAATAAAGAAGATAATTCAAAAGCAGAAAGTTCAGTGAAATTAAAAGTAGTTGAACTTTGTAAAAAATTTCCAATTTATTAAATTATGCTTTGTCCATTCTGCAAAGAAAAAGATACATCTGTAATTGACTCTCGTTCAACAGAAGACGGTACCGCAATAAGAAGAAGAAGGCTATGTGGTTGTGGAAAGCAAAGATTTACAACTTTTGAACGTGTTCAGTTTAGAGAGCTTATGGTTATTAAAAAAAATGGAAGAAAATCTCCATTTGATAGAGAAAAATTAACCAAATCAGTTATGATTGCTCTTAGAAAAAGACCTATAGACAATGATACGATAGAAAAATTTGTTTCAAAAATTTATAGAAACCTAGAAGATCTTGGACAAAACGAAATAATGTCTTCAACTATTGGAAAGTTTGTGATGGATGGTTTAAAAGACTTAGATCATGTGGGTTATGTTAGATTTGCTTCTGTATATACAGATTTTAAAGAAGCAAAAGATTTTGAGGATTTTGTAGATAATATTAATGCTCAAATTAAAAAATAAAGATTTTGATATTTATTTAACAAAACTAGCCAATAAACTTTCAGAAATAAATCGATACAATACTTTCCCAAATCCTTCTGTTGGTGCAGTAATATTAAAAAAAAATGATGAAATTAATTATTCTTTCACAGGTAAAGGTGGATCTCCACATGCAGAGTTTGATCTTTTAAAAAATAATAAGAATAAAAATATAAAAAAAATTTTTACGTCACTTGAACCATGCTGCCACCATGGAAAAAACCCGCCATGTACAGATTTAATTATTAAAAATAAAATTAATCAAGTAATTACATCCGCAAAAGATCAAGATGAAAGAGTAAAAGGCAAAACTAAAAAAATTTTAAATAAAAGGAATATATCTATTAAATATTTGAATTTGCCAACATTATCCTCTACGTTTCATAATTTTTCTAAAAAAAATAAAATTCCTTACGTTGTTTCTAAAATTGCTATTAGTTCTGATGGTTATACCAAGCACAATTCAAAAAGACTATTTACTGGTACACTAGCAATAAAATTTGCACACTTGCTTAGATATCAGTCAGACTCTATTTTAATTGGAAGAAAAACGCTTATCGAAGATAATCCTAAATTAAATTGCCGAATTCCAGGTTTAGAAAAAAAATTGGCTGTTTTTATTATCAATAAAAATTTAATTTTTTCAAAAAAAGTATTAAAAAATAAATTTTTAAAAAAATCATACGTTTTTCATTCATCAAAAGATTTATACAAAATAAAAAAGCTAAAAAAATTTTTTAATTTGATTTATTTAGATTTTGAGACGAAAAATCTTCAAAATTTAATATTAAATAAAATTTATTCACTTGGCTTTGTTAAGCTTCTTATTGAGGGTGGATCTCTAACTACCAAAAGCTTTCTCGAGGCAAATTTGATTAATGAACAATATATAATTAAAAATAATAAATTTTTTAAAAAAAATGGCCTTATAAAAGCAAATTTTTTTTTCAAATTTAAAAAAAAGCATTTAAGTAGCAAAATTACAGTAGAAGATGATGTTATTTTGAATTACAAACTTAAAAATGTTTACAGGAATAATTCAAGAAACAGCTAAATTAAAAGCAATTAAATCTAATAATAAAAATTTTACATTTATTCTTAATTCCAAAACTCTATATAAAAAAAATTTAGGCACTTCTATCTCTATTAATGGTGTGTGTTTAACTTTAACCAAAGTGATTAATAAAAAAAATTTATTTTTTGATATATCTCCCGAAACATTAAAAATCACTAATCTAAAATATAATAAAGTTGGAGATTTTTTTAATCTTGAACGATCTTTAAAATATGGAGATGAAATTGCTGGACATTTTGTGCAAGGTCATATTGATGATGTTGGTAAAGTTTTGTCATTATCTAAAGATAAAAATTCTTGGATATGCTGGATTACTTTTTCTAAAAAGTATAAAAAATATTTAGTAAAAAAAGGTTCAATTACTGTTAATGGTATTTCTTTGACTATTAATGATGTTAAAAAAATACTTTTAGAGTTAATATTATTCCTCATACTTTTAGAAAAACAATTTTTCCAAAAATTAAAAAAAATGATTTTTTAAATTTAGAGTATGACTTGTTATTAAAATTTCTAAAATAAAATGACTAAAAATAAATTTACAAGTATAGAAAGTATTATCAAAGTTGCCAAAAGTGGGTCTATTTTTATTTTAGTTGATGATGAATCTAGGGAAAATGAAGGCGATTTAGTTTTTTTAGGAAACAAGTGCACTCCTAAAAAAATTAATTTTATGGCTAAGCATGGACGTGGTTTAATATGTTTAGCTTTAAATAAAAAACAATCAGAACGTTTGGGTCTGAAGTTAATGTCTCATTCTAATTTATCTCGTTTTAGTACTGCTTTCACTGTTAGCATTGAAGCTAAAAAAGGAGTCACCACTGGTATATCTGCATTTGATAGATCTAAAACAATCTTAGCTGCTGTTAAAAAAAATGCAAAAAAAGATGATATTGTTTCACCTGGCCATATATTTCCTTTGGTAGCAAAACAAGGTGGAGTTTTAATTAGAGCGGGACACACAGAGGCTTCAGTTGATTTAGCAAAATTATCAATCAATGGAAATTCTGCAGTTATTTGTGAAATTATGAATGACGATGGATCGATGGCAAAAAGAGATCAGCTATTTAAATTTGCAAAAAAGCATAATTTAAAAATAGCAAAAATTGAAGATTTGATATCTTATAGATTAAAAAAAGAGTCTTTTATTAATGAAATTAAGAGAACAAATTTAAATCTAAAAGGAGAGTCTTTCCTTTTAAGAACTTTTAAAAATAAAATAGATAATAAAAAACATCTTGTAATTACATCAAATGATTTAAAAAAGGTATTCCTCGAGTTAGAGTTATTGCTTTAAGTGATGACAAAGTATTTAAAAAAAATTTATTAAACAAATATATTTTAAACAATCTTTATTACATGAAAAAAAATTATTCATTTGCTTTAGTTGTTATACAAAGTGGTATGAATGAAGACATGTCTAATTATATAAAATTTTCAAAATCAGATAGAGAATTTAAATCAAATTTAATTAGAAATTACGGGGTAGGTGCTCAAATTATTAAAAAATTAGGATTAAAAAAGATAGTATTGGTTACAAAATCAAAAAAAAGAATAGTAGGTTTAGAAGGGTTTGATATTAAGATTTTAAAACAGGAAATATTTAAATAAAAATATGAAAAAATGTTTAATTGTTTACTCTGATTATTATAAAGAAATATCTAAAAATATTTTAAATGGTGCTTTAACTGTTTTGAAAAAAAATAAAGTTCAATTCGAGACCTATTGTGTTGATGGTTCTTTTGAAATTCCTCAATTAATTAATATTATACTTAAAAAAAATAAAAAATATTCATCCGCATTAGCTTTAGGGTGTATTATAAAAGGACAAACTCCTCATTTTGACATTATTTCAAAAAGTATTTCGGACTCGATCATGTCCTTGTCTTTAAAATATAATCTACCGATATCTAATGGTGTTTTAAATTGTTTAAGCATATCTCAAGCAAAAATAAGAAGTTCAAAAAATAAAAATAAAGGCATTGAAGCAGCTAAAGCATTAATATCAGTTTTAAAAAATTTAAAATGAAGACTGATACACGAACAAAACTTGTTCAAAAAATATATGAAAAAATAAACAACCCAGAAGGATTGATTTCTTTTGGTAAAGATCCTTATTTACGGCATATAAAAAAAGTTTTTAAAGGTTATTTTGAAAAAGAAGATGAGCTAAATAAGATATTAGAGGAATCTTTATCTGATAAAATCAATTATAAAAATCTAGATCAGCTTCTTAAAATTATTCTTAAAGCTTCAATTTATGAGCTAAAATATTGTCAAAAAATTCCATTTAAGGTTGTTATCGATCAGTATTTAGATGTTACTGCAGTATTTTTTTCTAATGACCAAAAAAGGCTTGTAAATGGAGTTTTGGATCGTGTTGCGACTAAGTTGAGCTAGTTTTTTAGGCTCTTTTAAGTTGATTTTATTGATTTTATTTGGCAATTAGCCTCTTTTTAACTACTACAAAAAGGAAAAATATAATGAACCCATCAGACATATTAACTTATGTGATTGTTGCTGGATTTGCAGCTCTTATATACGGAGCAGTTGCTAGCAACCAAATATTAAACGCATCAACTGGAAATAAAACTATGCAAGAAATTGCTGGCGCAATTCAAGAAGGTGCTCAAGCTTATTTAAACAGACAATATAAAACAATCGCAGTAGTAGGCGTTGTTGTTTTAGTTTTAATAGGTTTTTTATTTAGTCCACTTGTTGCCGTAGGCTACTTAATTGGGTCAAGTTTATCAGGTGTAGCTGGTTATATTGGAATGTTAATTTCAGTTAGAGCTAACGTAAGAACTGCTGAGGCTAGTCGAAAAGGTCTTGCTCATGGTTTGGATATCGCATTTAAATCTGGAGCAATAACTGGAATGTTAGTTGCTGGTTTAGCTTTATTAGCAATCGCAGTTTATTATAAAATTTTATTAATTAACGGTGTAGATAAAAGAGAAGTTATTAATGCTTTAGTTGCACTTGGGTTCGGTGCTTCATTAATATCTATTTTTGCAAGACTTGGTGGCGGAATATTTACTAAAGGTGCAGACGTAGGTGCAGACTTGGTTGGTAAAGTAGAAGCTGGGATTCCAGAAGATGATCCTAGAAATCCTGCAGTTATTGCAGATAACGTTGGTGACAACGTAGGTGACTGTGCAGGAATGGCAGCAGACTTATTTGAAACATATGCTGTTACAGTTGTAGCTACTATGGTTTTAGCTTCAATATTCTTTGTTAAAAGTGCAGCTATGATGGTTTATCCATTAGCTATTGGCGGTCTATGTATCATTACATCTATTATAGGAACTTATTTTGTAAGATTAGGTCAAAGCAAAAATATTATGGGTGCGCTTTATAAAGGTTTTATTGCAACATCAATTTTATCTTTAATCGGAATGTATAAACTAACTGATTATGTAATTGGTTTAGATACATCATATAAAGTTGGAAAATTAATTTTTACTGGTCAAGATCTATATTTTTGTGGTGTAGCTGGTTTAGTTATTACAGGACTAATTATTTGGGTAACTGAATATTATACAGGAACTGATTACAGACCAGTAAAATCAGTTGCTGCATCATCAACAACAGGTCATGCAACGAACGTAATTCAAGGTTTAGCAGTTTCTATGGAAGCAACAGCTTTACCTGCATTAATTATCGTTGCAGGTATTATTGTTACTTATTCGTTAGCTGGATTATTTGGAATTGCTATTGCAGTAACAAGTATGCTTGCTTTAACAGGAATGGTAGTTGCTCTTGATGCATATGGCCCAGTTACAGATAACGCTGGTGGTATTGCTGAAATGTCAAAACTTCCTTCTAATGTAAGAAAAACTACTGATGCATTAGATGCAGTTGGAAATACGACAAAAGCAGTAACTAAAGGTTATGCAATTGGTTCAGCAGGATTAGGTGCATTAGTTTTATTTGCAGCATACACAGAAGATATCAAATACTTTTCAGCTCAAAGCGGTTCAGCATTAAGTGGTATTAAAGTTAGTTTCGATCTTTCAAACCCATATGTAGTTGTTGGTTTATTGATCGGAGGTTTATTACCATACCTATTTGGTTCTATGGGAATGCAAGCTGTTGGTAGAGCAGGTGGAGCTGTTGTTAATGAAGTTAGAAGACAGTTTAAAAAAATGCCTGGTATTATGAAAAGAAAACAAAAGCCAGATTATGCTAGAGCAGTTGATTTGTTGACTAGAGCAGCAATTAAAGAAATGATTATACCTTCTTTATTGCCCGTGCTGTCTCCAATCGTTGTTTATTATGTAGTTCTTATTATTGCAGATCAATCTTCAGCCTTATCGGCTTTAGGTGCTATGTTATTAGGAGTTATTGTTACAGGTTTATTCGTAGCAATTTCTATGACTGCTGGTGGTGGAGCTTGGGATAATGCTAAAAAATATATCGAAGATGGTAAATTTGGAGGCAAAGGTTCTGAAGCGCACAAAGCAGCAGTAACTGGCGATACAGTAGGCGATCCTTATAAAGATACAGCTGGTCCTGCAGTTAATCCAATGATTAAAATTACTAACATTGTTGCTTTATTGCTCTTAGCAATTATAGCTCATTAGTTAATCGGTTTATATTTATCTCTAGCATTCTTTAAACGTTTTCTAGTAGAGGAAAGAATATTTTTGATAAAGTTTCTTTCAAAGCATAAGTTTCAGTTTTATCTTCAGAAAATTTAATTTCTTTCATATTTTTTAAATCAAAGATGATTTTTTCTTTTACCAACCCATATTTGTCATATTTTATTTCAACGTAGTTATTTTCATAAATAATTTTTTTACCAAATTTATTTTTTGTCTCTCTTACTTCAAAATAAGTCCATTTTTTTTCATTTTTGATCAATTAATATTGAAGGTCCAAAAATATTTATTACATCATTTTTATTATGATTTATTAATTTTTATCTTTTCAATTTTATTTTTTAAATTAGAAACACCATGAACTTTATCTATTTTATTAAATGAACATGAAAACTGAAAAAAAAATTATTATTACAAATATTAAAAATTTTGAATTGAACATGGAAGATTTATATAATAAAATTTTATTAGAATCTCTAGAAATCCAAAAATTTATATCGATTATTTACAAGAAACTTTAGATAATAAAATCATCCTTTTTTTAGTTTGTGTGTCTTTTGCTTTTAATTTAGGAATACTAGAAGATTATAACAAACAAACTTTTTTTGATTATATTTTTAAAAGAATTGAAACAGATTTAAGAGAGCTTGGATTTGGAGATATGTCTGTAAATAAAAAAATGAAAATTATAGTTACAAAATTTTATTCTATTTTAGATAGATTTTAAAAATTTGATTATAAAAAGCCATCATGAAAAAAAAAATTATTTATAGAAAAATATTTTAATGGATTTAAAAATATTGATAATTTTTCTAATTATTTAAAATAATTTTTCAAAATTATTATAAAATATTGATTTAACAATATTTAAATGATATTACCCCAAATTAATTATGGCTGTACCTAAACGAAAAACATCTGTTTCAAGAAAAGGAATGAGAAGATCTCACTTGGCTGCTACATTTAAAAATGTAGTAGAAGATAAAAAAAGTGGAGAGTTTAGACTTTCTCATCATGTTGATAAAAAAACAGGTATGTATAACGGTAAACAAATTTTTAAGCCTAAAAACTAATCATAAATGAATAAGCAATTTAACATTGCAGTTGATGCAATGGGCGGTGACAATTCTCCTGAAAAAGTTTTAGAAGGAATAAACATGTTTCTAAAAGATAATAAAAATTCTTTCCTAAACATTTTTGGTGATACAAAATTAATAAATTCTCAAATTAAAAAATATCAAAATATTAATTCATCAAATTCAAAAATAATTCATTCTGAAAACAAAGTTCCTAATGAATGTTCTGTTCGAGATGCTATTAAAATTGGAAAACAAACTAGTATGTGGATGTCAATTGATTCTGTAAAAAGTGGAGAAAGTGATATTATTGTATCCGCTGGAAATACTGGTGCTTTACTTGTAATGTCTAAACTGATTTTAAAAACTATTGATGGTGTCGATAAGCCAGCTTTAGCAGCAATATGGCCTAATTTTAAAAGTTATAGTTTATTACTTGATTTAGGAGCAAACGTTGAATGTACTGAAAAAAATTTAATCGAGTTTTCTTTTCTTGGAACAGAGCTTTTTAGAGCAATTTTTAATAAAGAAAAAGTAAGTTGCGCTTTGTTAAATATTGGCACAGAAGAAATAAAAGGTCATGAGTCAATTAAAAATGCCAATTCTTATCTTTTAGAAAAAAAAATTACCAATTTTGATTACAAAGGTTTTATTGAAGGAAATGAAATCAAAAATGGTGATTGTGATGTAATTGTAACAGATGGTTTTACAGGAAATGTTGCCCTTAAAACAGCCGAGGGTACTGCAAATTTTATAACAACAGAAATTAAAAAATCATTCTCTAAATCTATATTTTCTAAAATTGGTTATTTGTTTAGTTATTTTGCTTTTAAAGATATTAAGAAAAAATTAGATCCACGGAAGTTTAACGGTGCCATTTTTCTTGGTTTAAATGCTCCAGTAATAAAAAGCCACGGAAGCGCTGATGCATTTGCTTTTTATAATTCGATCAGTTTGTCATACAGAATATTAAATGGTAATCTAATTAATAAAATTAAAAATAATTTTATTAATTTAAATGTCTAACAATATTACTCGTCAAGAATTATACGACTTAACCCATAAAGAACTTGGAATTTCAAAAAATGAGTGCATCAAATTTGTTGATTCAATGTTTGAAGTTGTTTCAAAAAAATTTGAAGAGGATAATAAAGTAAAAATCTCATTATTTGGCGCTTTTGAAATTAAACATAAAAAAGCGCGAATTGGCAGGAATCCTAAAACAAAAGAAGAAAAAGAAATTTCATCTAGAAAAGTGATAACTTTTAAACCATCAAAGTTTTTATTAAAAAAAATTAACAAGTAATGAAATCAAAAGAAGCTTATAAAACGATAGGTGAAGTTTGTGATATTTTAGGCATTATTGATCCTGAAACTGGTAAACGAAAGACACATGTAATTAGGTTTTGGGAGTCAAAATTTAAGAACTTAAAACCTTCGTTAATTTATAAAAATAGACGTTATTATTCTAATTCAAATATCATTCTTTTAAAAAAAATAAAAAAGTTATTAAAAGATGATGGTCATACAATACAGGGAGCAATAAAAGCTCTTTCATTAAATAACAACGAGATTGACACTTCACAAAATACAAATATAAACACTGAAAAATTAAAAAAATTTAAAGATAAAATTAAAAATTTAAAAAAATATATAAATGGCTAAAAAATCTTCAGTTAAAGTAAGGCTAGTTCCAGAAGAAAAACCAGATAGTAAATTTTATTACTACGTAAAAAAACCTTCTGCTGGTGAAAAGGCTAAAGATAAATTAAAAATGAAAAAGTTTAATCCTGCTACCAGAAAGCATGAATGGTTTGTGGAAAAAAAACTACCACCACATAGTAAATAATTTTATTTATATTTTTTTCTTTCCAGTTTTATAAAAGAGTTAATCATTGAAAGCCAAATATTGGTAATAATGAATTTTTCGATATTTAATTTTTTTCCAATTCTTACTCTTTTTTTGAGCATAGAGGCAATTCTTTTTTTATCTACAATCTTACTTTTAGGTTTGTATTTAACTACTTTTAGAACTTCTTTTTTTCTTTTTGATAAAAGCTTTAATAATTGAATATCAATCTTATCTATATTGAACCTAACTTTTTCTAGTTTTTTTAAATTTATTAACTTATTGTTTTTTTTCATCTAAAAAAAATATACATAAAAGTATGCAAGAAATAAAACAAAATAAAATATATTTTTATTGGTTACTAACCTGCTGCCTTCTTTTTGATCCTCCTTATTTGGGTTGGAGGTTTTACAAGACTTACTGGATCAGGTTTGTCCATCACCAAATGGGAAGTTTTTTCAGGATTGCTTCCTCCTTTTACTCATGAAAAATGGATAGAATATTTCAATTTATACAAAGAAATTCCAGAATATAAAAAAATTAATTATGGAATGACATTGGATGAGTTTAAAGTAATTTTTGCTTGGGAATATCTGCATCGAGTTATTGCGAGATTTTTGGTTTTGTTTTTTTTAATTCCATACTTATACTTTTTGTTATAAAGAAAAAATTACCTCTTTTTATAAAAAATTTTTTGGATTTATTTTTTTATTATTTTTGTCTCAGGGTTTTATGGGTTGGTATATGGTTAAGAGTGGACTTGTTTCAGATACAGATGTCAGTCATTTTAGATTAGCTGCCCATCTATCGCTTGCTATAATTATTTATTGTCTTCTTTTATTTGCTTTTTTTAATCACAAAGAAAATAAAATAAAATTAATTTTTAATACTAATTCTAAAGTTCTTTTTATAATGATTACACTTATAATTGCCCAGATAGTTTGGGGCGCTTTCACTTCAGGTCTTAATGCTGGATTATTGTATCAAACTTGGCCCTTAATGAATGGTAGATTTATAGCTGATGATATTAATATGTTAAATATTTTTTCATCTATGTCTTTAACTAACCCATCTTATGTTCAATTAATTCATAGGTTATTAGCTTATTTTATTTTTGTTTTGTTTATTTTTTTATATTTTTTTAAATTTAGAAAATTAAAAAATAAAAAATTTATTTACCCAGTATATTTTGCTTTATTTGTTCAAATAGCTTTGGGTATTTTAACTTTAATTTCTGGGTTAAATATTTACTTGGCCAGCATGCATCAAATGGGCTCGGTTTTGTTAATTACAGCAGCAATTTATGCCTTATTTTCTCTAAATAACGATCGAAATGCTAATTGACACTTGAGCTTAATGACAGTAATTAGCAGCTTTCAAAATGACAAACTTTATTAAAAAAAGCGAATTAGAAAATAATTGGTATCATATAGATGCTACTAATGTTGTAGTTGGAAGATTGGCTGCTGAAATATCAAAAATTTTAAGAGGAAAAAACAAAGCTACATTTACCCCTAATATGGATAATGGAGACTTTGTAGTTGTCACAAATGTAGAGAAAATTAAGTTTACTGGAAAAAAATTTACAGATAAAAAGTATTATAAACATACTGGTTACCCTGGCGGTATTAAAGAAAAAACTCCATCTAATTTATTAGAAAAAAATAAGCCTGAAGATATTCTAAAACTAGCGGTAAAAAGAATGTTGCCAGGTGGCCCTTTGTCAAAAAAACAATTAACAAAATTAAAAATTTATACATCTGACAAACATCCTCATGATGCACAAAAAATTAAAGTAATTGATTTTGGTAAATTAAATAAAAAAAACGTGAGATCTAATTAATGAGCGAAGTAGTAAAAATTTCAAGTGATGCTGTATACGCTACTGGCAAAAGAAAAGAGTCTGTTGCTAGAGTGTGGATGTTGAAGGGTTCTGGTAAAATATTTGTAAATGGCAAAAACTATTCTCAATATTTCAAGAGACCTGTTCATCAGCTAGCTATCGAAAAACCTTTATCAATTACAAAATCTAAAGATATTTATGATATTGTTTGCACTGTAAAAGGTGGTGGAATGAGTGGTCAAGCAGGCGCTGTTACACACGGCATATCAAAGGCATTGGTTAGTACTGCTCCTGATACTAGAAAAGTAGTTAAAAAAAACAAACTTCTTACGAGAGACTCTCGAACGGTTGAACGTAAAAAATACGGTCAAAGAAAAGCTAGAAGAAGATTTCAGTTTTCTAAAAGATAATATTCTTTTAGTTTTTTATTGTTTTAAATTCAAACACATTTAAATTTATTAATAATGAGCAAGAAATTAAACATTGCTATAGCAGGTGCAACTGGTTTTGTAGGATTAGAGTTAATCAAAAAACTTTATAATCATCCTAATGCAAATATTAAATATTTGTTTGTAAATGAAAGCATCAATGAAGATATTTATAAATTATTACCAAAAAAAATTAACAATCTTCCGGAATTAAAAAAAATTGATCCTAAATTAATTGAAGAGTGTGATGTTTTTTTTCCAGCTCTACCACATGCTGAGCTTCATAAAATAGCAAATGAAGTATCTTCAAATGTTGTGATTATAGATTTATCTGCTGATTTTAGAATTCCAGAGATTTCTACTTATGAAAAATGGTATAATGTTAAACATGAAAGCCCAGAACTTCAAAAAAATTCTGTTTATGGTTTATCTGAAATTTATAGAGAAAAAATAAAAACCTCTAATTTAATTGCTTGTCCTGGATGCTATCCTACATCAGCTCTACTTCCACTTTATCCATTAGTTAAAAATAACTTAATTGATATAAATTCAATTATTATTGATAGTAAATCTGGTTATTCTGGAGCAGGAAAAAAAATTTATAATAATGACCAATACCCAAACATCGATGAAAATATAGCTATCTATGGAGCTGGTCATCACAGACATATGCCTGAAATAGATTTTTATTTATCCGAATTTGCTAACAAAAAAATTGAGGCATCATTTACTCCTCATTTAATTCCTACTTTTAGAGGCATGCTTTCAACAATTTATGTCAATTCAACTTTTTCACTTGATGAGCTTTTTGAGGCGATAAATAATAAGTATAAAAATGAAGTATTTATTAAAGTTTTTAATTCTATTGCAATCAACACAGATAAGATTGTAAATACAAATAAAGCTCATATAGCAATTTTTAAAAATAAAATGAAAGGATCCTTTATTGTATCTTGTACTATTGATAATTTGTTAAAAGGTGCTGCTGGCCAAGCTGTTCAGAACTTTAACATTAGATTTGGTTTTGATGAAAAATTAGGATTGGAATAATGAAAGAATTTAATATTGGTATTGTTGGATTAGGCAATATAGGTCTTGAGGTTTATAGAAATATTAGAAAAAATGCTTCTGATATTAAGAAAAAAACTGGATTTAAATTAAATATAATTAAAGCTTCAGCAAGAAATATTAAAAAAAAAAGAGGGGTTAACTTTTCTAAAGGTGTATTAGAAAAAAATCCTTTAAAAATTATTAATAATCCTAAAATTGATATTATAGTTGAATTGATAGGTGGAGCCGATGGTATGGCAAAAAAGTTGTCTTCGGTGCTTTAAATAATAACAAGCATGTAGTTACAGCAAATAAGGCTTTAATTGCTAAACACGGTGACGCTTTGTCAGTATTAGCTGAAAAGAAACAAGTTAATCTTTTATTTGAAGCATCTGTTGGAGGTGGAATTCCTATTATTAGATCTATTAAACAAGGCTTGATAGCTAACAAGCTTCACCACATTTACGGAATTTTAAACGGTACAACAAATTATATTTTAACTGAAATGGAAAAAAGAAATGAAAATTTTCCAAATGTATTAAAAGACGCTCAAAAATTAGGATATGCTGAAAGTAATCCTACTGCTGATGTTGATGGTTACGATGCAGCTGCTAAGATTTCGATATTAAGCTCTATAGGTTTTGGATCAAAAATTATTAATAAAGGTTTTTTAGTTGAAGGTATACGAGATATTGAAATCGATGATATTCGATTTACTAAAAACCTTGGTTACAAAATAAAATTGCTAGCAATATCTGAAAAATTAGGAAGCAAAATAAAACAAAGAGTTCATCCATGCTTGATACCTTTTAACTTGGACGTTGCAAATATTGACGATGTTACAAATGCTATCGTTGTAGACGGCAATCCAATAGGAAGAACAATTTACGAAGGACCAGGAGCCGGAAAAGGACCTACTTCATCAGCAATAATTTCAGATATTACATCTATTATGCTTGGCAATGATGAATTTTCATTTGGACTTTCTCCATCAGCCAAAAAAAATATGAAATTATTTAATTTTGATAACCATGTATCAAAGTATTATATTCGGTTTTTAACAAAAGATGTTCCTGGAGTTTTGTCTAAAATTACTTCTTCACTCGCTAAAAACAAAATAAGTGTTTCAAATTTATTCCAGGAGCCTTCTAGAAATAAACTAGCTAATGTTATGCTTGTTACACACGCTTCTAAAGAGCAAAATATTCAAAAAGTTCTCAAAACTTTAAAAAAGCAAAAGAAACTATTTAAAAAAATAGTTATGATTAGAGTTAGAGATTTTAAAAAGCTATAATGTTAGACCCAAGCTTGCTTGACCAAATTATAAATGTCGCTGCAAAAGCTGCTTACAAATCTTCTTTATTAAAAGGTATGGGTGATAAAAATGCTGCTGATCAAGCTGCTGTAGATGCTATGAGAAACGAATTAAATAATATGAATATAAACGGTAAGGTTGTTATTGGAGAAGGGGAAATGGATGAAGCTCCAATGTTATACATAGGTGAAATATTGGGTAAATCAGAAGCTCCAAAAATTGATATTGCTGTAGATCCTTTAGACGGAACAAAGCTTGCAGCTAATAATCAACCAAATGCTATCTCTGTGATTTCAATATCTGAAGAAGGTATGCTTTTACAAGCACCAGATACTTATATGGATAAAATTTCTGTTGGTTCAGGACTACCTAATCATGTTGTTGACTTGGATGAAGATATAAAAACAAATATTAAAAACTTAGCAAAAGCAAAAAATAAAGATGTTAAAGATATTTGTATCTGCATGTTAGAGCGAGATAGACATAAACATTTCATAGATGGAGCAAAATCATTAGGCAGTAAACTAAAACTAATTTCTGATGGTGATGTAGCTGGATCAATATTTTCGGCTTTAGATAATTCAGGCGTAGATATGTATGTTGGAATTGGAGGCGCCCCAGAGGGAGTGCTTGCTGCTTCAGCGATTAAATGCTTGGGAGGTCAATTTCAAGCTAGATTAAAAATTGAAGATACTGATGAAATTAATAGAGCAAAAAAATTAGGAATTTCTGATTTTAATAAAAAATATAATCTAGAAGAGATTGTGAAAGGCGATGTTATTTTTTGTTCATCTGGAGTAACTGATGGAGAGTTAGTTTCGGGTGTAAAAATTAATAACAATGAGTTTGAAGCAGAGACATTTGCTTTACATTATTCTCAGAAATTTTTTAAGAAAGTTAAGACAAAATATAAAATATGAGTAATCACTCTGTTCAAGGTAAAGAGTGGGTATTAAAAGAATACGACAAAAATTTAGTTGAATTAATATCTAAAAATTACAATTTAGATTTTTTCATTTCAAAGTTATTGGCAATTAAAAACATCAATACAAATGATATTGATCATTTTTTAAACCCAAGAATAAAAAATTTTTTACCAAATCCTTATATTTTTAAAGATATGGAGAAAGGTTTAACTTTACTTTCAGAGCATATAAAAAAAAATAATAAAATATGTATTTTTGGTGATTATGATGTTGATGGAGCCACATCGAGTAGCATGATGTCTAGATATTTAAAATTTTTATCTATTGATCATTTAGTTTTTATTCCTGATAGACAAAAAGATGGTTACGGTCCATCAGTTGCTACTTTTGAAAATATAATAAATCAAAATGTTTCTTTAATTATTGCTTTAGATTGTGGAACAACATCTTTTGAGGCAATAGATTTTGCTAAGTCAAAAAATATTGATGTAATTGTTATTGATCACCACAAATCTCAAGAAAATTTTCCAAAAGCAGATGCTATCATTAATCCCAATAGAGTAGATGAGAATGGAGACTATTATTATTTATGTGCAGCTGGTGTACTTTTTATTTTTCTTGTAGGTTTAAATTCTTTTTTAAGAGAGACAAATTTTTTTAGTGAAAACAAAACCTCAGAACCTGATTTATTGAATTTTTTAGATTTGGTCATGATGGGAACAGTGTGTGATGTTGTTCCATTGATAAATTTAAATAGAGCTTTTGTAAATCAAGGATTAAAAATAGCTTCCAAAAGAGAGAATCTGGGTCTTAAAACTTTAGTTGATTTTTCTAAAATTAGAAAAAAACTTAGTACATATGAAGTTGGTTATGTTCTTGGTCCAAAAATAAATGCTGGGGGTAGAATTGGAAAGTCTAAATTAGGATATAATTTGTTAACTACTGATGATGCAGAGAGTGCATATTTAATTTCAAGTGAACTTGATAGTTTAAATATGAAAAGAAAAGATCTTGAAAAAAAAATTCTTGATGAAGCAATTATTTTAGCTGAAAAAAATATTAATGATCCAATTATTTTTTTAGTAAAAAATGATTGGCATGAAGGTTTGATAGGTATAGTTGCTAGCAGATTAAAGGATCATTTTCATAAACCTACATTTATTATCTCTCAATCTGGCAATTTATGCAAAGGATCCGCAAGATCAGTCTATGGTTTTGATATAGGAATGGCTATTACAAAATGCAAACAGATGAACATAATTTTAAAGGGCGGAGGACACCCTATGGCAGGAGGTTTTAGCCTAAGTGATGATCAATTAGAAAATTTTAAAAATGAATTAATCACGACTTTTAAAAAATATAAAAAAAATACTGAAAATACTATTCTGTATATTGATAGTTATCTAGATAGTAGTGCTATCAACCAGGATTTGGTTAACAAGCTTGATTGTCTTGAACCTTATGGATCTGGAAATAGAGAGCCATTATTTGCTTTTGAAAATTTTGAAGTTAGTAAAGTAATTGAAACAAATAATAATCATGTGAAAGTTGTACTAAAGAAAGGAAATTTTTATTTAGACGCAATATCATTTAACTCTAAAAATACTAATATCGGAAATTATTTAATGAATTATAAAAAAAGTTTTAATGTTGCTGGCAAGATCAAATTAAATGAATGGAACGATCGTTCAAAAATCGAATTAATTGTAGAAGATATTCAATTAATCCAATAATTTTTTTATTGATTATATAAGAATAATAAATAAAAACTCTTTTTCAGGTCCCTTCGTCTATCGGTTAGGACATGTGGTTTTCATCCATAAAAGAGGGGTTCGATTCCCCTAGGGACCGCCATTAAAGTAGTTTTTCAATAGCTGATTTTAATTTTTTACTCTCTGGTTTTGTTAAAGAGCTGTAAGTCTCAACGACATTTCCTTCCTTACTGATTAAAATTTTGTAAAAATTCCATTTTGGAGAGTTTCCATTTGTTTTTTTAACCCATTGATAAAAAGGATGTGCATTATCACCTTTGACAGCGGTAATGTCAGTCATTGGAAAATTTATACCAAAATTTACTTCGCAGAATTTTTTAACTTCTTCTTTATTTTTTAATTCTTGATTAAAATCATTAGAAGAAACACCTATAACAACAAAGTTTTTGTTTTTGTATTCCTCCCAAATTGATTGTAATCCTTTGTACTGATTAGTAAAACCGCATCTACTTGCTACGTTTGTAACGAGTAAAACTTTCCCTTTAAATTGAGATAAATCAAGTTCACCACCATTAATATCTTTAAATTTAAAATCATAAGCAGTTTTATTATTTGCTAAAGACATTGATGTTATAAAAGTTAAAATTATTAAATATTTAATAATTTTCATAATATTTATAATAAATTAAAAAATATTATAGTAGTGATAGTTGGCCCAAGAGCTGAAATTAAAAGATAAAGAGGACTTATTGCACCACCTTTAAAAGAAGAGCATAATATTGAATAACCTGCAGGATTTGGTGCATTTGCAATTACTGTTAAACCACCACCGCTTACACAGCCAGCAACTAATGCAAACTTAAACTCATCAGATAATCCATCAACTAATGAACCTAAATATGTAAGAGCTGCATTATCTGTAATTGCAGTTAAAGCTGTAGCTGCATAATAAATCTGATTTGATGACATAGATGTTAGAATTGGTTGTAACCACCATTTTTGCAAGCCTCCCAAAATAACCAAACCACTTAAAAATAAAGAAACTAGAAAAGCTTCTTTCATCATTAATTTATTTTGAAAATTTGGGTAAGCAGTGGCCAAACCGAGAAATACAATAAAAATTCCTAAAAAAATTATCAAATCATGAACAAATATAATTATTCCGGTTAAAAGTACTAAATGTAAAAATAAAATAAACAAAGGTAGTTTTACATCTGAGTGCGTTAATCTAATTTTATTTAATTCATTTTTAAAAAGGTAAGTAACTATTATTGCATTAATTAAACATGCAGAAATTGATCTCCAGCCATAATTAGTAAACATAAAATTTAAATCCCAATTCCATTTGGCCGCAACCATTAAAACTGGAGGGGCTGCAAATTGTGTTAAAACTCCACCAATACTAATATTTACAAAAAGAACACCGATTGTAGCAAACTTCATTTTTGTAGAAATTTCTTTTGAATAAAAATGGTCTTTTAAGCATTAATGCAGCCAGTGTCATAGCTGCTGGTTCAGTAATAAATGATCCTAAAAGAGGAACCAAAAACAATGTACAAAAATAAAAACTGGTAGCTGGATGAATAGGGACTGCTTTAGAGACTCTTAAAACTATAAACAAAGCAAAATCTAATATTGGTTTGCTAGCCGCCACAACCATGATGACAAATACAAACAAAGGTTCAGTAAAATGCAAAGTGCTAAGATAATTTAGTGAGAAATCTTTACCTTTTAAAACCATGAATATAGAAATTAATGCAATTGCCCAAATTCCAAATACTGCCTCTACTTCGCCTAAAATGTGAAATAGTTTTGAATGCTTATGATATTTGTGTGCTAATTTAAGAAAATATTTTACTGAAAAAGTATGTAATACAGCTATAGCAAATAACGATGTGGCAATGATTTCTGGTAATAATGGTTTCACAGGCTTTATATACTAGAGTTTTGAATTAATTATCAAGTTTTTATATTTATAGATTTCTTTAAATTTTAATATTTTTAATGTATTTACCATGCATAATTGAATAATCGGGGCATAGCGCAGCCTGGTAGCGCATCTGGTTTGGGACCAGAGGGTCGCAAGTTCAAATCTTGCTGCCCCGACCATAACAAAGGAGTAAAAATGAAAAAATTATTTGGAACACTATTATTTTTAATGATTTCTAACACTGCCTTTTCAAATTCATTTACTTGTAACAACGGTCAAGAAATGGAAGGTTTAGAAATTTTAGATTTTAAACTATCTGATGATAAAAAAACTTTAACTTATGCAAACAGAACTGTTGAAATAAAAGATGATGGAAAAAATTATGTTTGGGTTATTACAGAAAAACCTTATCCAATGAATCCTAAAAAAACTTTAGATGTAAAAAGGGAACTTAAAAAAGACCTTTCTGGCATGATTGTTTATGGCTTAGAAAAGACAAAATGGAAATGTACTAAAAAATAAATGAAAGCAAAAATTTATATACCTTCTAAAAGCGCTATGCAATCAGGTATAAATAATTCGTTAAAATGGGTGTTGGAATTTAATAAGAAATATTCTGGAACAGATCATTTAATGAGTTGGGATTCAACTGAAGACACCCAGTATCAAGTAAAGTTGGATTTTTCTACAAAAGATGAAGCTATAAATTATGCAAAAAAGAATAATATTGATTTTGAAATTATAGAACCTAAAAAAACAAAAAATATATTAAAATCTTACGCGGACAATTTTACCTCATAATTAATGTTAAAGAGTTTTTTTTTAAATAAAAAATGGCTTCTTTGGTCTTGGGGAGGAGGTTTTTTTTTAATTTTATCCCTTCTTATACAAGTGACAATCACTGTAAAAATTAACGAGTGGTATAAAGGATTTTACGATCTTCTTCAAAAGCCTACTGAAAACGATATTTCTATGTTTTGGGAAAAGATTTTAGAATTTGTTTACTTGGCTATGCCATATGTGGTTCTAGCAACATTCACAGCCTATTTTACAAGATTATATGCTTTTAGGTGGAGAGAAGCTATGACTTTTGATTACATTCCTGTATGGACTTCAGGCCGGGTTAAGGTCGAAGGATCTGCTCAACGTTTACAAGAAGATACAATGAGATTTGCAAAAATTGTTGAAAGTTTAGGTTTGCAGGTTGTTAGAGCGATTATGACTTTAATTGCTTTTACGCCAATTCTTTGGTCTTTATCTTCAAAAGTAGAAATAGATTTTTTAAAAGATATTCCAGGATCATTGGTTTGGGTTGCGTTTGCAACAAGCCTAGGAAGTTTATTAATTAGCTGGTTTGTTGGAATAAAATTACCTGGCTTAGAATACAATAATCAAAAAGTTGAGGCAAAGTTTAGAAAAGAATTAGTTTATGGCGAAGATGATAGAGATAATTATGCAAAACCAGACACTATTTTTCAACTTTTTACTGGAATTAAATTTAATTATCACAGACTTTTTTTGCATTACGGGTATTTTGATATCTGGGTAAATATTTATGATCAATTTATGGTTATAGTACCTTATTTAGTTATGGCTCCAGGACTATTTACAGGCGCTATTACTCTAGGGTTTGTTATACAGGTTTCAAACGCCTTCTCTAGAGTACATAGCAGTTTTTCACTATTTACACATAACTGGACAACAATTACAGAACTTAGATCCATCTATAAAAGGTTAAATGAATTTGAGACCGCAATTGGATATAAAAAAATAGCTTAGCCAGTATCTATAATATTTAAAACTTTATCTTTTTTAAAAATTTTTAATAAAAATTCAAAATTTTTTGGGTTTAAATTTTGACAGTTTTCAATATTATTTTTAGCTAATTCAAATAAATGTGAATGATAAAATGGATCTGCTATTACAAAATCTTTTTCACCACTTTGTTTATAACCAATAATATCACCAAAACCCCTAAGTTTTAAATCTTCTTCAGAAATATAAAAGCCATCATTAGACTCTTTCATAATTTTTAACCTTCTTTTCCCAGTATCTGAAATTGAGCTAGAATAAACCAATAAGCAAAAAGCATCTTTTCCCGATCTACCTATTCTGCCTCTTAGTTGGTGAAGTTGAGCCAAACCAAACCTTTCTGAATTTTCAATTATAATTGTGTTAGCATTAGGATTGTCTATCCCAACTTCAATTACAGTAGTAGCAATAATCATTTTTAATGTACCATTTGTAAAATCATTCATAGTTTTTTCTTTCTCCTCTTTTTTTAAAGAACCATGAATCAAACCTATTGGAAAATTAAATTTGGATTTTAAATATTCAAATCTTTTTATAGCAGCTGTTGCTTTTATTTTTTCACTTTCTTCAATAATAGGACATACCCAATATATTTGATCTTTATCTTCTAATCTTGATTGAACAAATTTTATAACTTCTTCGATTTTATTAGCTGGTTTAATAAGTGTTGAAATATTTTTATTTGAAAATGGTTTTTCATTAATTGTCGAAATATCCATATCACCATAATTAGTTAAAATTAAAGTTCTGGGTATGGGCGTAGCTGTCATTAATATAACATCAGTATCTTTAGTACCTTTTTGAGATAAATTAATTCTTTGTTTAACACCAAATTTATGCTGCTCATCAATAATAATCAGACCAAGCTTTTGAAAATTAATTTTTTCTTGAAAAAGTGAATGGGTTCCTAAAATAAGATTAATTTTTCCATTCTTCAAATCATCCCTAATTTTTTTTTGCTCTTTTATTTTTGTTTTACCAGTTAAGATTTGAATATTTAAATTTTCAAAAGATAAAATTTTTGAAAAAAGCTTAAAATGTTGCTCAACTAAAATTTCAGTAGGCGCCATTAAAGCAACCTGATAATTATTTTTAAGACACAAATAAGAGGTAATTAAAGAAATTATTGTTTTTCCAGAACCAACATCTCCTTGAAGAACTCGCATCATTTTTTTTGGTCGATGAAATATCTTTTAATATTTCACTTAGAGATTTTTCTTGTGAATTAGTTAATTTAAAAGGAATATTTGATTTAATTTTATCTATATTATCACTGTTAACTATTTTTGGTTTTTTTTTGATTTTTTTTATTCTTTTTTTTTATTTCATTGAATATTAAAAGATTTGAAAAGACTTCATCATATGCCAACCGTTCAAAAAAAATTGAGTTTTTATTGATATCTGCAGTGGTTTTAGGGTTGTGTAATCTTTTTAAGCTCTCACCCCAAGATAACCATGACATTTTTTTTATAAAATTTTTATCATGCCATTCACTTATTTGATCTATATGTTGAGATTCTTCTGAATATATTTTTTGTAATGTTTTATCAGAAACTCCAGATATAGAAGTATATCTGGCCATAATTTTTTTTAAATCTGAACCTTTATCTGTTGACCTAATGTAATCTGGGTTAGTAATTTGAAATTTGTTTTTATACAGGGTAACTTTTCCACTAACAACAACCTCTTCATTTAAAGGCAAAATTTGTTTAATATAATTTTCTCTTGAGTTAAAAAAAACAAGATCAATTTTGCCAAATTCATCAATACAATTAATTCTGTTTGGTAGATTTCTAATTCTTGGAAAATTGTATTTGATAGGAGTAATAAAAATAGTGCTTATTTTTCCAACCTCTAACTGATCAAGCTTGGGACAAAATCTTCTATCTATTGAACCAGTGGGTAAATTTAATAGCAAATCTATTTTATTAAAAATATTTTTTTCTTCTAATTTTTTTTTAATTTTTGGACCAATTCCTTTAACATTTATAATTGACTCAAATAATGTGTTTTTCATTGCTAATATTTATATTTTTTATATTTATTCATTAGATGAGCAATAAAGAGTTTCGTATAAAAAAATTACTTTTTAGATCGAGCCACAGGGGAACAAAAGAAATGGACCTTATTTTAGGAGGTTTTTTTAAAAAATTTGCCCACATATTAACTGAAAATGAGCTTAATGATTTTGAAAAATTATTGAAAATTGACGACAAGCATTTGAATGATTTTTTTGTGATGGGAAAAAAATCAAATCAAGTAGAAAAAATTAATATTTCTAAAAAAATTCAAGAATACATTAGTTAATATTTTTGGTTGTATTCTATAGTTTATAGTTTAAATACTCTCCCATGGATGGCAAAGCTTTAGGACAATTTATCCCTTTAATATTAATTTTTGTAATTTTTTACTTCTTGCTAATTCGACCTCAGCAAAAAAGAATTAAAGAACACAAAAGCATGGTAGATTCACTAAGTAGGGGTGACAATATTGTTACAGCTGGCGGTTTAGTAGGAAAAGTTGTTCGTGTTTTGGAAGATGATAAAGCTGAAATAGAAATTTCTGAAAATGTAACTGTCAGAGTTATCAAGTCCACTATTTCTCAAGTTTTAAGCAAAACTGAGCCAAAAAAATAGTGTGTTACATTTTTCTAAACTAAAATTATTTTCAATATTTTTTTTAATTATTGTCAGTTTGTTTTTTTTTGTTCCAAATTTTTTTAATAAAAAAATACCATTATTTCCTGATCAAAAAGTGAATCTTGGTCTAGATTTACAAGGAGGATCTTATTTGTTGTTAGAAGTGGACTCAAAACCATTATTTCAACAAAAACTTCAAATTAAATCATACGATATTAGAAAAAAATTTAGATCGGAGAGAGTATTTTATGATACTTTTGAAGTTAGTGAATCAAAAATAAAATTTAAATTTAAAAAAGAAGATTTATCAAAAATTAAGTCAATATTATCATCCAAAGATATAAATTCTATTGACGCACAGGGCTCCAATCAATTTTTATTTAACATAAATAATGATGAAATTACTTTAAATTTTAATGATGCTTATTTTAATTTACTTGAAAAAAATGCTCTTGAGCAATCATTAGAAATTATAAGATCCAGGATTGATGAAGTTGGGACAAAAGAGCCAACAATTTTAGCACAAGGGAGCAATAGAATTTTAGTTGAGTTACCTGGTTTAAAAGATCCTTCTGGTATTAAAAATTTGATTGGTAAAACGGCTAAGCTGACTTTTAGGTTTTTGATTAATAAAGAAAGTTCCAAATCAGATTTTGATAAACTAAAATCTAAAAATAAATTAGATACTTATGATGTTGAAAAAAGAGTAATTTTATCTGGTGAGAATTTAGTTGATGCACAACCAGGTTTCGACAACATAAATAATACTTCAGTTGTTAATTTTAAGCTTGATGGCTTTGGAGCAAAAAAATTTGCTTATGCTACTAAGAATAACGTTGGAAGGAATTTAGCTATTGTTCTTGATGATGAAGTTGTTAGTGCTCCAGTCATAAGAGACGCCATAACAACTGGTAACGGACAAATTTCAGGTGGGTTTACAGTTAAAGAAGCCAACGATCTTGCAATATTATTAAGATCTGGCGCTCTTCCAGCTCCATTAAAAATCATTGAAGAAAGAACTGTCGGCCCAGATCTTGGAAAAGAAAGTATAGAAAAGGGTATCATGTCCTTAATCATTGGATTTTGTTTAGTTGTTATTTATATGATTTATAATTATAAATTTTTTGGTCTATTTGCTAATATTTCGCTATTAATAAACTTAGTTTTAATTTTATCTGTTCTTACTATTCTTGAAGCAACTCTAACACTTCCTGGTATTGCAGGAATTATTTTAACAGTTGGAATGGCTGTTGATGCCAATGTACTTATATATGAGAGAATTAAAGAGGAGTTGGTAGAAGAAAAAACTTTACTTGTTGCATTTGATAATGGTTATAGAAGAGCATTAACTACTTTATTGGATGCAAATATTACAACTTTAATTGCTGCTTTTGTTCTTTATTTTATTGGTAGTGGACCCATTAAAGGATTTGCTATCACATTAGCTATAGGGGTTATTACATCTGTATTTACTACTTATACTTTAGGACGAGTATTTGTTTCCTATTATATAAAATCAAAAAAAGGTGAAGAAATAAAAATATAATGTTTAATATATATAATAAAAATATTCCGTTTATTCAGAATTATAAAAAATTTTATTTTTTTTCATTAATTTATATTTTGCTATCTATTTTCTTGCTTTTTTTAAAGGTTTAAATCTTGGAATAGACTTTAAGGGTGGGACGATCATTGAAATGAAATTTGAGAATCAATTTTCTGCAAATCAAATACGTTCTAAGCTTAGCGATTATAATTTAGGAGATGTGAAGGTAAAAGAATTTGGTGATAATTCTACTTTTTTGGCTGTTTTTGAAAAGAAAGGTGAAAATAATAATTTTGTATTAGAAATTCAAAAAAAATTAGAAGCTGATCTTAATAAAAAAATAAATTTTAGAAGAGTTGAGGTTGTCGGTCCAAAAGTAAGTGGTGAACTAGCCAAAAGCGGCACATACGCTGTTCTTATAGCTTTAGTTTTAATGTTGTTTTATATTTGGTTAAGATTTGAATGGCAGTTTAGTTTGGGAGCTATTATTGCCCTTATTCATGACGTTTTGTTTACACTTGGCGTATTTAGTTTTTTAAATTTTGAGTTTAACTTATCTATTATTGCAGCTATTTTAACAATTGTTGGTTACTCAATGAACGATACTGTAGTAATTTATGATAGAATTAGAGAAAATTTAAAAAAGATGAAAACTCTTCTTTAGTTGAGTTAATTAATCGTTCTGTAAATGAAACCTTACCAAGAACTTTAAAAACATCAATTACGACATTATTAGCTTTAGTTTCCATATATGTATTTGGAGGTGAAATTTTAAAAGGTTTTTCTTTTGCTATGATATGGGGCGTAATTGTAGGAACTTATTCTTCAATATTTATAGCTTCGCCTCTAATTTTAATTTTTAATGTAAAACGAGATTGGTCAGAAGTTGTTGACAATACGCCTTAGGCAATTTTTTTTATTTTTACTTTTTGTGATTTTATAATTTTTTCTAAATATTGGGCAGTGTAGCTTTCTTTTATATTAATTAAATCTTCAGGTTTTCCCTGGAATAATATATTACCTCCATTATCACCACCGTCAGGTCCCATATCAACAATCCAATCAGCGGTCTTTATGACATCCATATTGTGTTCAATTACAACAACTGTATTTCCTTTCAATACAAAAGCCTGAAGTACTTCTAAAAGCTTTTTTATATCATGAGCATGTAAACCTGTGGTAGGTTCATCAAGAATATATATTGTTCTTCCCGTAGATCTTTTTGATAATTCTTTAGCTAACTTTATCCTTTGAGCTTCGCCACCAGATAACGTAGTGGCTTGCTGACCTATCTTAATATATCCTAAACCTACTTTTTGAAGAGTTAATAATTTATCTTTAATGACTGGAATATTTTCAAAAAAACTAACACCTTCATCAACACTCATATCCAAGACATCAGCTATGCTTTTATCTTTGTATGTAACACTTAAGGTTTCTCTGTTGTATCTTTTTCCTTTGCAAACGTCACATTGTACAAAAACATCAGGTAAAAAATGCATTTCATAAGTTATTACTCCGTCTCCTTCACAAGCTTCACATCTTCCTCCTTTTACGTTGAAAGAAAACCTTCCAGGTTTGTAGCCACGACTTTTAGCTTCAGGAAGTGCTGAAAACCAATCCCTTATTGGCGTGAAAGCTCCTGAGTACGTCGCTGGATTTGATCTAGGAGTTCTTCCTATTGGCGATTGGTCGATGTCAATTATTTTATCTAAATACTCAAACCCTTTTATTCCTTTGAAGGGCTGCGGCATTTGTCTTGAAAAAGATTTGTTTATCATCAAATTTAAAGCTCTGTACAAAGTATGAAGAACAGCTGTTGATTTTCCACTTCCTGAAACACCTGTAACACAAGTGAATGTGCCGAGAGGAATTTGCAAATTTACATTTTTAAGATTGTTGCCGGTACATCCTGTTAATTGCAAAAATCTTCCATTTTTGGCAGATCTTCTATTTTGAGGTATTGATATAAATTTTTTTCCAGACAAATAGTCACCTGTAATACTATTTTTATTATTTTTAATTTGTTCAGACGTTCCTTCAGCTACAATTTTTCCACCATTTATTCCAGCTTCTGGACCAATATCAATTATCCAATCTGAATTAAGCATTGCTTCTTCATCATGCTCAACAACAATTACAGAATTACCTAAATCTCTTAATCTTTTTAAAGCATCTAATAATTTAATATTATCTTTTTGATGTAAACCGATTGATGGTTCGTCTAAAACATAAAGAACACCTTGCAACCCAGATCCTATTTGTGATGCTAATCTTATTCTCTGTGACTCACCGCCTGATAAAGTTCCAGATGCTCTAGACAAATTTAAATAATCTAAACCTACATTTACAAGAAATTTTAATCTTTCATTAATTTCCTTAAGTACATGTAAAGCAATTTCATTTTCTTTTTCGGATAGAGATTTTGGTAAATCAACAAACCATTTATTTGCTTGTTTAATAGATAGTTTTGTAACTTCGCTTATATTTTTATTATTGATTTTTACACATAAAGCTTCTTCTTTTAGTCTTTGCCCTTTACATCCTTCACATTCTTTTTCACTTTGATATTGAGATATTTCTTCTCTTTTCCAGTCACTCTCAGTTTCTAAATACTTTCTTTCTAGATTATTAACGACTCCTTCAAATGTTTTAGAATTTGAATATTTTCCATAACCATCATCATATGAAAATTTTATTTCCTCATCACCTGAACCATACAAAATTATATCCTGAATTTTTTTTGAAATTTTTTTCCATGGGTCAGTTAATGAAAATTTATAATGTTTTGCTAATGAAGATAATGTTTGTGCATAATACAAAGATGAACTATTTGACCATGGCTTAATACAACCGTCTGCAAGACTTATTTTTTCATCTGGTACAACAAGTTTAGGGTCAACATACAAATCCATACCCAATCCATCACACTCTGTACACGCACCAAAAGGTGAATTGAACGAAAATAACCTTGGTTCTATTTCTTCAATTGTAAAGCCACTTTCAGGACAGGCAAACTTTGATGAGAAAATATATTTTTCTGTTTTTTGATGTTCTTTAGGAATGTTTTCATTTATGTATTCTACATAAACAAGACCATCAGAAAGTCTTAAAGCGTTTTCTACACTTTCAGATATTCTTTTAATATCATCTTTTTTATTATTAAAAGTATCAACTTCAACATCAATATAGTGTTTTAGTTTCTTATTTAGAGTTGGCGCGTCATCTAAATCATAAATTTTTTCATTAATTCTTACTTTTTCGTAACCTTGTTTTTTTAATGATAAAAATTCTTTTTTATATTCACCTTTTCTTCCTCTAACCAAAGGTGAATAAATTATTACTCTTGATGGTTTTGGTATTTTTAAAATACGGTCTACTATTTCAGATACAGTTTGAGATTTTATTGGCTTACCAGTAAATGGGGAATAGGGTACACCAACTCTTGCATAGAGTACTCTCATATAGTCATAAATTTCAGTAACCGTTGCAACAATTGATCTTGGATTTTTTGACGTTGTTTTTTGTTCTATAGATATAGCTGGAGAGAGACCCTCTATTAAATCTACATTTGGTTTTTTCATTTTATCAAGAAATTGTCTTGCATACGCAGATAAGCTCTCAACGTATCTTCTCTGACCTTCGGCATATATCGTATCGAATGCTAATGATGATTTTCCTGATCCAGAAAGTCCGGTTATTACGACAAATTTATCTCTTGGAATCTCTACAGATAAATTTTTTAAATTGTGCTCTTTAGCCCCTTTAACTACGATGTTTTTTAGCATGCCTGTTGATGAATTAATTATAAATTAGTTAAATATAGAGCCGATATATGATAGATTAAAGCAATTTTAAATCACTTATATTAACATTTATGGCAGGAAGTCTTAACAAAGTATTATTAATTGGAAGATTAGGCAATGATCCCGAGATCAAGCAAATGTCTAATGGAAAAAGTGTTGCTAGACTAAGCCTAGCCACCTCAGAAACATGGAAAGACAAGAACTCGGGCGAAAGAAAAGAAAAAACAGAATGGCATAGAGTTGTAATTTTCAACGAAGGTCTGGTTAATGTGGTTCAACAATATTTAAAAAAAGGTGCTCAAATTTATATCGAAGGACAAATTCAAACTACAAAGTATACAGATAATAATGGTCAAGAAAAATATAGTACTCAAATAGTACTGCAAGGTTATAATTCTACTTTAACTATGCTTGGTGGTGGATCTGGATCAGGCTCTTCTAATAAGATTGAAGACTCGAATATGAACCAAGATCAAAGCTCCTTACCATCTGATAATCAAATATCTTCAAACGACTTAGACGACGAAGTTCCATTTTAAACAAGTTTTAAATGTCCATAAAAAAAATTGGTATTAGAAACATTAGTGATGAGATGAAAACATCTTATCTCTCTTACGCCATGAGTGTAATAGTCTCTAGAGCATTACCTGACGCTAGAGATGGATTGAAGCCAGTACATAGAAGAATAATTTACGCTATGTATAGAGGTGGTTATGATTGGTCTAAACAATTTAGAAAATCGGCAAGAGTAGTAGGGGATGTAATTGGTAAATATCACCCTCATGGAGATCAAGCTGTTTATGATGCTCTAGTAAGATTAGCACAAGATTTTTCAATGAATACCAAGCTTCTTGATGGTCAGGGTAATTTTGGATCATTGGATGGCGATCGTGCTGCAGCTATGAGGTATACCGAAACCAAATTAGCAAAAATTTCTGAATTTTTAGTATCAGATATTGATAAAAATACAGTGTCATTCCAAAATAATTATGACGATACCGAAACTGAACCTACTGTTTTGCCCGCACAGTTTCCAAATTTATTAGTTAATGGAGCAGGTGGAATTGCTGTCGGTATGGCCACCAATATACCACCGCATAATTTGGGGGAGGTTATTGATGCAACTTTAGAATATTTAAACAATGAAAAAATAACTGTTGCTGAGTTAATGAAAAAAATTCCAGGACCAGATTTTCCTACAGGTGGAATTATTTTGGGCAAAAGTGAAATTAAAAATGGTTATGAAAAAGGCAGAGGTTCAATAAAGCTAAGGGGAGAAGTGGAAGTTGAAGAGGGTACCAGAGATAGAAAACTTTTAGTTATTAAATCTGTGCCATACCAAATAAATAAAACAGCTCTTATAGAAAAAATTGCTTTACTTATTAGAGATAAAAAAATTGAAGGTGTTGCTGATTTAAGAGATGAAACAAACAAAGAAGGTGTTAGAATTGTTATAGAGACAAGAAAAAATATTAATGAAAATGTAATCATTAATCAGTTATATAAATTTTCACCTTTGGAAAGTTCTTTTGGTTTTAATACACTTGCAATAAATGAGAAAAAACCAGAGCTATTAAATCTTAAACAATTTATTGAAATTTTTGTAAAATTTAGGGAAAAAACAGTAATAAAAAGAACTCTTTATGATTTAAAAAAAGCTAAAGACAGATCCCATATTTTAATTGGTCTTTTTATGGCAATTGAAAATATTGATGAAGTTATTGCAATTATTAGACAATCAAAAACACCAGCTGAAGCAAAATCAAAACTATTAAATAAAAAATGGAATTTTAAAAAATCAAAATTAAGCAAAGATATTTTATCTGTAAATGAATTGGATAAAATTACCGAATACAGTCTAACTGATTATCAAGTTAAGGCAATTTTAGAATTAAGATTGCAAAAGTTAACCGCAATAGGTTATGACGAAATTAATAATGAACTAAAAGATCTTCATAATTTAATTTTATCATTAAAAAAAATATTAAATGATAGAAATGAATTATTAAATTCTATAAAAAAAGAACTGATTTTAATAAAAGACAAATTTTCTACTCCGAGAAAAACAAAAATAGTAGATTCTGTTGATTCAGTAGAAATTGAAGATGTTATACAAAAAGAACAAGTTGTAGTTACTGTTACTAATAAAGGCTATATTAAAAGAACTCCTGTTACTTCAATTAAAACCCAAAAAAGGGGAGGAAAAGGAAGGATCGGAATTGTAACACGCGAGGAAGATTTTGTTTCTCAACTATTTTCAGTAAATACTTTAACTCCTGTTTTGTTTTTTTCTAACAAAGGAACAGTATATAAAATTAAAACATGGAAAATACCTGAGGGATCAAATATTTCTAAAGGTAAATCTTTACATAATATTTTTCCATTATCTTCAGATGATTATGTTTCTTCAATCATGCCCCTACCTGAAGATGAAAATGATTGGGACAAACTTGAAATTATTTTCATAACCAAGTTAGGAAAGATTCGAAAAAATAATTTAGAAGACTTTAAAAATATACAATCAAACGGAAAAATAGCGATGAAATTAGATAAGGATGATAAAATTGTATCTGTAAAACTCTTAGATAAGTCAAATGATGTAATGATAAATTCATTTCATGGAAAAAGTTTAAGAGTTAATAGTAAAAAAATAAGATTATTTAAAGGTAGAAGTTCCAAAGGTGTAAAAGGAATTAATTTAAAAAAAGATGATTATGTCGTTTCTTTATCTACATTAAATAAAAATATATATAGCGCTGATGAAATTGATAATTATTTTAGAGGAAAAAAATTTTCAAAATATGATGAGATGAAATCTAATGAAGAATTTATTTTAACAGTAACAGAAAATGGATATGGTAAAAGATCTTCATCATACGAATATAGAGAAACTGGTAGAGGTGGACAAGGAATAATCAATATTGCTACAACAGATAGAAATGGAAACGTATCAGCTTCATTTCCAATAAGCTCTGAAGATGATATCATGCTTGTAACTAATAAAGGTCAAATGATTAGAGTGAATGTTAATGAAATAAGAGTCGCAGGTAGAAATACGCAAGGTGTAAGAATATTTAAAACCTCTAGTGATGAAAAAGTTGTTACTGCAGTAAGATTGGCTGAAACGGATGTCTAATAATATTGCTTTGTATCCAGGTACTTTTGACCCCATTACTTTTGGACATTTGGATATTATCAAGCGTGCCGCAAAAATTGTTGACAATCTTTACATTGGTGTGGCTAACAACAGATCAAAAAAAACTCTTTTCAAACCAAAAGAAAGAGTTTCTATAATTAACAGTGCATTAAAAGAGCTACCACTACCAATTAGAAAAAAGATTAAAATTGTTCTGATTTCAGATTTAACAGTTAATTATTGTAAAAAAATTAAAGCAACAATCATCGTAAGGGGACTAAGAGTTGTTGGTGATTTTGAATATGAATTCCAGCTGTCAGGAATGAACAGCAAACTTAATTCAAGTATTCAAACAATTTTTTTAATGGCTGATATTAACAATCAAGTTATATCTTCAAATATGGTTAAAGAAATTGCTTCGTTAAAGGGAGATGTTTCTCAATTTGCACCAAAGTCTGCAGTAAGTTTTCTAAAAAAAAAATATAAATAATGAATTGTAAAAGATTTTTTTTCCTATTTTTTTTATTTTTTACAATTTTAACTAAAGGAGTAGCAATGGAAAATCCAAAAATTTTAATGAAACTTAAATATGGTGATGTAAAAATTGAATTATTCAAAGATGTTTCACCTAATCATGTTGCAAGAATATTAGAACTTGTAAATAATGGTTCATACAATGGAGTAGCTTTTCATAGAGTTATTGATGGTTTTATGGCTCAAACAGGAGATGTTAAGCATGGAAATACCAAAAAAGGATTTAATCCTGGGATGGTTGGAACTGGTGGGTCAGATTTACCAGATTTGAAAGCCGAGTTTAATGATATACCTCATGAAAGAGGAATACTATCAATGGCAAGATCGATGAGCCCAGATAGTGCTAATAGCCAGTTTTTTATTTGTTTTGCTAGCCACCCTCATTTGGATAGACAATACACAGTCTTTGGAAAAGTTTTATCTGGTATGGAATTTGTTGATCAAATTAAAAAAGGGGCTTCAGGATCAGGTTCAGTTGATCAACCAGATATTATTGAAAGCATTACAGAACTTAAATAGTTAATGTCCATATCGTTTTCATTAGTTAGTGAAGACAGTAATGCAAGATTAGGGAAAATAATTACAAAAAGAGGGATTATTAATACCCCTGCATTTATGCCAGTAGGTACAGCTGCAACTGTAAAAGCTTTAACAGTTGATCAAGTTAATCAGACTGGTTCTGAAGTAATATTATGTAATACATATCATCTTTTTCTGAGACCTGGAGTTGAGAGAATTGAAAGAGTAGGTGGTCTTCATAAGTTTATGAATTATAGCAAGCCTATATTAACTGACTCTGGTGGTTTTCAGGTTATGTCTTTATCTAAAAATACAAAAATTACTGAAGAAGGTGCAACATTTAATTCACATATAGATGGAAAAAAAATTTTTATATCTCCTGAAATTAGCATCGATATTCAAAAAAAATTAAATGCTGACATTGTAATGGTTTTTGATGAATGCCCTGAATATTCAAAAGATAAAAAAAGAATAGAAGACTCAATGAATTTATCATTAAGATGGGCCAAGAGATCAAAAGATGAATTTGGTTTAAATAAAGACAAATATTTATTTGGAATAGTGCAGGGTGGTATTTTTAAAGATTTGAGAAAAATTTGTTTAACGGAACTGCAAGATATAGATTTTAATGGTTATGCGTTAGGAGGTTTGGCAGTTGGAGAAACGCAAAACGAAATGTTTGAAACTGTTGAAGAAATTTCTGTATTAATGCCTAAAAATAAGCCAAGGTATTTGATGGGAACAGGAACACCGGGTGATTTATTAGGAGCTGTTAAGAGAGGTATAGATATGTTTGATTGTGTATTACCTACCAGAACAGGTAGAACTGGATTAGCTTTTACTTGGGACGGAAAAATTAATCTAAGAAATGCAAAATATGCTAAAGATGATAGTCCAATTGATACAAGAGTAAATTGTCCAGCATCACAATTATATTCAAAAAATTATATTAACCATTTGTTTAATTGTAATGAAATATTAGCATCTACATTATTGACTTGGCACAATATTGCCTTTTATCAAGATTTAATGTCCAAGATCAGACAATCAATTAGTGAATTTAAGTTTCAAGAATTTTTTAATCAACATTTTGAAAGGTTAAATAGTTGATAAAAAGCTTGAATTATCTAATTTTTTTTAATACAGGTCAGTCTCAACTTGTTTTAAAATGTTGAAAAAGTGGGCCCGTAGCTCAGTCGGTAGAGCAATTCCCTTTTAAGGAATGGGTCACAAGTTCGAATCTTGTCGGGCTCACCAATAAATATATGTTTTATTACTTAAACTGCTTTAAGTGTAAACAAAGAGTAAAAGTTACTATTCAAGATTACAGAGATAAAAAAAGAACTTATTGTGATAGATGTCTCTCCAAAGCTTTCAAAAAAATTAAGAAGATTTAGATATTTTTTATTTTAGGAAATTGCATTCTTATTTGAGGTATCCAATTTCTTATTTGTCTTATTCTATTCGAAGGAGACGGGTGGGTGCTTAAAAATTGAGGTATTTCTTTACCTTTCATTTCTTCTTTCATTCTTTTCCAAAGCTCTGCGCCTTCATACAAATTGTATCCTGTTAAAGAACAAAATGCCAAACCTAAATAATCAGCTTCAGATTCTTGGGCTCTAGTAAAAGGATTGAATATACCCACTTGTAAAATATCTACTCCTGTATTTTGTCCAACAGTATTTCTAGTTCTGCTTATTACACCTCCAGACAATATATCACCAACAAAAGTTCCAACATTTAAAACCATCGCTGCACTTGCTCTTTCAACAGAATGTTTTGCTACCGCATGCCCAATTTCATGACCCATAACATTGGCAAGACCATCTTCATTTTTTGTAACTTTTAATATTCCTGAATATACAGCAATTTTTCCACCTGGCATACACCATGCATTTAGTGTCTTGTCATCATCTACCAAAATATATTCCCATTTAAAATTTTGGGTAGGATCTTTAAAATTTTTTTTCTTAAAATAATAAAAATAGATTTTTTCTCCATTTTGGCACCAATTCTTTTAATCATATTTAAGTTGCTAAATCTTTACTAATTTTAGCTTTTTTCTTGAATTGCTCATAAGCCTTAGCAGCATTTGAGTTTATTACTGACTCAGGATAAATTTTTAGTTGTTTTCTTTGTGTTATTGGTGTTGTACCACAAGAACTGATCATGACTGAGCAGCACCCGCAGCCTAAATATGTCAAAAAATCTCGTCTTTTCATTATAAATTAAATAATATATATATTTATTAATAATTTAAACAATTGATTCAAATGAATTTAGATAACAAAGTTCTTATAGTTATGCTGGTTTTGAATACTAGCTTTTATAATTTATTCAGCAGGTCATACAATCTAGCTGAATGTCAGAGCCTGAAGTTAAAAAACCCTTTTTAACCAGAATTCGAAACTATTTTTTAGCAGGTGTTATCGTTCTTATTCCTATAAGTGCTACTATTTATTTAGCTTTTTTTATTGAAAAGCTTTTTGCAAACATACTTCCTAAAACATTAAATCCTAATTATTATTTACCATTTGATATCCCTGGTTTGGAAATATTAATTAGCTTTATATTAATATCTTTTATTGGAATGCTATCATTAACTTTTGTTGGTAAATGGTTATTAAAATATAACGAAAAACTATTAGAACGTATTCCAGTTTTAAGAAATATATACAAAGGTCTTGGTCAAATTACTAAAAGCTTTGCTTTAGCTGATGAAAATAACGAAAAAAGAATGGTTCTAATAGAATATCCAAGAAAAGGAATTTGGTCACTTGGCTTTGCTACAAGCTCCAATAAAGGTGAGGTTTCAAAAAAAGTAGGAGAGGAGATGGTTAATATTTTTGTTCCCACCACCCCAAATCCTACTAGCGGTTTTCTTCTAGTTGTTCCTACAAAAGATGTAATTTATTTAGATATGAGCTTTGAAGAAGCTTCTAAATTTATAATGTCAGCTGGTTCAATTAAAGAGTAATTTTATATAAATAATACTATTTTAGTATCCCAGGAGAAACTGAGATGGCTAAATCTTTATTTATTCCTGGGATAAAGACTATTATCTCAAATATATATAAAATTTTCTATTTATATATTTATTTACTAAAATTAATTTAAAATATTATATTTTTTAATTAAATTATTGATTAATATATATTTTTTATATTATTTAAGGTAAAAACTCAACTATATCACTATCATTTAGATTTCTCAAAATATCTAAATTAATTTTATTAGATTCAAATTTAGCCCATATATTAGTAGGCGAAACTAACCTAATTTCTTTACCTTTTGATGCTGGAGTAGGTCCAAAACCAATAGCTATTGAGTTTCCTTCAACCCAATAAGCAATTTCACCTAAATTGATTAAATCTCTGGCCTTATCATCCAATTTAACCCCTTTAAACGGTGTTTTAAAGTATATCTCTTCACCCCAAGTATTTAATTTAGCTTTAAAACCTGATGATTTCATAGCTATTTTAGCCGTATCGTTATCCTCAATAGGCTTTATTTTAATTAATCCGTTCTTAAATTTAAGCTCCATGTTGATCTAATTAGTTAAATTTCAAGTGTATTGACATCTAATTATAGTTGTATTATTTATTCCGATAATTAATTGTTATCGGAATATGAATAAAATATTAAACAAAATATCGAGATCTTGAATTAGAGACTTTAGAAAATATTAAAAGCTCTAAATCAACAAATACACTTAGAGCCTACAAATCTGACTTCACAGATTTTATAAATTTTTGTAAAGAATATAATTTTCAATCAATTCCAGCAAATGCCAAAACTGTTAGCCTGTATGTTACTTATTTGTCAAAAAAAACAAAATTCAGCACAATTAAAAGACGCCTAGCTTCAATAAAAGTTTTTCACAAATTGAAAGGAGAATATATTGATATAAAAAATCCTTTAATAAATGAAAATCTTACAAGTATTAAAAGAAAAATTGGAACTTTTCAAAAAGCAAAAAAACCAATTTTGCTTGAAGATTTAAAAAAAATTATTTTAGAAATTGATAAAGAAGAAAAAAACAAAGATAAAATCAGAAATAAAGCGTTAATTTTAATTGGGTTTGCTGGTGCTTTTAGAAGATCCGAATTGGTATCAATTTTAAAAGAAGATTTAGACTTTGTGGATGAAGGAGTAAAGATTTTTTTAAGAAAATCTAAAACAGATCAATCAGGGGAAGGAATGGTAAAAGCCATCCCCTATTTTAACAATAAGTTTTTGTCCAGTAATATCGTTAAAAGAATGGTTAAATTTAAATAATGATACTAAAATTTTTAATATGTCTGATAAAAATGTAGCGCTAATTATTAAGAAATATACTTCAAAAATAGGGTTGGATTCTTAAAGTATTCAGGACATAGTTTAAGATCAGGCTTTGCCACATCAACAGCAGAGTTTGGAGCTGAAGAAAGAGAAATTATGGCAATTACTGGTCATAAATCCAATCAAATGGTAAGAAGATATATTCATCAAAGTAATTTATTTAAAAATAACGCTTTAAACAAATTAAATATATAATTTAAATTAAATTTTGTCTTATAATATCTAATTCTCTAATAATTCTTTTTGAGTCATGAGCAAAATATTTTCTTGTTTTATTCTGCAAGTTTTTTAAATAAATAGAATTTGTTATTAATTTTTTTAAAGCCTTAACTAAATATTCTTTATTATTTTTTTTTAACAATACTCTATATTTAGTAGTTTCTAATAACCCTCCCCTTTTAGTTAAAATAACAGCATTTCCGGTCGCTGCCGCTTCAACTGACACTCTACCAAAAGGCTCTTCCCAATTTGAGTTTACAACAACAATAGAAGATTTTTTAAAAATATTAATAACACTTTGGTATTTTAACCAACCAGTATGAATTAAGTTTTTGTGATTAAAATAATATTTTTCTCGTGGCTCAGATCCAATGGCATAAGCTTTCCATTCTGTGTATTTATTTAAAATTTCAATAACACTGTCACAAAAAACATCATAACCTTTGGATTTATTTAATTTGCCAGCAAAGGTTATAATTTTACTTTTATTGTACATTTTATTTTTGATATTTGTGCCTTGATAAATAATTCTTGTACTATTTTTTGATTTAAAATTTATTCCTTTAAAAAATTGATTTCTTGTCCATTTACTATTAAAAAAAATTATTCTACACTTATTTAATAAATGCAACCTTTCATTAGTAGTTTTTGAATTTCTTAAAGTTAAAGGGTCATTATGAAAAAAAAGAATAACATTTTTTAAGCTATTTTTTATCAAATAATGTGCAATTTGTGGTCTATTATGAACTTCAACTAAATCAAATTTTTTATGATTTATTAAATTTAATATTTTTTTAGAGTAATTAATATTTCTGCTGAAATTAAAAAAAGATCTAGTAACATTAATATTTAAATAATTTTTTGATATATAGTCCTTTTTGTTTGTTGACCCTACTATAAAATTTTTATGAGAACTAAATTTATTATTATCTTTAACAAACAAAGATACGGCGCCGGCGTATCTTTTTGAATAATTTTCGGTAAGCGGTAAAATTGTTAATATTTTCATAGATTTTCAAAAAAACTATTAAAATTTTTAGAAGTTGTGTTAGCAACCTCTTCTATAGAAATATTTTTTACCTCTGAAACTGCTTGAGCAACATATCTAACATTGCATGGACTATTGACCTTGCCCCTATGAGGGGTGAGGAGATAAATATGGACTATCTGTTTCTATTAATAAGTTTTTTAAAGGTAGATTTTTACAAATATTTCTTAAATTATCTGAATTTTTAAAAGTGATTATTCCACTAAATGAAATCATCCCATTCAATTCAATTATATTATCCGCAAACTTTTGACTCCTAAAAACAATGAATTACAAATTTCAATTTATCTTTAGTATATTTTTTAAAATTCTTATTGTGTCATCTTCTGCATCTCTAGTATGAACAATAATTGGTAGGTTTAATTTTAAGGCTAATAAAATTTGTTTTTCAAAAAATTTTTCTTGGTCTGCTTTATTATTACTTCTAAAATAATCAAGACCTATTTCGCCAATACCTAAAATCTTATTATTTTTATTATATATAAGTTCTAATTTTTCTATATCAGATATTTTTGATTTATTAGTTTCATTTGGATGAATCCCAATAGTACAAAAAATATTTTTATATTTATTAGCCAAGATTATATTTTGTTCAGAAGTTTTTAAATTCACTCCAATTGATAAAAGTTTTGAAATATTAAATTTTTTACAATCTTCCAAAGTTTGTTCAATTGAACTTACAAATGGCTCATAATACAAATGACAATGTGAATCTATTAAGCTCATTAATACTTTTTAAACAAAACTTGGGTTTTTTAACTTGATCGTTTACTTTAAGTTTTTTATCAACTTGATCTAATTTAATATTATTTTCATCTATATTTAAACTTTGTAAAAACTTTACACTAATATTTGGCATAATTGGATATAATAAAATAAATATATTTTTCAACGAGTTCAGTGAGGAATATAAAATATTTTTAATATTTTCTTCACTATTATTTTTTGTATTCCATGGTTCATTATCATTTACATATTTATTAACCTTAGATGAGTAAGAATGAATTTCTTTTGTATAATTGTGTAGTTCAAAATTATTTATTAATTTAATAAATTTTTTTTTATCAATAATTAAATTACTATTTATTGTGTAATTCCCTGAAACATTTGGTACTTTGCATTGATAATTTTTATCTAAAATAGTAAAAATTCTATTGGATAAATTTCCTATATTATTCGCTAAATCATTTATCGTATTTTCTAAATTATCAATATTTATTTTACCATCTAAACCAAAAATAACTTCTTTCATTAAATAATACCTTACTTCATCACTTCCATATTTTGATATTAGTTCTACTGGATCCAAAATATTTCCTTTTGACTTTGACATTTTTTCATCACCAGAAAGTATCCAGCCATGACCAAAAACTTGCTTAGGCAGAGGTAATTTTGCAGCCATTAAAAAAGCTGGCCAATATACAGCATGAAATCTCAAAATATCTTTACCAATAATATGTATATCTGCTGGCCAAAAACCATTATGATTTTCAAAATAATCTGTGGCACTTTAAATAATTAGTTAAAGCATCTAACCAAACGTACATTATATGCTTTTTATTTCCTGGAACATCTATGCCCCAATTAAAAGTTGTTCTTGATACTGACAAATCTTTTAAACCACCTTTGACAAAACTAATAACTTCGTTTCTTCTACTTTCTGGGAAAATAAAATTTGGATTATTGTCATAGTATTCCAACAAAGGTTTTTCCCATTCAGATAATTTAAAAAAAAAACTTTCCTCCTCCATCCACTCAACCTTGCTACCACTCGATTTTGAAATTTTAATCCCTTCTTGGTCTTCTACTTCATCTTCTGAATAATAAGCCTCATCAGATACAGAATACCATCCCGCATATTAAGATAAGTATAACTGATCATTTTTCTGCAAGAGATTCCAAAGCTTTTTTACAGTATCCTTGTGTCTAGTTTCAGTAGTTCTTATAAAATCTGTATTACTTAAATCTAAAATTTTTGCCAAATCTAAAAATGTTTTAGAAATTTTATTACAAAATTCTTGTGGACTAGAATTATCTTTTTCAGCTGCTTTTTGGATTTTTAAACCATGTTCATCAGTTCCAGTTAAAAAAGATACATCAAAACCTTCAATTTTTTTAAATCGAGCAATAACATCTGCGGCTATGCTTGAATAAGCATGCCCCATATGAGGTTTTGCAGATGGGTAATATATTGGAGTAGTTATATAAAATTTTGACATTTATTCTGAATATTTAAAAAAATTTTTTATATCATTTTTAAAATTAATATTCATTTTTAATTTTTTAAAATCTTCATATTTATAATTATTTTCTAACATATATTTAGATAAAATTTTATAAGTAGAAAAATCATTATTTTTCTTTAATAAATAAGTGTTTAAATCATTATTGCATGTTTCTTTAAAATTTTTTAAAAATCTTAAAAAAAATCCTGGTGTAAAATTATTACTAAGAGTATCGTTTAATTGATAATCATTTTCTTCCAAATAGTTTTTAATAATTTCTGAATATAAATTTTTATTTAAAAAAAATTTTTTTTCAAACATTCTTGACTTTTAAAGTATCTAAACATTTTTCCATAATATCATTTGTAAATATAAAAAAAGTATTTTCTGGAGAATCTTCTAAAATTTTAAGAAGAGCATTAACACAGTTCGTATTTAAAAAATTTATGTCTTTAATTACAATAAATTTATTTTCATCATCAAAGTTTTTTAATTTACAAAACTCGATGACTTTTCTTATTTCGTCTATTTTGTAATTATTTTCCTCTTCTTTTTTCTTTAAAAGAAAAATTGATTTATGATTAGCTAAATAATTTTCTAAATCATCATTGTTAGTATTAAATTTAAAAATTTTTTTTAATAAATGTAGAACAAAAGTATATTTACCTATCCCAGATTCTCCATTTATTAATATAGCTGGAGGTAATTGTCTCAAATTGTATAAATTTAAAAAAAAACTCATTTCATCATCATAACCAATAATTTTATTAGATATTTTTAATGACATTTTTTTTCCTCAAAAAATAAATTAAATTTTTAAAAACCTCTTCTTTGGAATAATTTCCATTAATAACTTTAATTCTTTTGTGTTTTTTGATAATTTTAAAAAACTATTCCTTAATTTGTTTAATTTTTTTTCACTATATTTATCAAATCTATCTTTTGTTTTGCTTCTTAGATTTAGTCTTTTTTTTTGAATTTTTTACAGAAACATCAATAAAAAAAGTTATTCTAGGTTTTAAATTACTATCAATTTTTTTTTGAATATAATTTATGAAATCTAAAGACTGTTTTTGTTCATAATGTTGATATGCATATGTTGAGTCTATATAACGATCACACAATACCACATATCCTCTATCTATATATTTCTTAATTTTTTTAAAATGATTAGATCTTGCTGAAAATAATAATAAAAGTTCAGTTAAATTATCTTCATTATTTTTTAAATCTTTAATAATTATTTTTCTAATTTTTTCAGCAATAGGTGTTCCGCCTGGCTCACGTGTTTTGATGCATTTGATTTTTTTTTTTTTTAAAAAATTAAATAAATTTATGACTTGTGTAGATTTTCCTGAGGCTTCAATTCCCTCAAAAGTAATAAGGCATCCTTTTTTTAACCCCATATAAAATAGCTTATAGAATTGACAAACCTAATAAAAAAATTTTCTTTTTTTGTATCAGAGGAGGCAATTAAATTTTTACTACCTATAAGTTCATTATCAAAATAAATGTTAATTTTTGAAACCACGTCGCCTTTTTTAACTATTTTTGTTAAAGGACCTTCGGTCTCCATTTCAATTTTTAATTTATTTAATCTTCTAGTTGGTATTGTTATATAAAAATCTTTTTCAAGTTCAGCGTTTAATATTTGAGGTTTAATATTCCAGGTTTAACTTTAAATTTATCACTATTTTTTGGTATTTTAATTAAATCAAATCTGTTTGAGCCATAACTTAAAAGCTTAACTGACTCAGAAGATCTCTCATTCTTAGAAGAAGTTCCGCTAATTACACTTATTAACCTTCTGTCACCTCTTTTAATAGTTCCTGCTAAAGAATATCCAGAATTTTCAAGATGGCCTGTTTTTAAACCATCTGATCCAATATTTTTATAAAGTAAAGGATTTCTATTGCCTTGAGTAATTGGCGCTCCACCAGTTCGGTCCCAAGTAAATTTTTTTTCTGCATACATTTTATACAGGTCAGGAAAATTATTAATTAAATAAGATGACATTTTGGCAATATCTTCCACTGTAGAATAATTGTTCCATCATAAAATCCAGATGAATTTGCAAATTTTAGTATTTTCCAAACCTATTTTTTTTGCCATATTATTCATTAAAAAAACAAATTCAGATTCTGTACCAGAAATTCCTTCTGCCAAAACAACACATGCATCATTTCCAGAAACTACAATTATTCCTCTTAATAAATTTTCAACAGATACTTTATCATTAGGCATCACAAACATTGATGAATAACCATCCGAGGACATTTTCCATGCTTTTTTTGAAACTTTAAATTTTTCATTTAAAGATAGCTCGCCTCTTTTTATTAAATCAAAAGCAACAATAGTTGTCATAATTTTAGTTATTGAAGCTGGAGAAATTTTTTGTTCTTTATTTTTTTCAAACAAAACTTTACCGGACAACACATCTATTAAATAAGCTTGTTTAGCAGATGTTTCTAAATTTTCTGCAAATCCTACTGAAGAATAAAATATTAGTAAAAAAAAGGTAAAAAATTTTTTCATTTAATTATTATATCATATCCTGCTAAACCAATTTGTTTTAGTTTTAAATGAATTTTGTCATAGTTTTTTAAACTGCTAATTGGACCTATGTACACATAATGTGAGTTTTTTTTTGAAGATTTATAAACAATCTTATCACCAAGTCTTAATCTAAGCATTTTCATAAGTCCTGTAGCATAATATTCAGAATAAAAATCTCCATATTTTAAATATATGTTTTTTTTTGTTTTTTTATCGTCAGACAAACTTAGAACTTCAACTTTGTTTGTATTTATTTTATTCTTTACATACTTTTCTTCATCATAAGTTTTAGCTTTTTTTGCAGTAAATTTTTTATTTTCTCTGAAAGTTTCAACTCTTACTAATGGAAATTTTTCATCTAAATTTATTTTTTTATAAATATTTTTAGATAGATATATAACTCTTGCGGACGTAATTTTTTTTTGATCTTCTACTTTAACTAATACACTTTTTCCATTTTCTATATTTGTAACTTTTAATAATTGGCCAATTTTTAAATTTGAAGTAATTTTATTATTAAAAGAAACTTCTGAAAAACCAGTTTTTTCATAAATTTGAAAATTAGAAGCACAAGATGCTAAAAATAAAAAAATAAAAATAATTTTTTTTTTAAACATTTTTTAAATAATCAGAAAATATTCCTATTGTAATTGCAAATCTTAAAGAACGATTCCAGTGTAATAACTTCTCATAATTATCTAAAACTATATAAACAGGTCCAGAATTTCCATCAGGTTTAACAAGTCTTGCTTTTAAATTATCATCAATTTTTTTATTTTTAGGTAGTTCAACACCTAATTTTTTCCACTTTTTAATAGTCATTTTTTTTGAGAGTTTTCTTGCATCAAAAGTGTAATAATTTTTATTAATTTCTTTAGTTATTTTAACTTCTGTTCCCCATGTATTTTTATTCCAACCAATTTTACTAAGATAATTTGCAGCAGATGCAAATGAATCATCCAAAGAAGAATACAAATCTATTTTACCATCATTATTATAATCAAGTGCATAATTTTTTATTGATGAAGGCATAAATTGAAAATTTCCATGTGCACCTGCCCACGATCCTTTAAGATCGTTTAATTTTATAATTTTTTTATCTAATAATTTTAAAAGAATCAAAAGTTCTTCAGAAAAATATGCTGATCGTCTTTTATCATACGAAAGAGTAGCGAGAGCAGAAATAATATCAACTTTACCCTTATGTTTACCAAAAACAGTTTCGACTCCCCACAATGCAACTAAGAATTCTTTTTGAACTTTATATTTTTTTTCGACTTCATTTAAAATTTTATTATTTTTTTTAATTAGTTTTTTTGCAAAAATAACTTTATCTTTGTTAACTCTTTTATTTAAATAAACTTCAGTTTTTTCTATAAACTCAGGTTGCTTTCTATCGTATGAAATAATCCTTTTTAAAAATTTTACATTTTTAAAAGATTCCTCAACTGTTTCATTAGAAACCCCTTTTGATATCGCATATTTTTTATACTTGATAATCCAAGTATCAAAATCACTATTTGCAAAAGAAATGCTATTTAAAAAAAATAATAATAGAATCGATATAAAAAATCTCATTATTGTTGAATATCACAAGCCTTTTATGAAGTCATTTGTTGTATTTTAATTGTTAGTAAATTATAAAGTTTTTTTTTCGGAGAGGTGGCTGAGCGGTTGAAAGCACCGGTCTTGAAAACCGGCAATGGGGCAACTCATTCGTGGGTTCGAATCCCACCCTCTCCGCCATAAATTTTTTCAACACCGTTCATATATTTTTTTAAACACTCTGGTACTGAGATAGATTTATCTTCGTTTTGATAATTCTCTAAAATTGCAACCAATGTTCTTCCTACCGCTAAACCTGAACCATTTAAAGTTGCTACTAAGTCATTTTTGCCATCAAGAGTTTTATATCTAGCTTTCATTCTATTTGCCTGAAATGTTCCACAGGATGAACAGCTTGAAATTTCACGATATTGTTTTTGTGATGGTAGCCAAACTTCCAAATCATAAGTTTTCTCAGCACTAAAACCCATATCGCCTGAAGATAGTAAAACCGTTCTGTAAGGTAAATTAAGTTTTTTTAAAACATTTTCTGCACAATTTAAAAGCCTATCTAACTCTTTAAACCTAAATTCTGGCTGAATAATAGAGACGAGTTCTACTTTAGTGAATTGATGCTGTCTAATCATGCCTTTTGTATCTTTGCCAGCAGCACCAGCTTCTGCTCTGAAACATTGAGTAGAGCTAACAAGTCTTAAAGGTAATTTTTCATAATCTAAAATTTCATCAGATACCATATTTGTCAAACTCACTTCGCTTGTTGGAATTAACCACTGACCAGTATTTAATTGAAATTGATCCTCTTTAAATTTTGGTAATTGGCCGGTACCAAACATTGCTTTTTCATTAACAATTGTAGGAACATTGCATTCAACATAATCGTGTTCATTAATATGAGTATCAAGCATAAAATTAACTAGTGCTCTTTCTAAATTTGCTAATTCTTTTTTTAAAATAACAAATCTTGAACCAGAAATTTTAACAGCAGTTTCAAAGTCTAATTGACCAATAATTTCACCAATCTCATCATGAGGTAAAATAAAATTTTTTATTATATTTTCTCCAAATGAACTAATTATCTTATTAGATTTTTCATCTTCTCCAACAGGAACTTGATCATCTGCTACATTTGGTAGTGAATATAAAATTAAATCAATATCTTTTTTTAATTTTAAAACATCATTTTCAATAATTGAAGCATTTGTCTTTAATTTCTGTAACTTTCTTACTCAATTTTTCAAATTTATTTTTATCTTTTTTATTTATTCCTAATTCTTTAGAAATTTTATTTCTTTCCGCTAATAAATTTTGATTTTCTTCAAGTTTTTTTCTGTAATCAGAATCTATTTTTAATAAATTATTAATTATTTTTTCAGAATCTTTAATATTTCTATCTCTTAATTTTTTTATAAAAAAATCAGAATTTTTTCTTATTTCTTTAATATCTAGCATTATTTTTTTCAACAAGTTTAACAGTAAATATTGAAATTTCATATAATAGTAAAAGTGGTATAGCCAATCCTATTTGAGTAATTGGATCTGGAGGTGTTAAGATAGCTGCTACACTAAAAATAATTATAATCACATACTTTCTTCTAGTTTTTAAATATTCAGATCCTACAAAACCAACTTTTGCTAATAATGTTAAAAAAACTGGAAGCTGAAAACTAATTCCGAAAGCTATAATTAATCTCATTATTAATGAGAGATACTCATTTACTTTTGCTTCTAATTGAATGGGTAATGAACCATCAATGGCTGCAGTTTCAAAAGATAAAAAAAACTTTATAGCTAAGGGCATGATCAAATAATAAACCAGCATACCTCCTAGAAGAAATAATAATGGAGTAGCAATCATAAAAGGTAAAAGAGCTATTTTTTCATCTTTATATAATCCTGGTGCAATAAATTTCCAAATCTGCATTAAAATTAAAGGGCAAGAAATAAAGAAAGCTGTAAAAAAAGCTAATTTTAAATATGTCAAAAAAGTTTCGTGCAAAGCAGTGAAGATTAATCTTCTCGGAACATCATCATTTTTAACAGCTTCTGCATAAGGATGGACTAAAAAATTATAAATTTTATCTGAAAAAATATAACAAATTATAAAAGCAAAAAATAAAAAAATAATTGACTTTAAAAGTCTACTTCTTAATTCAATAAGATGCTCACTAACTGTAATATGCTTTTCTGACATTTAAGATTTTTTTTTTTTATTTTTCTTTTCATCAATTATATCATCAGTGTCTACAGCATTTTCAATATCATCTTGAATATTTGATACGTAAGATTTTATTTTTTTTACAGTCGATCCTATTTTTTTTAAAACTACAGGAAGATCTTTTGGACCAATAACTAAAATTGCGATTATTATTACGACAAGTAATTCAGACCAACCTATTTGGGGCATGAATTAACCTTCTGATTTATTGTTATCGTTATTAGATATAGTTTTGTTTTCTGAGGATTCTTCTGAAATGCCTTTTTTAAAACTTTTTATGCCTTTAGCTACATCGCCCATTAATTCAGAAATCTTACCTCTTCCAAATAACAGGACTACTAAAGCAACTACTATTGCAATTTGCCAAAAACCAATACTCATAAATTAAATATATTTAAATTAATACTATTAAGCAAGATAATTATTTAGTGTTTTCATCATCTAGGGTTTCGCTAATCATATCATCAATATTTGTGTAAATATTTTCTTTACTTTCATTTTTTTCAGATTCTATAAACTTGTCTGTACCAAAGATAGAACTATCTATTCTGCTATCAATCAAGCCTGCTGCTAAAAGTTCATCTGAACTTGGCAGATCTTCTAAACTATTAATGTTAAAATGATTTAAAAATTTATCAGTTGTTACATACATTAAAGGATTACCAGGAACCTCTTTTCTTCCTTGAGGTTTTACCCACCCTAACTCAAATAATATCTCTAAAGTTCCGGTGCTAAAACTGACTCCTCTAATTTCTTCTATCTCTGACCTTGTCACTGGTTGATGGTAAGCAATAATTGCAAGTGTTTCGATTGCAGCTTTTGATAATTTTTTTTGAACAATAACCTCTTTTCTTAACTTTGATGATAAATCTTCAGAAGTTCTAAATGACCATTTATCAGCAAGATTTACCAGGTTAATTCCTTTATCCTCATACTCTTTTTGTAGATCATATAATATTTTTAATACATCTGTTCCTCGAGAAACTTTTTCTTTGATTGTAGAAATATCAAGAGGTTCCACAGCTGAAAATAATATTGCTTCAATCAATTTTTTTTCATTTTTGCTCATTTTTTGCCTTTAAAAATATTTTATCAAAAAGTTTTGCTTGTTTAATTAAAACTTTACCTTCACGGACAAGTTCAAGTCCAGCAACAAAAGAACCTGCATAACCAGATTTTCTAAGTTTTTTTTTTATTTTGAAACTTTGAGGTATCAATTCAGATATATCTATCCAATCTTTTAATTTTGAAAACATCGATGTAATTCTTTTGATAGCTTCTTCCATTGTATATGTGGGCATTTTAGTAATATTTATTGATGAAAAGTTTTTTCTTCTTTTAAAATCTGCATAAGATTTAATTAATTCATACAAAGAAACGGAATATTTTGGCGTGTTTTTTGTTTTGATACCCTCCTTGATACCCCTTAAAAAAATATCGACTCCAATTTGCTTTTTATTCATTAGTTGATCGGATAATAATCTAATAAATTCAAGTTTTCTTAATTGTAATTTTAACTTTTCTGCCATTTTTGATGCTGAAAATTCATCATCATCATCTTCTGGCAATAATAAACGTGATTTTAAATATGCGAGCCAAGATGCCATTACTAAAAAATCAGCTGCAATTTCTAAATTTTTTTTTACCTTATCTATAAAAGCAATGTACTGATCTGCTAATTGAGTAATTGAAATTTTCATCAAATCAACTTTTTGAGATTTTGCCAAATCCAAAAGAAGTTCGAGAGGACCTTCGTAATTATCTATATTTAAATCAAATTTATTTTCTGAAGAGATATTGATTATATTGCTATCAGAAATTGAATCGTTCATAATTTATATTACAAGTATTTTACCACTTTCTCCATTTCAGAATTATTACCATTGCAATGTAAAATAATATTACATCCTGCAATTAATGGTTGTTTAACTCTGTATTTTAACGAACCTTTAAGGGCTTTCATGCAAATATCGTCTGTCATTATCATACCTTTATAATTAAGATGATTTCTAATTATTGATATAATTTTTTTTGAATATGTAGCTGTTAAATCATCAATAGACTTATACTTAATGTGAGCTGTCATTAAAAATTTAGATTTTGCATCCTTAAAACAATTAAAATCATTTTTGATCAAATAATTTTTGCTCTTGTTGACCTCTGGTAGAAAATAATGACTATCTTTTAATGCCAATCCATGACCAGGTGCGTGTTTAGCTATAGTAAATATGCCAAATTTTTCAAATTTATTTATAAAATACGCTGAAATTTTTTTAATAGTTTTCACTTCACTACCAAAAGATCTATCCCCTATTACATTATGAGTTTTTTGGTAACGTAAATCCATAACAGGATAAGCAATGGTGTTAATACCTAGAAATCTAAAAAGTCTAGTATTAAAATTTATAAAATAATTGGCTTCTTTAAAAAAATTTTTTAAATTATTTTTATACAATTCGCCAAAATATTGACCTGAAAATTTTTTCTGAGAAAAAATTTGATCAAATCTATTTATTCGCCCACCCTCATGATCAATCATAATAATAGGGTTTTGTTTATGATAGCTTTTGATTGACAGAATGAGTTTTTTTAATTGAATTAAAGAATTTATGTTTCTTTTAAAAATTATAAAACCATATGGGGTATAATTTTTAATTAATGAAATTTCTGATTTAGTTAGGCTAGTTCCCGATAAACCAAAAATAACAGGTTTTATTTGTTTTTTAATAATTGCCAAAAGCTTTTTTCCTCCAAATCTTTTTTAAAGTATTCAGAATTATCTTTAAACTGTTTAAAATCTTTTTCAGTCTTAATTTTAGGAATCTTGTCTAAATACTTTGTTAAAAAGATATTATAATCACCTCTAGATTTTTCTTTTTTTGAAATAAAATTTACTGAAAAATAATAATTTATAGCTAAACCAAAAAAAATAAAAAAAATAATTAAATTAATAATTTTTATATATTTCATTACATTTGTTTTGTGGGTTTTATGCCTAAAATAAAAAGTCCGTTTTTAATTACAAAATATAATTTTTGAAGAAGGAATAATCTAGAAATTTTTATTTCCTGATCTTCATTTTCTAAAATTTTCATTTCATCATTCATTTTTCCCAAATTCCAATAAGAGTGAAATTCAGAAACTAACTCATATAAATAATAAGGTATAAAATGAACCTCTAAATGTTGTAGTGATAAATTTATAATTTTTGGCCATTCTAAAATTTTCTTAATTAAATTAATTTCACTTTCGTGATTAAGCTTTAAGGATTTAGGTGCACTTAAGTCATCCTCAATGTTTAATTTTGATTTATTAAACAATGAATTTAATCTTGCTGATGCATATTGAACATAAAATATCGGATTTTCTTTTGATTTATCCGTAACTACATCTATATCAAAATCTAATGGTGATTGTGAACTTCTGAAAATCATCATAAATCTTGCTGCATCTTTTCCAACAGTTTCAATTAAGTCTTTAGCTAAAATAAAATCACCAGCTCTTTTTGACATTCTAAAAGGTTTGCCAGATTTAAAAAGCTTTACTATTTGACTAACTTTAATTGTAAATTTTTTTTTCGGATTCATTGCCGAAGTAGCTGATTTAATTCTTTTTATGTAACCAGCGTGATCTGCTCCCAGTATATTTATATATTCATCATAATTTCTATTTAATTTGTCATAATGATAAGCAATATCATTAGCAAAATATGTCCATGATCCATCAGATTTTTGAAGTGCTCTATCGCTATCATCTCCAAAATTTGTAGATTTAAACAAAAGCTGCTCTCGTGGTTCCCAATCTTCAACATCGCCTTTTGGTTTTGGTAATGTGCCGTGATAAATATTATTATTTTTTTTTAATATTTGGATTGCTTTATCTAATAATTTTTTTTTAACTATCTCTTGTTCTGATACAAAAATATCATGCTGTATACCCATGCTTTCAAGATCTGATTTGATTATTTTCATTGCAACATTAATTGATACTTTTTCTAGTGAATTATAACTATCTTCAAAATTATCTAAATTTATATTTTCTAAACTTTTTAAAACTTCTTTGGCTATATCAATAATATATTCGCCCGGATAAAGACCTTCATCATCGGGAAATTTTTTTTTCTTTTTTATTTCTAAAATCCTAAAATAAACTGATTTGATGAATAAAATAATTTGGTTACCGTAATCATTAATATAATATTCTTTCGTCACGTCATTACCAGTTGCTGATAACAAATTTCCTAAAACATCACCAAAAATAGCTCCTCTACAATGTCCTACATGTAAAGGACCGGTAGGATTTGCTGATACAAACTCAATATTTATTTTTCTTTGATTTTCATAATTATTAAAGCCAAAGTTTTTCTGAATTTTGCTCAAAGACGAAACTAAAAAAAATTTTTTAAATTTAATATTTAAAAAACCTGGCTTTGCTACTTCAACACTCTCAAATTCTGAAAAAATTTTATCAAATTCTTTTTTAATTTTGTTTGCAATATCGATTGGATTTTCTTTTAAAATTGAACTTAAGACTAAAGGTGCATTATAAGCAATATCACCAAAATTCTTATTTTTAGGGACATCAACTGAAAAAGTAATATTTTTATCTATTTCTTTGAAATGATCAAAAATGATTTTATTAAAACTGTTTTTATATATCTCAAAAATATTCATTAATTATTTTAAACCTTCGTGTATTTTTATTGCAAAATTATCAGTCATTCCAGAAATATAATCTGAAACATTTCTTTCTATGCTAAAATTTTTATTAGGGTTTGGTATTTTTTTATAATTTTTTTTATAAAAATTATATAAATTTGAAATTATAATTTCTGATTTATTATTCCATTTTTTTATAAAATTATGTTCATACATTTTATATTTAAGAAAATTCCTTATATTATCTAATCCTTCCAATGTTTTATCTGAAAAAGAAATAATAGCTTTTGGACTATTATAAACTTCTTCAATATTAGAAAAATTAAATTTCTCAATTTTTTTTTTTTGAAGTCTCTAACAAATCGGTAACAAGAATATTTAGTAATACTCTAACAAGCTTTTCTTTTTTTTTAATGTCATAATTAGAAAACAAGTTACTTATAAAATTAATTTCTTTTAATTCATCAATGTCAAAAAGGTTTGCTCTTAATCCATCATCAATATCATGACAATTATACGCTATATCATCTGATAAAGAAGCTATCTGCGCCTCTAAACTTCCAAAAGTTTTAAAATTAAAATTGTAATCAAAAATTTCTGGGATTTGATCTTCATATAGTTGTTCATCGTTAATTGGTCCGTTATGTTTCAAAAGACCATCCAATGTATTTAAGCTCAAATTTAATCCAGGATGGCTTGAGTATACATCTTCAAGTAAAATTAAAATTCTTAATGTTTGGATGTTATGATCAAAAACCCCTTTTCCATCTAAACATTTATTCAAAGCATCCTCTCCTGCGTGACCAAAAGGTGTATGTCCAAGGTCATGAGCCAAACTAAGAACTTCACATAAATCCTCATTTAAATTTAATGATCTTGCGATAGATCTTGCAATCTGCGAAACTTCCAAAGAATGAGTTAGTCTTGTTCTAAAGTGATCACCTTCATGATAAATAAAAACTTGAGTTTTGTGTTTTAATCTTCTGAAAGAGTTGCTGTGAATGACTCTATCTCTATCTCGCTGAAATTCGCCTCTATATTTGCTTGGTTTATATTCATACTTTCTGCCTAAAAAATTATTATTATTTGAAGAATAATCAGCTAAATTAACTTTTGAAAGACACATAAATTATTATATTACTTTAATATGAATAACACATTCCAAATAACAGAAACTGCAAAAAAACAAATAATTTATTTGTTAAAAAATGAACCGAAAGGAAGTTTTTTCAGAGTATCTGTTGAGGGAGGAGGATGTTCAGGTTTTAAATACAATTTTTCAGTTGATAATAACAAAACCAGCTCTGATATTTTGATAGACAATGTTTTAATTGATGAAACAAGTTTAAACTTTTTAAAAAACTCAACTCTTGATCATGAAGAAAATTTAATGACAAAATCATTTAGAATTAAAAATCCCGATGCAAAAGCTTCTTGTGGTTGTGGGATTTCTTTTTCAATATGATTATTGCTAGCTGGAATATTAACTCTATTAGAATTAGAACTGAGAATATTAAAAAATATTTAAACAAAATAAACCCAGATATTCTTATGTTTCAAGAGATCAAATCTGAAAATGATAAATTTCCTTACGATTTTTTTAAAGAACTTGGTTATAAAACTTATGTCCATGGTCAAAAATCATATAACGGTGTTGCAATAGTATCTAAAAATGAATTATCTAATATAGATACAACAAGTTTCAAAGATCCATTAAAACAATCAAGGTTTATATCTGCGGATATTAAAATAAAAAATAATCTTGTTAAGCTTGTATGCATATATTTGCCTAATGGTAATCCTGTAAATACAGATAAATATCCATATAAAAAAAAATGGTTAGTAAATTTTGTTAAGTTTATTCAAGAACAAACAAAAAAGTATGAAGCTATCATTATCGGGGGCGATTTTAACATCATTCCAAATTCTAATGATGTAGATAATCCAGAAGACTGGGAAAATGATGCGCTATATAAACTAGAGATAAGAAAAGAATTCAGGAAAGTTTTAAATTTAGGATTTAAAGATACTTTTAGATTGTTTAATAACAAAGATAAGGAATATACCTTCTGGGATTATCAGCAAGGTTCCTGGCAAAGAAACAAAGGTTTAAGAATAGATCATTTTCTAATCACAGACAAACTAGCTACAAAATTAAAAAATGTAGAAATTGATAAATTTACAAGAGGACAGATAAAACCATCTGATCATGCTCCAATAAGAATTACTTTTTAACTCGGCCGTATATATCTTCGTAACGCCTTTATATCTGTTTCCTTTAAACTGAACCTATTTGTGCTTCAATAATTTTTACTTTTTGTTTAAATTTATTATGTATTCTATGAATTGCTCCTTGAGGAATATAGATCAAATCATTTTTTTTGGAGTAAAAATTTTTTTTATTTAAGGTGATTAATGGTTTTCCCTCAAATACATTCCAATGCTCTGAGCGATACTTATGTGATTGTAGACTTAAACAGCCTTTAGGATTTACAACAAGCTCTTTAATAAGAAAATTTTTTCCTTTAAATAAATTTCTATAGGTTCCCCAAGGTCTTTTGAAAAGATTTTTTTTATTATAATATTTTTTTTTATTTTTCTTAAATAAGTTTGTTATAGACATCCAACTACCTAAATCAGACCAATCTAGTTTTAAAGTTATAGCTTTAATAGATTTTATTTTTTCTAGTATTGCATAATCAAAAGATATTTTTTTATTTTTAATGTAACATTTTTTGTCTAAAAAAATTTCATTTTTCTTATATTTGGCTTTTAAAATTGACTGTAATGTATTTTTAAAAATATCTTTTTGGCAGTTCATAAAATGGTAAATTAGAGTTTCTTTTGTTGCTAAAAAAATACCAGCATTCCAAAAAGCATTATTTTTTAATATTTTTTTTGCAATTTTGACCGATGGTTTTTCAATAAACTTTGAAACAGTATTTTTATTACGATTTAAATAAAAATAACCATACTGATCCGAAGGTTCTGTTGGCTTGATGCCAAAAATAAAAATATCTTTATAAAAAATATTATTTAAATTCTTTAATATTGATTGATTAAAAATATAATTTTGCTCAATTATTTGGTCTGAGGGTAGAAATAAAATTGGTTGATTTGGCTTTATAAACGGTAACAATGCAGATGCCAAAATAGCTGGAGCAGTATTTTGTTTTGAGGGCTCTAAAATAATTTTAAATTTATTAACTTTATATTTTTTTAAAAACTTTTTTATTATTGATGCATATTTAATATTCGTACTAATTATAGGGTCGGAATAAATAGGAGACCTTATACGCTCTAAAGTTTTTTGAAACATAGTCCATCCACCAAAGTCTATAAATTGTTTAGGTAAATTATTTTTATTTTCTGGGAAGAGCCTTGTTCCTGCCCCTCCACATATTATAACAGGTACTATTTTCATTAAATATCAGCGTATACTTGCTTTTCTGCTTTAGCACCAGGATGTGTCACAGCTCCAGTTTTTGCGCTTCCAACACTTTGAGCATACTTCCATAGGGTTCCGCTTCCAAAGTTTGGTTCTTTTGGTTTCCAATTATTCTTTCTTTCCTCAAGTTCTTTCTGAGACAAGTTAACTTCTATTGTTCCTTTTTCTGCATCTATTTCTATTTCATCTCCGTCTTTTAATAGAGCAATAGTTCCACCTACATAAGCTTCGGGAGAAACGTGTCCAATACAAAAACCTCTTGTAGCACCTGAAAACCTTCCATCTGTTATTAAAGCAACTTTCTCGCCCATGCCTTGACCGTAAATTGCAGCTGTTGTTGAGAGCATTTCTCTCATTCCAGGTCCTCCTTTTGGACCTTCGTATCTAATTACAATAACATCGCCCTCGTTATATTTTTTTTCCTTTACAGCTTTAAAAGCTTCTTCTTCGCTATCGAAACATTTTGCCTTTCCTTTAAAATTTAGTCTCTTCATTCCAGCAACTTTTACAATTGCACCATCTGAGGCAAGATTACCTTTTAAACCCACAACTCCACCAGTTGGAGTGATTGGGTTAGTATAAGGTCTCATAACATCTTGATTATTATTAAATTCTACATTTTTTAAATTTTCTCTCATTGTCTTGCCTGTAACAGTCAAACAATCTCCATTAATAAATCCACCATCTAATAATGTTTTAAGCAACATAGGCACACCTCCTGCTTCAAACATATCTTTTGCAACATATTTTCCACCAGGTTTAAGGTCTGCCAGGTAAGGAGTTTTTTTAAAAATTTCTGCTACATCCATAATGTCAAATTTAATTCCACATTCATTTGCAATAGCTGGTAAATGTAAAGCTGCATTTGTGGATCCACCTGTTGCAGCAACAATAACTGCTGCATTTTTTAAAGCTTCGATTGTAACTATATCTCTTGGTCTAATTTTTTTCTTTAATAACTCCATTACTTGTTTCCCGCTCTCAAAAGCATATTTATCTCTTTCCTCATAAGGAGCAGGTGTTCCAGATGAGTATGGTAAAGCTAAGCCAATAGCTTCAGATACACATGCCATTGTATTTGCTGTGAACTGTCCACCACAAGCTCCTGCTGAAGGACAAGCAGCTAATTCTAATTCTCTTAAATCTTCATCTGACATCTTTCCTGCTTCGTGCATACCAACAGCCTCATAAACATCTACAACAGTAACATCTTTACCTTTGAATTTTCCTGGAAGAATAGATCCACCATACATAAATACGCTTGGAACATTTAGTCTACACATAGCCATCATTAGACCTGGTAAAGATTTATCGCATCCAGCTAAACCAACTAAAGCATCATAACAATGACCTCTAACAGTTAATTCAGTTGAATCCGCAATAACTTCTCTGGAAATTAAAGAAGATTTCATTCCCTCATGACCCATAGCGATACCGTCTGTAACTGTAATTGTACAAAACTCTCTTGGTGTACCTTGATTTTCGTGAACACCTTTTTTTACACTTTGAGCCTGTCTCATTAATGCAATATTACATGGCGCAGCTTCGTTCCATGTTGAAACAACTCCAACAAAAGGTTTCGCAACGTCTGCTTCGGTTAAATTCATTGCATAGTAAAAAGATCTATGTGGCGCTCTTTCAGGTCCAACTGTTGTATGTCTACTAGGTAATTTTTTTTTATCTATTGTCATTTTAAACTTAAAATTATTTCAGATAGGTTTTTATACTCAGTTTTATTACTTTCTAGAAGATCTTTTTCTTTACTAACCACTTCTTTTGGCGCTTTTTTAATAAAATTTTGATTATGAAGTTTATTTTCTGCACTTTTAATTTGGTTATCGATTAACTTAACTTTATTTTCTAATATCAAAATTTGCTTCTCAATATCGATATCATCAGCAAAAGTAATAGAAATTTTATTATTAGCCAAAATAACTGTTCCTGTTTTTGAAACTTGCTTTTCTATATCAAAACTACCTATTCTTCCTAATTTTTTAACAAGCAAATCATTTCTGATAATTATTTTTTGATATTTTGTTGGTAAATCTTTAATCTTTAAATTAACAAAACTGCCTGGCGAAATATTTAAATTTGACTTTATGGATCTTAAATCTGATATAAAATTTATAATAAATTCAATTTCTTTTATTCCGTCAGTTTTTTTTAATTTTAAATCCTTTTTAAAATTAAAATTTACCAAGTCTGTTTTTTCCAAATTTTTTAAACCTGATAATGACCATAACTCTTCAGTAACAAAAGGTATAAAAGCATGTAATAAGCTAAGATTTTCAGTTTGTAGATACAAGAGAATACTTCTTGTTTCCTCTACTACTTTTTTGTTATTGGAATTTAGTAAAGGTTTAGAAAATTCAATATACCAATCACAAAAATAATTCCAAATATACAAATATAAATTTTTAGCTGACTCGTCAAAACGATAATCCTCAATATTTTTTTTAACTTTTTTCTTATAATCGTTTAAGGTTTTAATAATCCATTGATTTGCTGGATTTTCAATTTTATTTAAATTAATTTTTTTTAATTTAAAAACATCATTCATTTTACAATAATTAAAAGTATTCCAAATTTTTGTTAAAAAATTTCTATACCCTTTAACTCTATCAATGGATAATTTTACGTCACGTCCTGGAGATGACATTGATATAAGCGTAAATCTCAAAGCATCAGCACCATATTCATCTATAATGGTTAATGGATCAATAACATTGCCTTTTGATTTTGACATTTTCTGTCCTTTTTCATCTCGCACAAGAGCATGAACATAAACATCTTCAAAAGGCACATCCTTCATAAAATGTAAACCCATCATCATCATCCTTGCTACCCAAAAAAAGATAATATCAAAACCTGTTACTAAAACTGAAGTTTTATAAAAACGTTTAAGCTCATATGTTTTGTCTGGCCAACCCAAGGTGGCAAATGGCCAAAGTGCAGATGAAAACCATGTATCCAAAACATCAGGATCTTGATTCAATGAAACATCTTTTTTAAATTTTTTTTTAGCTATTTTTTTTGCTGAATTTAAATTTTCAGCAACAATAATTTCTCCACTGTCTGTGTACCATGCGGGTATTTGGTGTCCCCACCATAACTGTCTTGAAATACACCATGGCTCAATATTTTGCATCCATTGAAAATAAGTTTTTTTCCAATTATCAGGAAAAAAATTTGTTTTCTTTTTTTTAACTTTTAAGATTGCATCTTTTGCTAATTTCTTTGCATCAACAAACCACTGTTCTGTTAACAAGGGTTCGATAATTGTATTGCTTCGATCTCCGTAAGGAACAGTATGCTTTATATCTTCAATTTTTTCTAAGTGTCCAAGATACTCTAGCTCTTTTATTAGTTTTTCTCTAGCAACTAGCCTATCAATATTTTGATAACTTTGTGGAACATTTGAATTTAATGTTCCATCCTTGTTTAAAATATTTATCGTTTCCAAACTATTTCTTTTTCCAACAATGTAATCATTAAAATCATGAGCTGGGGTAATTTTAACTGCACCTGAACCTTGTTCGGGATCAGCATAATCATCAGTGATGATTTTAATTTTTCTATTTGATACTGGAATAATGACATTTTTATTTATCAAATCTTTATAGCGATTATCGCTAGGATGGACTGCAACAGCTGTATCACCGAACATAGTTTCAGGTCTAGTTGTTGCTATAGTTATAAAATTATCATCATCAGCAATTTTATATTTTATATAGTATAATTTCCCCTTAGTTTCTTTTTGAACAACTTCTAAATCAGAGATTGCTGTTTGTAATTGAGTATCCCAATTTGTTAATTTTAAATCTTTATAAATTAGTTTTTTATTAAACAAATCTACAAAAACTTTAATAACCGCTTCTGATAAACCTTTGTCCATTGTAAAACGGTCTCTTGACCAATCACAAGATGAGCCAAGTTTTTTTAATTGTCCTGTAATTGTATTTCCTGATTTTTCTTTCCATTTCCAAACTTCTTCTAAAAACTTTTCTCTCCCCAGCTTTTTTCTGGACGTTCCTTTCTCTAATAATTGTTTTTCCACAACTAATTGAGTAGCTATACCCGCATGGTCTGTTCCAGGTTGCCAAAGCGTCTCTAGTCCTTTGTTTCTGTTAAATCTTATTAATAGATCTTGAATAGAGTTATTCAAAGCATGGCCCATATGCAAACTTCCTGTCACATTAGGTGGCGGTATAACTATTGAAAAATATTTTTTATTTTTATTTTTTTTGGATTTAAAACATCCTTTTTTTTCCCAATACTTATAAATTCTATCTTCTATATCTTTATGATTGTAAGTTCCAAAGTTAGACATTTTGTTGAATATTGTAAGAGTTTATATATATCTCATAACAATTAGAAACAATGGCCACGTGGCGGAATGGTTACGCAGAGGATTGCAAATCCTTGTATCCCAGTTCGATTCTGGGCGTGGCCTCCAAAAAAATCATTGTCTTGAAATAAAAAACTTTGTATTAAGTGATTATTCCCCGGTAGCTCAGTTGGTAGAGCAAGCGGCTGTTAACCGCTCGGTCGCTGGTTCGAGTCCGGCCCGGGGAGCCAGATTAAACAGCTTTTTGATAATTTTTTTGATTTCTTAAAACTTCTAATACTTTTTCTTTTTGAGAAGGATCTAAATCGTTAAACAATTTTACAAGAAAAGAATAATTCATTTCTTTAGAACTCTCTATACTTTCAGAATTATTTGAAAATTCTTGATAATCTTCAAAGAAATATTTGATTGGAACCTTCAAAAAGTTCGCTAATTGCAATAATCTTGCAGAACTTACACCGTTAGTACCTTTTTCATACTTTTGTATCTGTTGAAAGGTGACATTTATTGCTTTTGCTACTTGAGTTTGGGTTAATCCTAGAGAGGTTCTTCTTAATCTTAATTTTTTACCTAAATGCTGATTTAATTGTGCGCTCACCAAATGTCTCTCCCTGATCAGTTTAAATATCCTTTTAGATAATTATGCAAGATAAAAAATTTAAAAAAATAATATAAATAAAGCTTGATTTTGTTAATAAAATAACACTAATTTTTAAAAAAATATGAACCTTTTGTGGCTTAGAAGTGACCTTAGAGTAAATGATAACATAGCAATAAAAAAATTATTAGAACAAAAAATAAATTTAAAAGCTTTTTATTTATATGACGAAGATAAATTTAAAGATAGATCTGCTCAAAAATGGTGGCTATACAAATCATTAGAGAGTTTGGAGAAAAAATTATTTAATCTAGATATCAAATTTGAAATTTTTTTTGAAAAAGAGTTAGTTTTTTTTGATAAATTTATAAAAAAAAACAAAATTAACAAGATTTTTTGGAATACAATCGATTTACCTGATGAAAAAAGAATTGAAAATCAAATAATTTCGTTATTTAAAAAAAATAATATTGAATTTAATACATTTTCTTCAAATTTATTACAAAAACCGGAAGAAACTGTAAAAAAAGACGGTACCCCATTTCAAGTTTTTACTCCATTTTGGAAAAATGCTGAAGAAAAATACGTTAATAGCAAAAATTACTCTCCAATAGAAACCGGAAAAGTAAAAAATAAAGTATTTAAATCAGAAAATATAAAAAAAATTCAAAAAATATTACCTAATAAAAAATGGTATTTAAAATTTGATAAATATTGGATACCGGGAGAGGATATTGCAGAGAATAAAATCAAATCTTTTCTTAAAGAAAAAATTAATAACTATCATAATACAAGAGATATACCTTCAATAGAAGGAACTTCAAAAATTTCGCCTTATTTAGCATTTGGTGAAATAACGTCTAAAAATATATTTTATCAATCTTCAAAGCTAAAAGATAAAAAGACTGGTTACAGAAAATACATAAATGAAATTGGATGGAGAGAATTTTCGTATCATCTTATTAATCATTTTCCTAAAATGAAGAATAAAAATTTAAGAGAAAACTTTGATAATTTTCCGTGGTCTGAAAATAAAACTCATTTAAAAAAATGGAAAAAAGGAGAAACAGGTTATCCGATAGTAGATGCTGCTATGAAAGAACTTTACGAAACAGGATGGATGCACAATAGACTCAGAATGGTTGTTGGATCTTTTTTAGTAAAACATTTAAGAATACATTGGATCGAGGGTGAAAAATATTTTAAAGATACACTTTTAGATTACGATCTTGCAAATAACATAGCTGGTTGGCAATGGATAGCAGGTTGCGGAGCTGATGCCGCACCTTATTTTAGAATTTTTAACCCAATGATACAGGGAGAAAAATTTGATCCAGATGGAATATTTGTTAAAAAATGGTTGCCTAACTTAAAAAATATTCCAAAAAAATATATTCATAGACCTTGGGAAATGCCAAAAGAAATATCGGAAGAAATTGGTTTTAATCTTAACAAAGATTACTTTGCTCCAATAGTTGATCATCAACAAGCAAGAGAATCTGCTCTAAGAGCTTTTGAATCAATAAAAAAATGAAAAAAATACTGATTGTTGGATCTGGTATTTCCGGATTATCCTCTGCTTATTTTCTTAGAAATAAATATAAAATAACAATTTTGGAAAAAAATAATTACATTGGGGGTCATACTCACACTCATACTCTACATGAAAATGGAAAAAAATATCAGTATGACAGTGGGTTTATAGTTTTTAATAACAAAAATTACCCCAATTTCATTGACCTAATAAATAAATTAAAAATTGATTATCAGCTTAGCGAAATGTCTTTTTCAGTTGTAAATAATAAATACAATTACGAGTGGTCTGGAAGAAATTTAAAAACAATATTTAGTTTAAAAAATATTGTATCATTAAAATATCTTAAATTGCTATATGATATCATAAGATTTTCAAAAATCTGTGGAATAGAATTATATGATCAATCTTTAACTGTTCAAAAATTCTTAAAAACTCATAAATTTTCTAAAGAATTTTCTAATTTATACTTTTATCCAATGTGTAGTTCAATATGGTCAAGTAATTTAAAAGATATCAAAAACTACAATGCTAAGTTTGTAATTAATTTTTTTAGAAATCACGGTTTACACAATATTATTTCTAAAAGACCAATATGGTACACCATAAAGAATGGTAGCAAAAGTTATATTGAAAAAATAACAAAACACAAAAATATTAAATTAATTTTAGACAGTGAAGTTATTTTAGTAGATCAAAATAAAAAAATAGTAAAAACTAATAATAGAAAAATTATAAAATATGATCACATTATTTTGGCAAATCATTCAAATGAAATAAAAAAAATATTAAAAAATCAAAATGATAAACAAAAAAAGTTACTTAAAAGTGTTAAATATCAATCAAATAAAATTATAATACATAGTGATGAAAAAATGATGCCAAAAAAGAAATCAAATTGGGCTTCATGGAATTTTAATAATAATAATAATAATAAAAAGCTTTTATTAACATACTGGATGAATCTATTGCAGAATTTAAAATGTAAGAAAAATATTTTTGTTACTCTAAATTCAAAAAAAATTAATAAAAATAAGATTATAAAAAAAATAACTTATGAACATCCAATATTCAATAAATCAAAAGATGAAATTGAAATTTTAAATTATAATGCACAAGGGTTTAACAATACATGGTTTGCCGGGGCGTGGCTGGGTTATGGTTTTCATGAAGATGGTGTTAATTCAGCTCTAAAAATTAAAGAACTAATAAATGATTAAAAATTATATTTGCGATAACAAAATTTTCCATTCCAGAATAAAACCATTTAAAAATCATTTTGAATATAATGTTCTTTCAATTATCTTTAATATTAATTCACTAAATATTTTTAAAAAAATACCAATTTTTTCAGTAAACAAATTTAATATATTTAGTATTTTTTTAAAAGATTACGCTATTTCTAGTGATGATCTTTACAAAAGTGTAATAAGTTTAATTAAAAAAAAATTTAAGACTAAAAAAAAATTAAATATATATCTTCTAACTTCACCTAGATTTTTTGGTTATGTTTTTAATCCAATATCAATTTTTTTTGCATTTAATAACAAAAAGCTTAATTATATTATTTATGAAGTAAGAAATACACATCAAGAAAAACATCTCTACATTAAAAAAATTAAGTCACAAAAAAAAGTAATATTTCACACAATACCTAAAAAGTTTTATGTCTCTCCATTTTTAAAAATGAATATGAAATATTATTTTAAGGTAGTTTTTAAGAAAAAATTTCTAAATGTTAAAATTGATGCAAAATCAAAAAATAACTTACTGTTAACAGGAATGAATATTAAGTTTTATGATTTTAATAACAAAAATTTAATATTTTTTGGCTTAAAAAGACTATTTTCTGCTCAAAAAACAATGCTACTAATTCATTATCAAGCAATAAAAATATTATTAAAAAAAGCAAAATTCTACTTCAAATTAAAAAATAAAAAAATAAACTTGAGTTACTCATGATTAATTATTTTAAAAAGTTAATAGACAGTGAATTAAAAAAATTAAAATGGGGATCTATAAACCTAAAAATAAGAGATTTTTACCAAAATAAATTTATTGGCTCTCAAAAAGGTTTGGAGTCAGACATTATAATAAATGATCAAAGCTTAATAAAAGATATAATTACTAGAGGTGATCTTGGTTTTGCCGAAGGCTATATAAATAATAAATGGGAAACAACAAATCTAAACAATTTGTTAAAAATATTATTAAAAAATGAGCAAATTAAAAAGAAAGAATGGAGACCAAATTTTTTTAATAAAATTATTGAAAAAGTAAATTTTAAAATCAAACAAAACTCAATCAAACAGGCTAAAAAAAATATTACATTTCATTATGACTTGGGTAATAATTTTTATAAAGAATGGTTAGATGAAACAATGACTTATTCATCAGCTATTTTTAAAAATAAAGACATAAGTCTTAAAGAAGCTCAAATTCAAAAATATCAATCTATCAATGAAAATTTAAACTTATCTAAAAATTCAACTATATGTGAGATTGGTTCTGGATGGGGTGGTTTTATAAACTTTATTAAAAACTCTCACCAAAATGTTAATGTTGATGGTTACACTATTAGTGAACAGCAGTATTCATATGTCAAAAAAAATTTTCCAAAAAATATTAATTTTGAAGATTACAGAAATATTAAAAACAAATACTCAAATGCTGTTTCGATAGAAATGTTTGAGGCTGTTGGTAAAAAATATTGGAATACTTATTTTCAAAAATTAAATTCTATTTTAAATTTTAATGGTTCAGCATGCCTTCAAATTATAACTATAAATGAAAATTCTTTTTCTAAATATTTAAAAAATGTAGATTTTATTCAAAAATATATTTTTCCAGGTGGTATGCTGCCAACTAAAAATATTATCAATAAACTGGCAAAAGATAATGGGTTTAAAATATACCACAAAATATCATTTGGCCATGATTACACCAAAACTCTTAGAATATGGAAAGCTAATTTTAATAACTCTTGGGAAAAGTATAAAAGAATTTAATTTTGATGAAAAATTCAAAAGATTATGGAATTATTACCTTGATTATTGTGAAACAGGGTTCTCTTTAGATCATACTGATGTTACACAATTTTTTATTAAAAAAATTAATTAAATGAAAAAAAATTCTGTAATTGATCTAATTGGCAACACTCCACTAATTTATTTAAAAGGTCCTTCTGAGTTATCTGGTTGTAACATTTATGGCAAAGCAGAATTTTTAAACCCAGGTCAATCGGTAAAAGACAGGGCTGCTTTATATATTGTGAACGATGCATTAAAAAAAAATAAATTAGAAACAGGTGGTATTATTGTTGAAGGAACCGCTGGTAATACTGGTATTGGAATATCTTTAGTTGCTAATTATTATAATATTGAAACAGTTATCGTTATACCAAGAACTCAATCACAAGAAAAAAAAGATGCTTTGATAAACATGGGAGCAAAACTTATTGAAGTTGATGCTGTACCCTACTCTGATCCTAAAAATTATGTAAAATATTCAAAATTTATTTCAGAAGATATTCAAAAAAAAAATATAAATAAAAAAGTATATTGGGCAAATCAATTTGATAATACTATAAACAAACTTGCTCATGTAGAAACAACTTCTCAAGAGATCTTAAAACAAACAGATAATAAAATTGATGGCTTTGTATGCTCTGTTGGCACTGGTGGTACACTAGCTGGAGTAGCTGAAGGTTTAAAATCAAAAAATAAAAATATTATAACTGCCTTATCTGACCCCAAGGGATCTTCATTATATAATTATTTAAAAAATGGCGAATTAAAAGCAGAGGGCGAGTCCATCACGGAAGGAATAGGAACATCAAGGGTCACTGAAAATTTTAAAGATGCAAAAGTAGATGAAGCATTTCAAATAGATGATCAGTATGCTCTAGATATAACATTTGAACCTTCTTAAAAATGAAGGTCTTAGCTTGGGAGCTTCATCCGGAATAAATGTTGCTGGAGCAATTGAGCTTGGAAAAAAACTTGGAAAAGGTAAAAATATTGTAACAGTTCTTTGTGATATCGGTTCGAGATATGCATCTAAACTTTATAATAAAGCATTTTTAACATCAAAAGGTTTAAAAGCTCCTGATTGGTTAATATAAATATTTATTCTTAATTTTTGCTCTTAATTTTTTATTTTTTTTAAGAATATATTCATTTTTAAGAGCGGCAGATAATGTTGTATATTTTTTTTTATAAATAACATGCCATTTTCTACCTCTTGTAAATTTTGCTCCTTTTCCAGAATTGTGAAGATCTAATCTTTTTGAAACATTTTTAGAATAACCAACATAAGTATGCTTATATTTATCTAGGCTTATGAGCATATAAACATAGTACATGAAAATGGCGCGCCCTGGAGGACTCGAACCTCCGACCCTCGGTTTAGAAAACCGATGCTCTATCCAGCTGAGCTAAGGGCGCAGACTTAAAAGTTAATATTAAATTTTAGTAAATGTGTAAATAATTTAATTATTTTAAAGATCTATATTTATACAATAACAACAAACTCAAAGGGGATATCTTTGAAATAATTAAAGCTATAATAGTAATAGTTAATGTAAAATCTGAAAACAAATTAAACTGGACTGCATTTTCTAAATATAACGTTGATGGAAGAGTATTAAACATAACTAAAACTGCAGTAATAAAACTTTGATCAAAAGCAAAATTTTCATAAGTTAAAAATAAAGAATAAATGCAAAAAAATACTAAATAAGAAATAAATATTGCTACACAAATAAAGAAATCTTTACTGGTAATTTTTTCTTTAGAGTTAAATATTGTCGATCTTAAAACAGATGATGGAGCGAGTAATTTTCCAAACTCTAAATATATTTTGTTTAAAATTATCATAATTCTAGAAAGTTTTAGTCCTGAGGTAGAAGATATCATTGCACCACCAATAAATGTTAGAGTAAGACATAAGAAAGTTAGATTTGGATAAGATGTACCTGTAAAATTTATACCAGATGTAGAAATGGCTGACGAAGTAATGAGCATCAAATCAGAAAAATTAATATTTCTATAAAATAAAATAAATAATAGTAAAACAAATATATAAAATATAAGTAAATATTTATCTTCATTAAAAAAATAAGAGTCAAAAATTTTTAAAATTCCCAAAATTAAAAATATATTCAAAGATGATATAATAAATAAAATTGAAAATATAATTTTTTCAAAATTTGAAGATATAACAATATCACTCGATAAAAAACCACCTGAAGAAATTAGAGTTAATGCTAAATTAAATTTATCCAATAATCTTAAATGAGTAAAATTAAGTAAAAAAATAGTAATAAGAAATAATATTAAAAAAGCATAATTTATATTAAAAAAAATTCTAAAAAAATTAACTTCGAAAATTAAACTATCTTTTTGTTTCGTGATAAATTTTAATGGAAAAAAATTAATATCTCTATGGCCTAATACGGTCAAAATAGATAATACAAAAAAAATTGATCCTATAACTTGTGTAAAATTACGCCAAATTAAAATTGGAGTATCAAGCAAATTCAAATATTTAAAAAAATTGAACCTCCAAAAGAAGTAAAGCCTGAAATTGCTTCAAAATACGATCCAATAAAGTTGGCATAGTTTCCTACAATATAAGGTATAGATAATATTAACGGATAAAATATCCAACCTAAAAGAACAAATAATAATAAATCATTTAATTTAAGATCTTTTTTTTTAATATTTAAATTTTTACTTAGAATGAAAAAAAAAATTGAAATAAATGATGTTAATAAATACGAAAATGTATTTATTTTATAATCAAAATAATAACAAAAAAGTAAATTAAAAATACTTGTAAAAAAAATTATAATATTAAAAAAACCTAAATAATATAGAACGCTTTTAATACGCATTAAAATAAAATTAGTATTGGCTAATTCTGAATAATTGCTCTACCCTTTGAAGTTGATCTCTTTTGGATAATAAAATAACTGTATCATTAAGTTTAAATTCTATATTTTTTTTAGGAACAAATATTTTTTTATCTCTAACTATTAAACCTATTCTTATACCATCAGGTAGAGTAGAAGCTTCTAGAGTTTTATTAACAAGCTCTGAATTTTCTAAAATTTTTGCCTCAATAATTTCATATTCTCCATCATCCAAAGTATAAACACTTTCAATTTTACCTTTATGCACATGCTTTAGTATAGTTGAAACTGTAGTCATTCTTGGGTCAACAATGTCATCGATTTTAAGAGATGATTGCAATAAACTATAGCTATGACTACTAGCTAAAGCTATCACTCTCTTAACACCCTTTTTTTTACACAAAAGTGCTGACATTAAATTAACTTCATCATCATCCGTAAGACAAAGCACTGTATCAATTTCATCAATATTAACTTCGCTTAAGATATTTTCATCTAAAGCATCACCTTTTAATACCATCGACTCATTTAATTCATTTGCAATAAATTGCGCTCTTTCATCATCTTTTTCTATTATTTTAATTCTAGGATTGTTTTGATGTTCTTCCAAAGCTTTTGCCAAATCTAGACCTATATTCCCAGCTCCAATGATTAAAATTTTTTCTGAAAATTTATCATCTTTTCCAAAAAGTGATAAAGTTCTGTCTACTTGTTTAGAGTCAGTTAAAATAAAAGCTTTATCATTTTCAATTAATTTGTCTTTTTTCTTTAATATTAAAAACTTATCTCCTCTCTGAACCCCTAAAACATTAGCATTTAAATCTGAAAAAGACTCAGTTAATTTTTGAAGCTCAGTATTTTTTAGAGAACAACTTTCGTCTATATTTATTTCTAAAAGCCTAACTAAATCATTAGAAAAAGGGAAACTTTCAATTGCACCAGGTGCTTCAATTTTTCTTAGTAAATTATTAGCAACTTCAAACTCAGGTGAAATGACAATATCAATTGGCAGATTAGTTTTGCTAAACAAACCCTTCCAAACGGGTTTTAAAAATTCTTTTGATCTAATTCTTGCAATTTTTCTAGAAACAGAAAATAAAGAGTGTGCCACTTGACAAACAATCATGTTTGTTTCATCATTTCTTGTTACAGCAATAATCATGTCTGCATTTTTTGCATCGGCTTGATCTAAAACGCTTGGATAAGTAGCTATACCAACAATCCCTTTTGCATCAAGATTGTCATTTATTTTTTGAATATCTTCACTATTTTTATCAATAACAGTGATATTATGACCTTGTTTAGATAGTTGATTTGTAATTGAATAACCAACTTTTCCAGCTCCACATATAATAATATTCATAGCAAATGTTAGTTTTTAATATTTAAAGACGATAGCTTCCTATGAAGTGCTGATCTTTCCATTCCAATAGCCTCAGCAGTTTTAGATACATTTCCATCATACTTGTTTAACTGAGTAGTCAAATATTCTCTTTCAAAATTATCTCTTGCCTCTTTTAATGTTAAATTTTCTGTATTTGAATTATCTAATTTTTTTATTTCTTTACTAAAATGATCATAAAGTATTTTATTCGTCCCTTCTATATCCTCATTTCCCAATATTGCAATTCTTTCAATTAAATTCCTTAATTCACGCACATTGCCAGGCCATTTATGCTTGTAAAAAAGATCATATGACTTCACTAAAGTTTTAAAATTCGCATTAACATCTTTAAATTTTTTATAAAAATATTCACATAAAATAGGTATATCAGATCCACGATCAACTAAATTTGGTAGATAAAAATTTATAACATTAATTCTGTGAAACAAATCTTCTCTAAAATTTCCTGTGATCACTTCTCTCTTAAGTTCAGTAGATGAAGAACAAATTAATTTAAAATTAACTCTTATAGTTGTATGTCACTCCCTAATCTTTTAAATTTTTGATCAGTTAAAACTCTTAATAATTTACTTTGAATTTCTAAAGAAATTTCATTTACTCTATCTATAAACAAAGTTCCATTGTTAGCTTTTTCTAAATGACCTTCATAAATTTGATTATTTACAATTTTACCAAACAAAATTTCTTCGAAATTATCTAATTTTAACCTTGAAGAATCTAAAATGACAAAATTCTCATCTGATCTATCTGATTTTTTGTGAATTTCTCTAGCAAGAAGTTCTTTACCTGTACCACTGTTACCCTCAATCAAAATTCTAGCTTCTGAATGCGAAACTTTTTCAATTAAATTTTTTATTTTTACGATTTCTTTATTTTCTCCAATCAATTCATAAGATTTAAAAATATCTTGAGATAGAACTTTTTTAGATTTTAGTAGTTCAGAGAATTCTGAAGCTCTTTTTGCAAAATTAAGCAATCTATCTTGATTAAATGGCTTTTCTAAAAATTCAAAAGCACCAACTTTTACAGAATTTACTGCCAATTCTATATTGGCATGACCAGACATCATTATTACTGGAATATCTTTATTTTTATTTTTTATATATTTTAGCAAATAAAGTCCGTCTCTATTTTTTTCGTCCAACAGAACATCTATAAATGCAATATCGAATAAATTATTATCTACAAAATCAATAGTTTCTTTAATTGTACCTTTTGAAATTGTTTGGTATCCATTTTCAGAAAAAATTTCTTCTAAAATAAACCTTATATCTTTTTCATCGTCTACAATAAGTATTTTTTTATTCATTAATTTTTGGAAGTGTTATTGTGATAATTGCGCCATTTTTATTTGTTTTATTTTCATAAAATATTTGACCATTATGCTCATGAATAATTTTAGAGACAATTGATAAACCTAATCCGCTACCATTTTTTTTTGTTGAAAAATATGGCTCATCATAATTTTTTTTCTCCTCATCAAAACCTATTCCATTATCCTCTATTGTAATTAAAAAAGAAATTGTATTTTCATTTAAACTTGTAATGATTTCAGGATTATTTAAATTATTTTTAGAAATTTTTTCCTCTAAAGACTCAACTGCATTTTTATAAACATTTACCAAGACTCTTCCAATTTGATTTTTATCACAATGGATTTCATCTTCTAAATTATTATTATTTAATACAAAATTTATTGATGGATAATTCAATTTATAAGTATCAATAGAATTTTTTACTAAATTGAGTAATGAATTTTTTCTATTTTAGGTTTTGGCATTCTTGCAAAATCAGAAAACTATTTACCAAATTGCTAATTTCGTTAATCTGATTATTAATAATATTTAAATGTTTTAATGAATTTTCTTTATCATCAATTTTGTTTTTTATTCGATCTAAAGAAAGTTGAATTGGCGTTAATGGATTCTTAATTTCGTGTGCAAGCTTTCTAGCGATGACTTGCCAAGCTTCATACCTGCCCGATAGTATATTTTTCTGTTTTTGTTTTTTAATTTGATGAGCCATATCATCAAAAACCATATTTAATTTTGAAAAATCATCGTTTTTATCCTTTCCTAAAAAAACATTATAATTTCCTTCACTAATTTTTTTAGCGCCTTCAAATAATTTACTTAAAGGTTTTGTAATCTTTGAAGAAAAACTAACAGCAAATAATGTAGATGCAAAAATTAAAAAAATTGTAAGAATGATATAAATTATAAAAAAAGTTATTTGTATTTTTTTTAAATTAACTTTTACTGAATTATAATAATTTGAAGCAATACCTGTCTCGCTCAGAAATGATACAATTTTTGGGTCAACTTCTTGAAACGTATACAAATATAAATTGTCATAACTATTTAATTTTATTAATGCTAAAGTTTTTTTAGAATATGCGTCAGAAATAATCAACGGCTTACCATTCGAAGCGGTGATAAGAAAATTATTTGATGGTTTTAAATATTTGCTAGATTTTATATTTTTTAAAATTAATTCTCCTTGATTATTTATAATATATAAATTTTTTATATCTCTTATGTTTGACTGAATATTCAAATAGCTAGAAAATTTTTGATTATCTTCAATTAATAAATTTTTATTTCTATTAAGATCATTTGAAACAATTACCATATCTTTCACTATGGATTTCTGATGATCAATTAGATAATTTTGAGCAATATTTCTAGAATTAGAGACTAATGATGAAATTTTTTCATTAAACCATTTTTCAATACCATAATTAAAAATTAATAATGAAAATATTGTAATTAATATTGATGGAATAAAAGAAATTAAAAAAAAAGATCTAATTAATTTTTTACTTGTATTACTTCCTAATTCATTGCTTTTAATTTTTAAATTATATCTAACCTTGCAAACAACAGAAAAGATTAATAAAGCTAACAAGGCAAAATTAATTATTAATAATATGTTTGAATTAAATTTATTTAAAATAAAATATCCACTTCCTAAAAATACTTGCAATGATAAAGCCCCTGCAATAATTGATAAAATAAACAAAGTTGATAAATAAAAAGAGTTGGAAAATAGTTGAGGAATTAATTTTATGAATTTATGTGCAGTCATATTAGCAGCTGGTAGCAGTTCTAGATTTGATGATAAAATTCCCAAACAATATCATTATTATAAAAATGATATTCTTATAAATCATAGTTTAAAAAATTAAATGAAATTAAGGAAATTAAAAAAATTTTTGTTACAATAAACACCAAAATTTATAAAAAATACAAAAGCTTCATTTTCAAATCACCAAAATTTGCATTTATTAAAGGTGGCAAGAAAGACAAGATTCTGTTTTAAATTCACTTAAAATTATAAAAAAAAATTTTTCTCATGTACTAATACATGATGCGGCAAGACCTGATTTTTCTTACAAAATAATTAAAAATATTATTAGCAATTTAAAAAAAAATGATTGCGTAGTACCTGGAATTAAAAGCACAGATACAGCAATAATTGATAACAAACTAAAAGATCGAAAAAAAGTTTTATTGGTTCAAACTCCACAAGGGTTTTAAATTAAAAGAATTAAAAAAATTACATTTTAAAAATTCTAAGAAAATAACTGATGACTCTAGCTTATTTTATTTATCAAATTTAAAGGTTAAGATTATTAACGGTAGCTATAAAAATAAAAAAATTACTTACAAAAGTGATTTATATTCTCAAAATAAAATTTATGGAATTGGTTACGATATTCATAGAATGGTTGAAAAAAGAAAATTAATTATAGGAGGAATACACATACCTTATCCTCTTGGACCTATTGGGCACAGTGATGGAGATAGTGTATTGCATGCTCTAATAGATAGTTTTTTAGGTGCAGCAAAATTAGGTGATATAGGAACACTTTTTCCCAATTCAAATAAATATAAAAATATTAATTCATCTAAACTACTAATAAATGTAATAGATAAATTAAAAAAAATTGGACTTAAAGTTTCATCAATAGATTTAAATATTATTTTGCAAAAACCAAATTTAAAAAATTATAAAAATAAAATAAAAAAAAATATTTCAAAACTTTGCAAACTTGATCAAAGTAAAATAAATATTAAAGCAAAAACAACAGATAAGCTTGGCATAATTGGTAAAAATAAAGCTCTCGCTTGCGAAGTAATATCAACTTTAAGCAATGTTTGAAAAAATAAACTATAACTTATTTACACTATTTAATATAGGTGCGCTTCCAGCTTCGGGTACTTTCGCAAGTTTGTTCACAGTTATTTTTTATTTTATTTTAACATTTTTTTTTTCTAATTTTTTTTTCTATATACTGTTATTTTCTGTACTAATTTACTCATTTTTTTTTCTTAATAAAATTTTGATTAAATTTAAAAACAAAGATCCTAAAGAAATTGTAATAGATGAGTTTATTGGGCAACTTATTCCATTGCTTGCATGTCAACAAAATTTATATCTAATTATAGCTTCTTTTTTATCTTTTCGATTCTTTGATATAACAAAAATTTTTCCTGCTAGTTATTTTGATCAAAAAATCAAAGGAAGTATTGGAATTATAGGAGATGATATTGTTGCGGGTCTATATAGTTTAATTATTATCATAATTATTAAACAGTATTTATGAAAATAGAAAAAATAGTAAAAAAACTAATAAAAAAAAATATCACTATCTCAACAGCTGAGTCTTGCACAGGCGGTTTAATTGCGAGTGAAATTACAAAAGTTCCAAACAGTTCAAAAATTTTTAATCTTGGTCTTGTAACTTATTCAAATAATTCAAAAAGTATAATTTTAAAAATAAATAAAAAAATAATAAAAAAATATGGCGCAGTAAGTTTAGAAGTTTGTAAAGAGATGGTCAAAAATTTATATAAAATATCAAAAACCAAAATATGCATTTCAGTTACTGGAATTGCTGGGCCATCAGGTGGAACTCTGCACAAACCTGTTGGATTGGTATTTATTGGCTTTAAATTTAAAAATAAAAATAAAGTATTTATGTTTAATTTTGATAAAAAATTTAATAGAAAAAAAATACAAAAATTAACCTGTAAAAAAGTATTTGAAATTATTAATTTAAATATCTGATTTGTATAAATAATCTGCTCTATCTGAAAATGCGTTTAGGATTTTATTAAAACCTATATCAAACATTTTACTCATCATTGAATCTAAAAGAAAATTATTAAGCTCCAAATCAATATAAAAATCAATTTCACATGAATTTTCATTTAGTGAAGTAATTTTCCATATATTAACGAGCCTCCTTAAGGGTCCAGAAACAGGATTTACTTCAATTAACCCTTCGTTTTTTTTATAAATAACTTTACTCCTGTAGGTATCTGAGAATACTTTATAACCAATTTCTAAATCAGCTATAATTATTTTATTATCAAGATTGTCAGTATTAGATATAACTTTTTAACCTTTACACCTAGGAAGAAATTTTTTGTAATTATCTATATCTAAAACTAATTTTATAATTTTTTCTTTAGAATAATTAAATTTTTTTTTAATTTTTTTTTGAGACAATTTTATATTTGATTATTTAATCTTTTTTCTCTCAAAACTTTAAAATCATCTCCTGCATGGTAACTTGACCTTGTCATAGGAGATGATGATACTAATAAAAAACCTTTGGAATAGGCAACTTTTGAATAGTCTTCAAATTCTTTTGGTTCTATAAATTTTTTGATGGGATAATGTTTGTCAGTTGGCTGCAAGTATTGTCCAATAGTTAAAAAATCAACATTGGCACATCTAAGATCATCCATAACTTGATACAATTCCTCCTTTGTTTCACCTAGCCCAACCATTAATCCAGATTTAGTAAAGATATTTTTTTTATAATCTTTAACTTGTTTCAACAAATTTATTGAATGAAAATATCTAGAACCTGGTCTTACTTTTATATAATTAGAGGGAACAGTTTCTATATTGTGATTAAAAACATCAGGTTCAGAATCTGCAACTATTTTATAACTTTCTCCTTTTCTTAAAAAATCTGGCGTAAGAATTTCTATTGTTGTTTTAGGATTAAGTTCTCTAACTTTTTTGACAGTAGTAGCAAAATGTTCTGCGCCACCGTCATCAAGATCATCTCTGTCAACTGAAGTAATTACAACATGACTAAGATTAAGTTGTTTTGTAGCCAAAGCAACCCGATCTGGTTCTGATGAATTTAAACTATTTGGAATACCAGTTTTAACATTACAAAAAGAACATGCTCGCGTACATGTATCGCCCATAATCATAAAAGTTGCATGTTTTTTGCTCCAACACTCTGAAATGTTAGGACAACCAGCTTCTTCACAAACTGTATGCAATTTATTATCGTTAACTATTTTTTTTGTACTATTATAAATTGATGAGTTTGAAATTTTAACTCTTATCCATGAAGGTTTTCTTTGTATTGGATTTGATGGTTTGTTAATCTTTTCAGGATGTCTTGCGCTCATAAAAATTTCTTATTTTATTAAATAAAGCTGTTCATTTTTCTTTCCAACAACAAAAAGCTCTCTGTATATTTGATCTAAATATCCTTTATCTATTTTTTTTGATAACATTATATTTTGATTACTTATCTTTTCAAACTTTGTATTTAAAATATTTAGTTTTTTTTCTAAATTAGACAGTTCTATAATTCTTTTTTTATATGAAAAATAACCTCTATCTCCATCAAAAAAATTAATAATGAAATAAAGTGTAAAAAAAATATATAAAAGTAAGAATTTATAATTAATTATAAAATTTTTTATTTTATTCATTACAAATTAGACATTCCTGGATTATTTAATTTTTCCTCAATTCTAATCAATCTATTATATTTTGCTACTCTTTCACTTCTGGCTAATGAACCTGTTTTTATTTGATTTGAACTCGTTGCAACAGCAAGATCAGATATAAAAGTATCTTCGGTATCACCAGATCTGTGTGAAATAATTGTACTAAAACCAGATTTATGAGCTAAAGATATTGTATTTAATGTTTCTGATATTGTGCCAATTTGATTTAATTTAATCAAAATTGCATTTGCTGATTTAAGCTCTATGCCTTTAATGAGTCTCTTTTCATTCGTTACAAAAAGATCATCTCCAACAATTTGAACATTTTTCCCTATCTTGCCTGTTAATTTAGACCATGAATTCCAATCGTCTTCGAAAATAGGATCTTCTATTGATTTAATTGGATATTTTAATGCTAAATTATTGTAAAAATTTATCAATTCATCTGAAGATATTTTTTTACCTGTAATGATTGAGTAAGATTCTCCATCATAAAGTTCATTAGAAGCTACATCTAAGCAAATATTAATATCTTTCCCTGGTTTAAATCCTGATTTAACAATAGCATCTAATATTAATTCAATAGCTTGCTCATCAGTATCTAGGTTAGGTGCAAATCCGCCTTCGTCTCCTACACTTGTATTCAATTTTTTTTTTTCTAAATTTTTTTTTAAATTTTGAATTGTCAAAAAAGCAAAATGTATACATTCTTTAAAACTGCTTGCACCATCTGGTCTAATCATAAACTCTTGAATATTTAAAGAATTATTGGCATGAGCTCCTCCATTAATAATATTCATTAGTGGAAAAGGTAATTTGTAATTATTTGCAGACGAAAGATATTCAAAAATTTCTTTTTTTTGGTTTTTAGCTGCTGCTTTACAATTTGCAATTGATACAGCTAAAATTGCGTTTGCTCCAATTTTTGATTTATTATCAGTACCATCAATATCTAACATTAATTGATCAATTTTTTTTTGATCTAAACTATCTTTAGATAATAATTCTTTACTAATAACCGAGTTAAAATTTTCCACAGCTTTAAAAACACTTTTATTTAAATAATTTTGATCTTTATCTCTTAATTCATGTGCTTCATAACTACCTGTTGATGCTCCTGAAGGAACTATCGCAGAACCCAAGGATCCATCGGATAATAAAACATCAGCTTCGACTGTAGGAAAACCTCTGCTGTCAAAAACTTGCCTGGCATGAATTTTTGATATTTTAGACATTAAATGCTTTTTTCTTTAATCAAATCATCTATTAATTTTATATTTTTTAAAAAATTTTCTAATGTATTTAAATGAAGCATGTTGGGTCCATCAGAAGGCGCATTGTCAGGATCATCATGAGTTTCAATAAACAATCCAGCAATACCTTGAGAAACTGCTGCCTTTGATAAAGCGTAAACAAACTTTCTTTCGCCGCCGCTAGAAGTACCTTTTCCACCAGGTTGTTGTACGGAATGAGTAGCGTCGAAAATAACAGGATATAAATCTTCTTTTAAAATAGATAATGCTCTAAAATCAGAAACCAATGTATTGTAACCAAACGAAACTCCTCGCTCAGTAACAAGAATTTTATCATTTCCACTATCAGATATTTTTTTTATGACATTTTTCATATCCCATGGAGCCAAAAACTGTCCCTTTTTTACATTAACAATTTTATTAGTTTTTGCTGCAGCAACTAACAAGTCAGTCTGCCTGCACAAAAAAGCAGGAATTTGGATTATATCAACTACATCTTTTACGGAGCTACAATGATCTATAGAATGAACATCGGTTAAAATTGGCAGCTCAAAACTTTTTTTTATTTCTTCAAAAATTTTTATAGACTTATCTAAACCTAAGCCTCTTTTTGAATCTAGACTAGTTCTGTTGGCTTTATCAAAAGAGGTTTTATAAATAAAATTAATATCTAATTTTGATGTAATATTTTTAATATTCTCAGCCATAAACATGGCATGATCTCTATTTTCAAGCTGACACGGTCCTGCAATCAAAACTAACTTTTCGTCATTTGATATATTAAAATTTTTTAACTTAATTGATTTGGACATTATAATTTAATCTTTTTAGCGGCTTTTATAAAAGATGCAAATAACGGATGCGGATTAAGAGGTCTTGATTTAAATTCAGGATGAAATTGAACGCCTATGAACCACGGATGATCTAAAATTTCTATTGTTTCTGGCAATAAATTATCAGGTGATAAGCCTGAAAAAATTAAACCTTTTTTTTCAAATCTGTCTTTAAATTTAATATTAACTTCATATCTGTGCCTATGTCTTTCATGAATTAAATCTGTTTTATAAATTTTATTTATTAATGAATTTTTTTTAAGCTTAGATTTGTATGAACCCAATCTCATAGTTCCTCCAAGTTTTTTTAAAGTACCTTTGTGAACAACACCATCTTTTTCCCATTCTTCAATTAATCCAACAATAGAAGTGCATTTTTTGCTAATTTCAGTTGAATTTGCATTTTTTATTTTTAAAACATTTCTAGCAAACTCTATTAACGCAAGCTGCATTCCAAAACATATTCCTAAAAAAGGAATATTATTTTTACGCGCATAATTAATACATTGAATTTTTCCTTCAGTGCCCCTTCTTCCAAAACCTCCTGGTATTAAAATACCTTGAACGTTTTTAAGAAGGCTTTTTATTTGATTAATTTTTAATTTTTCAGAGTCAATTTTAATTAAATCTACTTTAGAACTGTTTGAAATTCCTCCATGTATTAAAGCTTCATCTAAAGATTTATAAGCATCTTTTAAATCCACATATTTTCCCACCACAGCTATTTTTACAGAACTTTTGCTTCTTAAAACGGTATTTGTAACTTTTTTCCAAGGACTTAAATTAGGTTTCTTTTTTGAATTAATATTAAAATACTTTAAAACTTGAGTATCTAATTTTTCTTTTGAAAAACTAATTGGTGCCTCATAAATAGTTCTAACATCAACAGTTTCAATAACATTTTCAAAAGGAACGTTGCAAAATAATGATATTTTCTTTCTTTGATCTATGGGTATTGATATCTCTGATCGGCAAATAATAATATCTGGTTGTATACCTATACTTCTTAACTCTTTTACAGAATGCTGAGTTGGTTTGGTTTTAATTTCATCAGAAGATTTTATAAAAGGAACTAATGTTAAATGAATAAATAAACAATTTTTTTTTCCATTTTCATTTGAAAATTGTCTTATATGGCTCCAAAAAAGGTAGTCCTTCTATATCACCAACGGTTCCTCCGATTTCGCATATTAAAAAATCAAATTTTTTTGAATTATTTTTTATAAACTTTTTAATTTCATTTGTTACATGAGGGATTACTTGCACAGTTTTTCCAAGATACTCCCCTTTTCTTTCTTTTCTTAATATTTCTGAATAAATTTTACCTGTAGTAATATTATCTGAAGATGACAAATTTTGATCAGTAAATCTTTCATAATGTCCTAAATCTAAATCTGTTTCTGCACCATCCTCTGTAACAAAAACTTCACCGTGTTGAAAAGGATTCATTGTTCCTGGATCAACGTTTAGATAGGGATCTAGTTTTCTTATTCCAACTTTATAACCTCTAGATTTTAGTAAATATGCTAAAGAAGCTGATGACAGTCCCTTTCCTAGGGAAGAAACCACGCCGCCAGTTACAAATATATAACGCGTCATGGAACTTCTTTATATGTAATTTTAAATAATAGTAAAACTTAATTATTACTTTGATGATGGGATTTTAGGTAAATTGTCGTCTTTTTTCTCAATTTTATCTAATACAGAACCTTTGTTGATATTTTTTTTACTCATTGCGGTTAAAGAAATGCTTGTAACAATAAAAAGTATAGCAATCACAGTGGTAAACTTTGATAAAAAATCACCTGCACTTCTAGATGACATAAGGGAATCGCTTCCCGAACCAATACCTAAGGCTCCACCTTCAGATTTTTGCAAAAGCACCGAACCTATTAAGAGTACTGCAAGAATAATATGAATAGTTAAAATAATTTTTTCCACGAAAATTAATTATAATAGTTTTTAATAATATCAATATAATTTTTTGATTTTAATGAAGCTCCGCCAATTAAAAAACCATTGCATTTTTTAATATTTTTAAATTCTTTTATATTTTTTGAAGAAACAGACCCGCCATAAATAATAGGTATTTGTTTCTTAAATTTTTTAATTAAAAAAATATTCAATTTATCAAAAAAATTTTTTAAATATATTGTTTTAGGAACTATACCTGTTCCAATTGACCATATCGGTTCATATGCAATAATAATCTTGTTTAACAATTTTTTATTATTTTTTAAGGCTAATAAGATTTGATTAGTAACCTTTTTGTATGCAGTTCCTGATTTAAAATCTTTTAAAGAATCTCCAACACACAAAATTATTTTTAATTTACTTTGTTTTGAGTTTTTAATTTTATTAGAAATTGATTTATCATTCTCACCAACAGACCTCAGCTCTGAATGACCAATCAAAACATACTCACATTTTAAATCCTTAAGCATTGGAAAACTTACAAATCCTGTATTTGCTCCAAACGATACATTAACATTTGAAACGTTTTGAGACCCTATTTTTATTTCTTTGGATAAATTGGTGCGATAAAAATCAATAAGTGTATTTGGTAAACAAAAAATGCTTATAATTGATTTTCTTAAAAATTTATTTCTTATCAGAAAAGAATCTACTTTTTTTAATTGAACCAGATCTTTTTTAAGACCATTCATTTTCCAATTTCCGATAAAGTATTTTTTTGAATACATTTTTATAATATTAAGATATGAACTATTTTCTTAACAAAAAAAATGAAAAGTTTAAGTAAAAAAATTTTCTTAATACTATTTACCCTGATAATTGCAGCTGTTTTTGGTCTATGGGGTGTTGGAGATTTATTTTCATCAGGAAAATCAAATATTGTTGCAGAAGTTGGTAATGGAAAAATATATGTGCAGGATTATATTAATGAAATACGGTCATACGCTAAAAGAAATAAAAAACAAAATTTAAGCAACCAAGATCATTCAATAGTACTAAACACTTTGATATCTGAGAAATTTTTTGAAGTTCATGCTGAAAAATTAGGTATCATTATTTCTGACATATCACTCGCAAATTATATAAAAGCAAAAGATGAATTTAAAATAGATGGAAAATTTTCAAGAACACAATATGAAAAATATTTATTAGAAAATGGTTTAAATGCCGAAACAATAGAATTTTTTTTAAAAAAGGAATTATTAAAAAAACTTGTTTTAGATATATATTTTAGCGGGATAAGAGCATCAAAATATCATATTAATCAAATCAAAAACGAATATCTCAAAGAAATAGAAGGTGAATATTACGAAATCAAAACAAATAAAAAATTTTCCGACTTTGAAATTGAAAGTTTCTATAAAAAAAATATTGAAAAATATAAGATTGGCGAAACTAGAAGTGGGTATTATGTTAATTTAAGTAAACTAAACCCTATTTCTAACCAGGACAATTACTACAAAACAATTAATGAAATTGAGAATAGTCTAATTAACAATGAGTCATTTAATACTATAGTAAAAAAATTTAATTTAAACTTCTCAGAAGTTGAATCAATTAACAAAGAGGGATTAACAAAAGATGGTAAGATCTCTAATCAATCAAAATTTTCAAATTTTTTATTTTCACTTTCAAAAAATATTAAAACTGAAATTTTTGAATTAAATAATGAAAAATATCTAGTATCTTTATCAGAAATTAAAAGTGATAATAAAATTAACTTTAATGAGATAATAAAAGAAAAAATTCTTAAAGAGCTAAACTATTTAGAAAATAAAAAAATTGGAGAAAATACCATTAAAAATATTTCATTTACCAATACTGGAAAAAGCTTAAACGCTAATATTCAAGTTATATTATTTAAAAATATCATGGATAATAAAAATATTTTTAATCAAAAAAATATGTCAAAAATATTCTCAAGTAAAAAGAATGACGTATTAATGATCGAGAATAACAATAAAATTTATATGATTAAAATTAACAGTTTTTTAATTTCAAATAAAAAAAATAATAATATGGATAAATTTTTTGAAATACAAGCGTCAAAAAATTTAGAACAATTTATTATGAAAGATCTTGAAGATTTTTTTTCAAACAAATACCCTATAAAAATTAATAATAAGGTTTTTGACAGATTAAAAAACAATATTTAATGAGTTTTGTATCAAAAAAAAATTACCTTAAATTAAAGAAAAAAAATAAATTTTCATTGATTTATTACGTTGATAAAAAAGCAAAAATAAACAGAATAAATAATTTAATAGATACTGTTTTAAATTTAAAAAACTCATTCATATTTGAATCTGTAGAAAAAGCAAAATATAGAGGAAGATATACTATTTTTGGATATCAGCCTGATTTAATATTAAATATAAAAAAAAATAATATTTATATTAATAACAAACTTCAAAAAAATAAAAATCCATATTTATTTTTAAAAAATTTTATAGAAAATTTTAAATTTAAAATCCCTCAAAATCTACCAAATATGTCAACAATGTTAGCTGGATATTTGGGATATGATATTATTAGATATATAGAAAAAATTCCTAATAAAAACATTGATGACTTAAAGATTCCTGATGTGAGACTTATAAGACCAAATATTTTAATTATACATGATAATATTTTAAATAAGATTTTTTATATAAAATTAAATTTTTCAAATACAAATTATGATCAAGAGAGAAAAAGTTTATTAGATGAGATCAAAAAAACAAAAACAAATTTAAATAAAAAATTAATTAAAAGAAAAATAAAACAAAAAATTAAATCTAATATTAGTAAAAAAAAATTTTTAGAGAATGTAAAAATTGCTAAAAAATACATTTCTATAGGGGATATTTTTCAAGTAGTTTTGAGTCAAAGGTTTGAAACTAAACTTCAAAAAAAAACCAATTGAAATTTATAAAAAAATTAGAAAAACAAACCCATCACCTTTTTTATATTATTTTAATTTTAATGATTTTCAAATAATTGGCAGTAGTCCAGAAATTTTGGTCAGAATTCGTGATGGAAATATAACTATAAGACCTATCGCTGGAACGAGAAAACGTGGTAAAAATTTATCTGAAGATAAAAAACTTGAAAAGGATCTATTGTCAGATCCAAAAGAATTATCAGAACATCTTATGTTATTAGATCTTGGAAGAAATGATACTGGAAAAGCTTCAGTAGATAATACGGTAAAGGTTACTGAACAGTTCAAAATTGAAAAATACTCTCATGTTATGCATATAATTTCTAATGTTGTAGGAAAATTTAAAAAAGGTGTTTCATTATTAGATGGAATGTTTTGTGGATTTCCAGCAGGAACTGTATCTGGTGCACCAAAGATTAGAGCTATGGAAATTATTGATGAGTTAGAAAATAGACAAAGAAAACTATATGCTGGAGCTGTTGGATACTTTTCTCCAAATGGATCAATGGATACGTGTATTGCCCTTAGAACTGCATTGATAAAAAATAAAAAAGTTTATGGCCAGGCTGGAGCTGGAATTGTTGCTGATAGTAAGCCTGATAAAGAATATCAAGAAACTGTAAATAAAGCTAAAGCATTATTGGAAGCAGCAAAATGAAAATAGTTCTAATTGATAATTATGATAGTTTTACTTTTAATGTTTATCACTATTTAAAGAAAAATAATTGTAGAGTTGATGTTGTCAGAAATGATAAATCTAAAATAAAAGATATTAAAAAATATGATAAAATAGTAATTTCTCCTGGTCCAGGTAATCCTTCTCAGGCTGGATTTTGTTTAAAAACTATAGAAACTTATAAAGAAGAAAAACCCATATTAGGAATTTGTCTCGGCCATCAAGCAATTGCTCAATCATTTGGATCTAAAATAATAAAATCAAAAGAATTAATGCATGGCAAAACCAGTAAGATTATTAATAATCAAAAAGCAATTTTTAAAAATCTTCCAAAAATATTAGAGGCTACAAGGTATCATAGCTTAATAGTAGATAAAAAAACGCTGAGTAATGAGCTAGAAATTACTGCTAAAACACAAAATAATATTATTATGGGAATCCAGCATAAAAAATTACCAATATTTGGGATACAATTTCATCCTGAAAGTTATAAAACTTCCTATGGTCAGAAAATTATTAATAACTTTGTAAATTTATGAGAATTGATGAAATAATAAAAAAATTAGAAGAAAAAATATCACTTTCGTTAATTGAAACTAAAGAAATTTTTAATTTAATAATGAATGGGGAAATAGCTGACGAGAAGGTTAAAAAAATTTTAGTTTTACTGTCAAAAAAAGGAGAAAGTATCGAAGAAATAACTGGCGGTGCTTTAGTCTTAAGAGATAAATGTAAACATGTAAATATTCAAGGAGATGCTATAGACACATGTGGTACAGGTGGGGATGGGAAAAATACTATCAATATATCAACTGCGGTAGCAATAATATTGGCAGATTTGGGTTTTAAAGTAGCAAAACATGGCAACAAAGGGATTTCATCAAAATCAGGTTCGGCTGATGTTTTGGAAAAATTAAATATTAATATTAATAAAGACCCTAATCAAATTGAAGAAAGTATAAAAAACAAAAATTTTGGTTTCATGTTTGCTCCAAACTATCATTCAGCAATGAAAAATGTTGCGCACATAAGAAAAGAATTAAAGCAAAGAACAATATTTAATTTACTTGGTCCATTATCTAATCCAGCAAAAGTTAATCATCAATGTATAGGTGTTTTTTCAAAAGATATTTTAAAAAAATATATTGAAGTTTTAAAAAATCTAAAATTAAAAAAAGCCTGGGTTTTTCATAGTAATGATGGAATGGATGAGATATCATTATTTGACAAGACTGAAGTTTATGAACTCGATAATGGAAAAATAAGAAACTTTACAATTGATCCAAAAATAATTGAGAAAGAAAATGGAAAAATTGATGATATTATAGGTCAAGAGGCTGAATATAACGCAAATAAAATTAAAGAGATTTTTGATGGCAAAACTAATACTTTGCAAAAAATAGTTTCATTAAACACAGCTGCTGCTTTAATAGTTTTAAATAAATTTAAAGAACTAAAACAAGCTTATAATTTTACAAAGAAACATTTAGAAACTGGATCTGTAGCAAAATATTTAAAAACTATTCAAGAATAATGAATATATTAGAAGAAATAATTACTCTTAAAAAAAAAGAAGTAGACAAAGATAAACAAAAATTTCCCTTAAATACTTTTAGTAATAGAATTAAAAAAAAAAAAAAATATTTTTTTTCAAAAAAATTAAAAGATTTTAAACAAAATAAAAAGACAGCTATTATTGCAGAAATAAAAAAAGCTAGTCCATCAAAAGGTATCATTTGTAAAAATTTTAATTATTTAGAAATTGCAAAGGATTACGTTGAAAATGGTGCGGCATGCCTATCTGTATTAACAGAGGAGAAATTCTTCCTCGGTAAAAAAGAATATATTTCAGAAATTAAAAAAAAATTTGATATTCCTATATTATGTAAAGATTTTTTTATTGATACCTACCAAATTGATCAAGCAAATTCATTTGGTGCAGATTGTATATTAATTTTATTAAAATCTACTGAAGATACATTAGCTAAAGACCTTTTAAAAAAATCTAATGAACTTGAAATGGATAGTATAACTGAAGTTCATAATGAAAAAGAAATGGAAAGAGCTTTAAAACTAAATGCTAAAATTATAGGAATAAATAATAGAAATCTTGAAACTTTTGAAGTTAGCCTTGATAACACAATTAGACTCTATGAAAAATTTAAAAAAAATCTAAATGATAAAATTTTAATTTGCGAAAGTGGAATTTTTACAAACGACGATATAAAAAAAATAAATGAATCCACTCAGATTAATAATTTCTTAGTTGGTGAATCACTTATGAAAAGCAGTTCAATTTCTGATTGCTTAAAAGATTAGATTAAATAAACTATTGATTTTTATATATTTTTTTGGATTGCCTTTTATAGAGAACTTTTATAGAACAAAAAAAGTTTAGGTTTTGTTCTTATGCTTACAAAAAAACAAAAAAATTTATTAATATATATCAACGAGAAGTTGAAAAATGAAGGTGTTTCACCTTCTTATGATGAAATGAGAGTTTCATTAAATCTAAAATCTAAATCTGGAATACATAGATTAATTTCAGCTCTTGAAGAAAGAGGTTTTGTTAAGAGACTTGCTCACAAAGCAAGAGCTTTGGAAGTTGTAAAACTTCCAGAAAATGCGAGCGTAAAAGACTTGTATAACAACTTTACACCTAGCTTGATATCAGGTGGTCTAGATAAAAAAGAACAGCCAAAAGATATAAAAAAATTTATACCTGTTGTAGGAAAAATTGCTGCTGGTTTGCCAATTGAAGCTATAGAGGATTCTAGCGAAACTATTCCCTACCCTCCAAATCTTGAAGGTAAAAACGATGATTTCTATGCTTTAAAAGTTGAAGGAGATAGTATGATAAACGCAGGTATTAACGATGGAGATACAGTTATTATTAAAAAAACTAATCAAGCTGAAAGTGGTAAAATTGTTGTCGCTTTAATTGATGATCATGAAGCAACTTTAAAAAGATTAAGAAAAAAATCTAATACCATAGCATTAGAAAGTGCAAATCCTGCTTTTGAAACAAGAATATTTAATCCTGAAAGAGTGAAAATTCAGGGTATTTTAGTATCTCTTTATAGAAACTTTTAGTTAATTAATGTAATTAACTATTAATGATAATTACAAGATTTGCTCCATCACCAACTGGAAACTTGCATATTGGAGGAGCAAGAACTGCATTGTTCAACTACCTTTATTCAAAAAATCAAAAAGGTAAATTTTTACTTAGAATTGAAGATACTGATAAGGAAAGATCAAAAAAAGAATTTGAAACACAAATTATACAAAGTTTAAATTGGCTAGGGATTATTAATGATGAAAATATTATTTATCAGTCAAATAATCTTGAAAACCATAAAAAAATAGCTCAAGAGCTTTTAGAAAAAAAATTGGCTTACAAATGTTATTGTACTTCAGAAGAATTAGAAAAAAGAGAGAGATAGCTATAAAAAACAAGATAAACTTTTTATATGATGGAAAGTGTAGAAATATTCAAGAAGAAACCAATAAACCTTATGTAATAAGATTTAAAGTTAAACATGGAGATATAATAAAACTAAGAGATGGTGTTCAAGGAGATGTTGATATTGAAAGTAATACGATTGAAGATTTTGTAATACTTAGGGCAGATGGTACGCCTACTTACAATTTATCTGCAGCTATTGATGATAAGTTAATGAATATCACTCATGTCATTAGAGGCGATGATCATAAAATTAATGCAATAAAACAAATATTAATTTTTCAAGCTTTAAATTGGCAACTTCCAAAATATTTTCATATTCCTTTAATACATTCAGAAGAGGGGAAAAAACTTTCTAAAAGAGACAATGCTTCTACTGTAGAAGATTATAAAAAAATTGGAATATTACCTCAATCGCTAAGGAATTACTTATTAAGATTGGGATGGTCTTATAAAGACAAAGAAATTTTTAGTGATGAAGAAAGTATAAAATTTTTTACATTAAAAAATATTGGCAAATCTCCCTCAAAATTAGATTTTTCGAGAATTTTATCCATCAATGAATACTACATTAAAAATATGGATAACAAATTATTAGAAGAATATTTTAAAAAATATATCAAAGAATATAAAAATGATTTAGAAGACAAGTATATAAATATTATTGTAAAAAATATTCAAATATTAAAAAATAAATCAAAGACTCTTGAAGATATTTATTTAAATTCAAAGTTTATTTATTCTTTTAAAGAAAATAAAGATGATTATAGTGAAAAAACTAAATCAATCATAAAAAGTTTTGTTAGTGAATTAAAAAAAATAAATAACTTTAATGAAAATCAAATAAAAGAAGTTACTGACAAAGTTATTAATTCAAATAAAATTAGTTTTAAAGAACTTGGTCAGCCATTGAGAATGCTGTTAACCAATTCTGCACAAGCACCCAGTATTAAAGATTTGATACAAATTTTAGGTGTGGATGAAACTTTAAATAGGTTAAAAAAATATATATAAATTAGACATTTAAGCTAAAAACTGATAAAAGCCCCTCAAAATGTCAGATAAAGCTACTCTAAAAATCAATAATAAAGAATTTGAGTTACCCATTAAAAAAGGCTCTGTAGGACCTGATGTAATAGATGTTTCAAAATTATATTCTTCGACCGGATGTTTTACATTCGATCCTGGCTTTACTTCTACTGGCAGCTGTGAGTCCTCAATAACCTACATAGATGGTGATAAAGGTGAATGTTATTACAGAGGATATCCAATGGATGAAATTGCTGAGAAAAGTAATTTTTTAGAAACTGTTTATCTTCTTTGGAATGGAGAACTTCCAAAAAAAGATGAGTGGAAAGAATTTTCAGACTCAATAAAAAATCACACAATGGTTCATGAACAAATTAGAACTTTTTTTAATGGATTTAGAAGAGGTGCACACCCTATGGCAATTATGATTGCTTGTGTTGCAGCTCTATCTGCTTTTTATCCAGATTCAACAGATATTAAAGATCCTGAACAAAGAAAAGTTTCAGCTAGAAGAATGGTTGCTAAAATACCTACGCTTGCAGCAATGGCCTATAAGTATAGCCTAGGTCAACCTTTTATTTATCCTGATAATAATTTAGGCTACTGCGATAATTTTATGAAGATGTGTTTTGAAGTTCCAGCTGAAAAATATCAAATTAATAAAATTTTTTCAAAAGCATTAGATAAAATTTTAATATTACATGCTGATCATGAGCAAAACGCTTCAACTTCAACAGTTCGTTTAGCTGCATCATCGGGAGCAAACCCTTTTGCATCAATTTCAACAGGTTTTACTTCTTTATGGGGACCATTACATGGTGGTGCTAACGAAGCAGCTTTAAATATGCTTAAACAAATTGCTGATGTAAAAAATATTCCCGAATTTATAAAAAGAGCTAAAGATAAAAATGATCCGTTTAAATTAATGGGATTTGGTCATAGAGTTTATAAAAATTATGATCCTAGAGCAAAAGTTATGCAAAAAACATGTCATGAAGTACTGGAAGTTGCTGGAAGAAAAGATGATAAATTATTACAAGTGGCAAAAGAATTAGAGAAAATAGCTTTAAACGATGAGTACTTTATAGAAAAAAAATTATATCCAAATATAGATTTTTATTCAGGAATTACTCTTAGTGCAATGGGATTTCCAACTACAATGTTTACTGTTCTTTTTGGTGTAGCAAGAACCGCTGGATGGCTAGCTCATTGGAAAGAAATGCAAAACGATCCCACAAATAAGATTGGTAGACCTAGACAATTATACACTGGATCAAAACCTAGAAAATTTACTGATTTAAATAAAAGATAAAATTTATTTCAAAGCAAGTTCAATTTCATTAGCTATTGACTGTGCACTATCCATTGAAGATATTCTGGATAAAACATGAGAATATTCATCTATCATTTTAAAACACTCATCTGTGCTAGATAAATATTTATTTGTTAATTTTAAAATATTTTTTAAGTTACAATCACCTTGAATAAGTTCAGGTATTATCATTTTTTGAGACATAATATTTACTATATTAATATTTTTAACTTTAACTAATGGTTTAATTAAAAAATAATTAAACCAACTGAATTTATAAATCGTAATAAAAGGTATTTTATTTTTACATAAATCAAGACTGATTGTTCCAGATTTAGCAATTGCAAATCTAGTTTTTTTAAAATATTTTTCTTTTTCTTCTTTATCTGAACAAATTATAATATTGGTGAGATCTTTTAATTCGTTTTTTATGTAGCTTTCATGTGTTTTGGTAACTGGAAAATGAAAAAGATATTTTTTATCAAGTTGTTTAATTAAAGATTTAAATAAAGGTAAAAAAATTTTTAATTCTGAAATTCTGCTTCCAGAACAAAGAGTAATAATAATTTTATTTTCCAAATTATTATTTAGGTCTGGATCAAAGTCATCAAAAAAAGGGTGTCCTACAAAATTTGAATTAATTTTATATTTATCAAAAATTTTTTTTTCAAAATCAAAAAGTAAAAAAATTTTATTCAATAATTTTTTTATGTTGTTAGCTCTACCTTCTCTCCAAGCCCAGATTGTTGGAGCTACAAAATGATAAAATTTGCCTTTAAAATTCTTACTTTTCAACGAATTAATAATCCTAAAAACAAAATCAGGAGCATCTACACTAAATACCAAATCAGGTTTAATATTTTGTATTTCACTAATGGTATAATTAAGTAATTTTTTTATTTTAAAAATATTTATCATTACATCTTTAATGCCCATAAATGAAATTTCTTTGCAATGAAAAATACTTTTTATTCTATTAAATTTTTCTAATTCATTACCAACGATTCCATATAATTCATAATTTTCTAAATTTATTTTAGAAAAAACTTTTGAACACAATAAGTCACCAGACTCTTCACCAACTATAATAAATATTTTTTTTTTCATTCAGATTGCAGAAATAAAAAAATTATTTTTGTTTGCTAACGAAATAGTTTTTCTTTGATTTAAAAAAATATTTTGATTTTTCTTTAAAAAAATACCTTTAATTTTTGAACTAATGCAAAGTTTGACAGTATTATAACCTATTGTAGGTAAATCATATTTTAATGACTGTTTGCTTTTAGGTAGTTTAATTAAAACACCTGATGCTTTGTTACTTTCTTTTTTATTAATATTTTTAACTCTTTTTATCATATTGTCTGTACCCTCGGCTGCTTCAATACTCAAAACATAACCATTATCGATAATTATTCCCTGAGCATTATCAAATTTACCAAGCGCATGTAAAATTTTGAAACCTTTTTTAAAATCATTAATATCTATTAAGGATGGTTTAAACTTAGTTAAAGTTTTATTAACTACAAGATTTTTGCAATATTTATGAGAACTAATAACTTTAATTCTATTTTTTAATAAAATTTTTTCAGCAAATTTTAGTATATTTCCATCACCTTGTTTAAATACATTAATAAGTGAAGGCAAATAATAAAGCCCTTTTAAATCAAATCTAGTATTATTCAAATTTGGTCTATCAACTTTTCCAGCAAAAATAACTTCTTTGATATTATTTTTTTTTAAAACTTTTAAAATCTTACCAAATTCACCAAGTTTTATATTAATTGAATTTGATAATTTTTTTTTTGATAAATTTAAAATTATATAACTTATTTTTTTTCTTTTAGAGAATTAATAATTTCTTTTGGTAGATCTCCAGATCCTGCAAATATACCAATCATGATAATGGTCTACAAATATCTCTGTTTTGATTTTTATTTTTTATAAAAGAAACTAAAGTTTCAATTAATTCATCTGAGGAATTTAAGTTTTTTATATAATCTGAGAAATTATTGGTTAAAAAAGTCCAGTAATAATTTTTTTGTAATTCTCAATTTGTTCATTTTTAAAACCTTTTCTTTTCAAACCTATTAAATTTAAATTTTCGTAATAAGATCTATTTCCTTTCACCAGTGTATAAGGTAATACATCTCTATCAACTCCAGTCATTCCACCAATCATCGCACCTTTTCCAATTTTTGAAAATTGTAAAACTGCTGAATTGCCACCTAAAATAATATCGTCATCAAAAATACAGTGTCCAGCTATTGCAGCGTTATTAGCAATTACAAGATTATCTCCCATTTTGCAGTCATGACCAATATGTGATCCAACCATATATAAAGAATTACTTCCAATTATTGTATTTAAACCACCTCCTGAAGTTCCTCTGCTAATATTAGAATATTCTCTAAATATATTATTTTCACCTATGGTTAAAAAACTATCCTCACCTTTAAATTTTAAATCTTGAGGATCTGTACCAATTGAAGAAAATGGATAAAAAATATTCTTTTTTCCTATTTTTGTATTTTTTTGAATATTAACCGAATTTAACAAAATACAATCATCAGATATTTCAACATTTTCACCAATAAAACAAAAGTCTCCAATATTTACATTTTTTCCTATTTTTGCACTTTTATCAATTGATGATTTTGAGCTAATCATTTCTATCAACTATAGTTGCCATCCATTCAGCATCAGCCATTTTTTCATTATTACAAAAGCTTCACCTTTGTATCTCCAAATTTTTCCCTTTATTTTGTCAACAATACAATTCAAATAAAGATCACAAGGAGGCAAAACTGGCTTTCTAAATCTGGCATGTTGAACTGACATTAAATAAACAAGTTTATTTTCAACTTCTTTTGGATCAATACTATAAGCTGCTAAAGCAGCTGCAGCTTGACCAAAAGCTTCAACAATCATAACACCTGGCATAACTGGTTGACCTGGAAAATGACCTTGTAAAAAATATTTATCAATAGTAACTTTTAAATGTCCTGTAGCAGATTTCATTGGAACAATATTATACAAATTATCTATTAATAACATTGGATCTCTGTGAGGTAATAATTTAATTATTTTTTCTTTAGAAATATAAGGTAATTTTTTATCTATCATTTATTATATACTCCTTTTTATAAAATCTTTCATACTAACAGCTGGATAACCCATAACTTTTTTTATCATCTAATATTTTTTATAACACCAGAACCTCCAGCAATATAAACATTATTTCCAATTTTTAAATGACCAGATATACCAGCTTGACCACCAATAAGACAATTATCACCAACAGAAGAACTTCCAGCAATACCAACTTGACCAGCAATAAAACAATTTGAGCCTATTGAACATTGTGTGCAATATGAACTTGATTATCTATCATTATTATCTTTAATATAATTGTATTATTAAAATGAACCTCTATCAATTGTACAATTTGAACCTATATAAACATTATTTCCAATTATTAACAGATCCAATATGAGGTATAAAAATCCTTTGATTATCCAAAAATTTAAAACCATAACCAATTTTTCCTATAACAGTTCCATCATTAATAATAACATTATCACCAATTATAGTATTTGAAATTACACAATTTGAACCAATTTTTACATTATTTCCAATTTTTAAATTTTTTTTTAAAAAACTATTAAAACCAATTTTAAAATTTTTTCCTATTGAAACACTTTTGTCTATAAAAGTATTTTGTTTTAAATATTTTAAAAACTTTTTATTAATTTTAAAATCATAAAATCATTATCTGCATCTGGATAAAATATTTTAGAAATTAAAATAAAATCTAAAAGTGGATTTTTCAGAAATAATTGGAAGGTAATGAATTTTATTATTTATTAAAGATAAATGTTTTTCTCTAATTAAACAAAATGAAGCTTTGGAATCTTTTAAATTATCTAAATACTTAACTTGGTCAAAAAAAGTTAATTCATTTTTTTTTGCATTTTCTAATGATGAAATATTATTAATTTTAAAATTTTTAATTTTTTGTAATTTTGTAAATTTTGTACATTTAATAAATAATTAATATCAAATGGTCCTTTTTTTTTAAAAAAAGTTATCATTAAATTTAAATTTAAAATGTACTTCCTATTTGAAAACTAAAACTTTCAGCTTTTATCTGATGAAGCCTTTGATAAAGTTTCTGCTAAAGTAAAACTTAGAGGACCAATTGGTGAAAACCAATCTTAATGAAACTCCAACTGAACTTCTTAATTTTATCTATCATATCGAATCTATCATAATCTACACCCCAAACATTTCCTGTATCTAAAAAAAAGAACTATCAGCATTCCATTTTTCAGGAAAAGGATTTGGAAATGTTGTTGAAAAACTTGCATAAGCTGAATAATTTCCTCCAATATGATCTTTTCCATCAACTGGTCCAACTCCTCTGGTTTCAAAACCTCTTAATTGTCTTATTTGATAAAAATAATCTATCACTAAGTTTTACATCATTATTATCTATAGAATTTATTGATGATAAACCCACCTTAAATTAAATATATAATTTTCAGAAAATGGATAAAAGAAATTACCATAAAAATTATTTTTTAATATATTCTATATCACTTCCTGGCATAGCAAGTGTTTGACCAAAACCTGTTCTATAACCACTCAGTAGTTCTAAATTTTCTATTTCTTTTATCTTTTTCAATTTTATAAAAACCTTTAAAAGTAATATATTGACCTTTCTAGATTGATATAAACTTGAAGCTGAAGAAGAAACTGAAATTTCATCCCTATCAAACCTAAACCAACCTGCAAAATCCAATATCTTCATAAACATCATAAGTTATAGATGAATTATTTCCAATCAAAGTACTTTCATAACCAGCATTATCATAATCTGATGAAATAGCAAAAATATCATTTTTAAAAGAATTTCCTGAATTGTTAAAATCTGGAATTGTAAAACCAATTTTTCCTTGAATTTTTTCCGTTCCAACTGAAACATCTGAGAGGACACTCTATACCTTTTCCAAAAAGATTTTTTTTCTTACATCCCCTGATATTGCGCTTTCACTTGAACCAACACCAACTCCAGCAAAAATTGAACCTGTGGGCTGTTCTTCAAAATAATTTTTATATCAACAAGATCTTTAGATTATTTGTTCAGCTTTATATTCAACACTTTTAAAAATTCCAGAACTTTTTAAATTATCTTTTGATTTTTCTAATTTTATATTTTGTAAAACTATCACCAGCTGAAAACTCTAAATTATTTCTAATAACTTTTTCTTCAGTAATAGAATTACCAACTATATCTATTAAATTAACAAAAGTTTTAGGTTCATTATAAAAACTAAAAGAATATATCAATTAGTTTGATTATTAAATCTTTTTTCAATAATATCAAAATCTACAAAATCAATCTTTTTTTTGAACTAAAAAATCATAAATATATTTTTCTTAAATTCTTAATTTTTTTTAAAGAATAATTTTTTTTTAATCTCACTTGATAATAATTTTTTCTATCTCAAAAAATTTTTAAATTTATTTAAATTATTGTATTATCAATAATATTTATTTTTCCAAAATTATATTTTTCACCTTCATTAATTGAAAAAATAATATCAGCGAAAAATTTTTATTAATATTAATTTCTGAAGATGTAACTAATGCATCATAATAACCTTCATTCATATAATAATTTTTAATTAATTTTTTATCATAATTAACTCTTTGCTCATTAAGATTAGAACTTGAAGATGATAAAATTTCCACCATCCATACTCGACTACTTTCAACCACATCAAGTAAATCAGAAGATTTAAAATTTTTTTATTTCCAATAAAAAAATATTTTTAACCTTATATTTATTTTTTCTATCAATTTTAATTATTAAATTAATATTTTTATTTTCTAGTTCGGAAATAATTGGATTAACTAATATCCAAATAACCACCAGAATGAAAAACTTTTCTAATTAATTCTAAATCATGTTTTAAATAATTTTCAGAAAAAATTTTATTTTGTGAAAGTTTAATATTTTTATAAATAAAATTTTTCTCTTTCTTTGTTTAATATCACCCTCAATATAAAAAAATTGTATTAAAGGATTTTCAACAACATTGATGGTAAGTATATTGTTATTAAGATTAATTTTTATATTTTTAAAAAAATTACTTTCATAAATTTTTTTTGTATCTTGTTTAAGATCTTTTAATTCATAATTTTTTTTTTTTTTTAAATTAATAAAACTTTTAATTGTTTCTTCAGAAACTTTTTTTATTTCCTTTTATATTAAACTGACTCAATAATTTCAGCTAAAACAAAAATTAGTAAAAAAAAATTAAAAAATAAAAAATTTAACAAATATTTTTTTGATCATATATTAAAGTTTTTTTAGCAAAATTAATTATTTTTTGAATATCTAAAATATTTTTTATACATTTATTTGATATTTTAACAATTGTATTTTTTTTAATATTTTAAGCAATTTTTTATCTATATATCCCATATGGAATTTTTTTTTTTAAGAATAAATTAACTAATCTTTCATTTAAGACTGTAAATATAATCATTCCAGCATGTCCATATTTTAAAATAGTAAAACCCTAATTTTACTAATGGAAATTTTTTTAAATTTACGCTTTCTATATTGAAAAGTTTTTTTTTCAATTTAAAAAAATTTATTATTACAATTTAAAGAATTTGAAATTGGAATTTCCATTTTTGGATTATGAGAAATTAAAAAATTTATATTATTTTTTAAATTTATTATTGAATGAACTAAAGATTTTGATTCAATTTTTATATCTATTTTATCGATTTGGAATATTAAATAAAATTTTAGCTTCAAATATTTCAAGAACTTTATTTGCCATAGTAGAAGAATCTACAGTAATTTTTTTTTCCATTTTCCAATTAGGGTGTTTTAAAACATTTGATAATTTTTTCATTATATAATTTTTTTTATTTAAAAATGGACCTCCAGAAGCCATTAAAATAATTTTTTTTTTTCTGAAAAATTAAATTTAAATTTATTTAAAAAATAATTTATGCAAAAATGCTCTGAGTCTATAGGAACAATATTGCAACGATTTTTTTTGCTGCATTTTTAATAAAAATTTTTCCACCACAAATTATTGTTTCTTTATTTGCTATTAATAAATTTTTTGAAATTTTTAATAATTTAAAATTTAAATAAATTGACTCATATCCAGAAACTGCAGAAATAACATAATCAATTTTAATTTTTTTTTTTTATAAAAAAATCAATTGTTTTAAAACTTTTTTTTATTTTTTTTAAATTTTTTATGATATTTTGAATTATTAATATAAAAATATCTTGGTTTAAAATTTTTTATTTGTTTTTTTAATAAATTATAATTTTTTTATCACAAGATAAATAAAAAAGTTTAAATTTTTTTTTTTTTTTTTTAAAAACATTAATAGAGATTTTCCAATTGAACCTGTTGAACCTATAATTGCTAAAGTTTTCATAAATTTATAAAAAATAAAAAAAATAATATAACAAAAATTAAACTATCAATTCTATCAAATAATCCTCCATGACCAGGTATTAATTTTGAATAATCTTTAATTTTCATAACTCTTTTAAAATAAGAAAAAAAAGAATCTCCAGAAATAGCAGCCAATTGAAAGAATAAATATAAAAAAAAATTGTAATAAAATATTGTTATCTAAAAAAATTTTTTATTTAATAAATAAAATATTAATATTTGTGGCAACAACAATGAGCCAGCAAATCCTGCAAAGGTTTTATTTGGACTTATAATATTAATTTTTTTTCCTCCAATTATTTTTCCAAACGCGTAACCTCCAGAGTCAGATAAGCCAAGTTAAAAATAAACAAAAAATTATAAAATCAAAACCATTATTTAAGTTTCTTATTTGTAAATAAAAAATAAAAAAAAAAATTAAAAAAAATAAATAATATTAATTTTTATTTTTTTTTTTTAAAATAAAAATTTCATAAAAACCTAAAATAAAAATAAAAATTAATAAAAAATTAAAAAAAATTCCTCCTTTAAAAATTAAAAACATAATTATTGGAGCTAAAATTAATGAAATTAATATTCTTAAATAAAAATTTTTCATGATCCAAAATTTCTTTTAATTTTTTAAATTTTTTAATAATATTATTTAAATCACTATGTTTAAAATCTGGCCATAATTTTTTTATAAAAAAAATTTCTGAATAAATATTTGCCATAATAAAAAATCACTTAATCTATTTTTTCCACCAGTTCTAATTAAAATTTCAGGATCTTTTGATCTTGCTGTATATAAATTATTTTGAATATTTTTAATATTTATTTTTTTTTTTTTTAATTTAATAAAATTTTTTTAAAGTATTAATTATTTCAAGTTTTGAACTATAATTAAAAGCAATATTTAAATTAATTTTAGGTTTTTTATTTTTTTTAAATTTATTTTTTTTTTTTATTAAATTTAATTATATTTTTTGGTAGATTTTTTTTTCACCAATAATTTTAATTGATATTTTTTTTTTCATTAAAAAATTTTTCATTTTTTAAAAAATATTTTTCAAATAAATTAAATAAATTTACAACTTCTTTTTTTGATCTTTTTAAATTATCTTTTGAAAAAGCATAAATTGTTAAATTTAATATTTTTTTTTTTAAACAAAATTTTAAAATACTTTTTATATTTTCTATACCATATTTATGACCAATTAATCTATTATTATATTTTTTTTTACCCCATCTACCATTGCCATCCATGATAATAGCAATATGATTTGGTAAATTCATACTTTTGAAATTTCTTTTTCTTTTTCTTTTATTTTCTCGTCAACTTTGTTAGTAAAATTATCTGTAAGCTTTTGAAGCTCATTTGAAAGTTTTTTATTTTCATCTTCACTAATTTTTTTTTCTTTTTCTTCATTTTTTAAAAAATCCATTCCATCTCTTCTAATATTTCTAATTGAAACTTTAATTTTTTCTGATTGTTGACTAACTATTTTTATTAATTCTTTTCTTCTTTCTTCAGATAATTTTGGAACAGGTATTCTTAATAATTGACCTTCAATAATTGGATTAAGATTTAAATCACTCTCTCTTATTGCTTTTTCTACAAATTTAACATTATTTGATCCCATACATTAACTGATATAGTTTGAGCATCTAAAGCTGATACTGTTCCAACTTGATTTATAGGTAAAAACTGACCATAAACTTCCACTTTAATTAAATCTAACATTGAAGAATGTGCTCTTCCAGTTCTAATTGTGGATAGATCTTTCGATAATGAAGATATTGAATCATTCATTTTTTTATCAAAATCTTTTAACAATGGACTAATTGACATAAAAATTTACTGTATTAAATTTTTTACCTCATCACTAAAATCACTTTTTTTAACTTCTACACCATCACCAACTTTAAACCTAACAAACTCTTCAATTTCAAAAATTATCATTATTTTTTTTATTAAAATCTTGTATAGATTCATTTACAGTTTTGTCGGGATCAATAACAAATTTTTGATCTAATAAAACATTGTCAGAAATAATTTTATTTAACTTTCCACTAATTATTTTTTCTAAAATTTCAGGTTTTTTATTTTTTTCAGTCTGATCTTCAATTATTTTTTTTTCATTTTCTACAAATGTTTTATCTAAAGTATTTCGATCTAAAGACATTGGAGATAAAGCTGCAATATGCATACATATATTTTTAGCTAAATTATCTGATTGATTTGAAGAAGATTTGTACTTTAATAAAACTGCTATCTTTCCACATTCATCGCTCACTTTGTTGTGAATATAATCTTGAATTTTACAATCGTCTTTTTTTATTTTCTTAAATCTTCTAATTTTTATATTTTCTCCAATTTTTGCTACCAAATTGACTAAGTTTTCTTCAACTGTTAGTGATTCGAGCGAAGAAGATTTGAGTTCTTCTAAAGAATTAACTTTTGTACTAATTTTAGAAATTTTTTTACAAAAAGAAATAAATTCTTCATTTTTTGCAACAAAATCAGTCTCAGAATTAATTTCAGTTAAAGATGAATGGTCGTTATCATTTCCAACTATTATTAATCCTTCAGCGGCATCTCTGGAGCTTTTTTTTGCTGCTTTGAGAATTCCTTTCTTTCTTAAATACTCTATAGATTTCTCAATATCATCATTATTTTCTTTAAGAGCACTTTTGCAATCCTGCATTCCAGCTCCGGTAATCTCTCTTAACTCTTTAACTTTTTCTAAAATTGACATTGCTATTTACTTTTTTTGGATTTAGTTTTTTCTTTTTTAATTTCTTTTCCTAAATCATTTTCTTCATCTGTTTCAGATTTATCTTGATTTTTAAATTTACTTTTTGCTTCTAAAATTGTTTTTTTGATTAAATCACAGTAAAGAGCAATTGATCTTCTTGCATCATCATTTCCTGGAATTGGAAAAGTGATATGATCAGGATCTGAGTTGCTATCAAGAATAGCAATTATTGGAATATTTAGTTTTTTAGCTTCTAATACTGCTAAAGACTCAATATTTGTATCTATAATGAAAATTAAATTTGGTAATTTTTTCATCTCAGCAATTCCACCTAGAGATTTTTCTAATTTCTCTTTTTCATTTCTCATTTTAATGAGTTCTTTTTTTGTAAAACCACTATCTTCTTTTTCAATATCTTTTGTTAAGTTTTTTAATCTCTTAATAGAATTGCTAATTGTATTCCAATTAGTTAACATTCCGCCTAGCCATCTATAATTTACATAAAAATTATCTGTTTCTTTGGCTACAGAAGCTACTAACTCTGAAGCTTGTTTCTTTGTTGAGACTAATAAGATTTTTCCTCCTGATGAAATACAATTATGAACTTCCATCAAAGCTGATTTTAACAACTCAATTGTTTTTGATAAATCAATTATATGAATGGAATTTTTTTCTCCAAAAATATATTGCTTCATTTTTGGGTTCCATCTGAATGTTTTGTGTCCTAAATGAACACCGGCCTCAAGTAAATCTTTGACCGTCACGTTTGGTATACTCATTTTTTTTCCTTCCGGTTAATCCTCCGAAGAAATTCTGCTACTTTTTGTAGACCGGGGGCATAAAGCCTTATTCTTCGTGCGTTTTTTGAAGTCTTATACAAATATAAGAGGTGTTTTCAAGTTATAATTTATTAAATTTTAAAGGCTATATCGTTGTTTTTAAGGAAATCTATATCTTCCGAAGATATTCCCTTTTTTGACTTAATATTAAATTTATAGACATTTTCTTTTTCTAAAATTTCAACAGAAACAGAAGTATTGCCATCTTCAGTAAATTTGTTTCTAAAATCTTTTAGAAGATTAAAGTCTTTCAATAAAAATTTTACCTCATCAATTTTATTTATACTTAAGTTATTTATAAAAAATAAATTATCTAAATTTATTCTTTCAATATCATCTTTATTTTTTTCTTTCTTAGCTTTGACTAAAAAAGAATTACCCACTTTTAAATATTCTCTATTTTTTACCAAGTTTTCTGAAAATACAAACATCTCATACATAGACTCAAGATCAATAAATTTAACAATAGCATAAGGATTTCCTTTTGCTGTTTTTTTTTCTTGAATTGACAAAACTGTACCAGCTAACATTGCTTCCTTATTTGAGATATCTTTGTAAAAATTTTGATATGTGATGATTTTATAAGAATCTAATATACTTAAATAATTTTTCAAAGGATGTTTACCCACAAAAAAACCTATCGACTCAAATTCCTTTTTAATTTTTTCTTGGTCATTCCAATCTAAACTATTAGATTTGAAGTTTATAATATTATTATCTTCATTTTTTGACTTTTCAAAAAGGTTGCTTTGATTTTCAGTACTTTCATCAGAAGATTTTGATTTTTTTAAAAACTCTGGGACATTATCAAATAGTTTTTTTCTATTATTATCTAAAGGATCAAAACTTCCAGATTTAATTAAACCTTCAAGCTGTAATTTATTTAAATATTTACTATCAACTCTTGAAAGAAAATCTGGAATATTTTTAAATTTTCCATTTGCTTCTCTCTCATTAACTACATTTGATATTGCATCATATCCAACGGCTTTAATAGCTGATAATGCATAATAAATTGTATTATTTCTCGGCAAAAACTCTGCGAATGAAAAATTTATATTTGGAGGCTGAATATCAATCTTAAGTCTCTTTAATTCTTCATAAAATAAATTTAATTTATCTGTATTGGACAATTCTGTATTCATTGAAGCGCAGAAAAAGTATATTGGATAATGAGTTTTTAAATAAGCAGTTTGATAAGCAATCAAAGCATAAGCTGCAGCATGACTTTTGTTAAAACCGTATTGTGCAAATTTTTCTACAAGTTGAAAGATGTATTGGGCCTGATCTTTTGAAATACCGTTTTCAATAGCACCATTGATGAAATCTTTTTTTTGTTTTTCCATTTCAGCAGATTTCTTTTTTCCCATAGCTTTTCTTAAAATATCTGCTTTTCCTGCTGAAAAACCTGAAAGAGCTTGAGCAATTTGCATTACCTGTTCTTGATAAATAATGACACCGTATGTTTCTTTTAAAATATCTTCCAATTTACTATGAAGATAATCAGACTCTTCTTTGCCATGTTTTCTATTAATATATGTTGGAATATTTTGCATTGGGCCTGGTCTATAAAGAGCAACCAATGCAATAATATCTTCAAACTTATTTGGCTTTAATTGCTTTAATACCTCTCTCATTCCTGAACTTTCTAGCTGAAATATTCCCATAGTTTCACCAGAACCAAGCAGTTCAAATGTCTTATTATCGTCTAAAGGAATTTTAGATATATCAAATTCATTTTGTTCTTTTTTAATGAACTCGATAGTTTTTTTTATAACTGTTAAAGTTTTTAAACCTAAAAAATCAAATTTAACTAAACCTGCATCTTCTGATGACTTCATATCAAATTGTGTAACGGGTATTGGGAGAGTAGATGATAAATCTTTGTACAAAGGTACAATTTCATCTAAATTCCTATCACCAATAACTACTCCAGCTGCATGAGTAGCAATGTTTCTATAAAGACCTTCCATTTTTAAGGAATAGTTAAGTAGTTTTTTTATCACTGGATCATTTTTTTCTGCTTCTTGAAGTCTAGGCTCAATGGCAATTGACTCTGATAAAGTTAATGGTCTTGATGGATCAAAAGGTATCATTTTGCAGAGTTGGTCGACACGACCGTAAGGCAAACCCAATACCCTGCCCAAGTCTCTCAAAGCCATTCTGGCTTGCAATTTTCCAAAAGTAATAATCTGAGCTACTTTATTTGGATATTTATCTTTTACATATTTAATAACTTCATCTCTTCCCTCCTGACAAAAATCAATATCAAAATCAGGCATTGAAATTCTATCTGGATTTAAAAATCTTTCAAAAATTAACCCAAAACGGATTGGGTCTAGATCTGTAATTGACAAACACCACGCAACTAGAGAACCTGCGCCTGACCCTCGACCTGGTCCTACTGGTATATTATTTGATTTAGCCCAATTAATATAATCAGAAACAATCATAAAATAACCAGAAAATTTCATTTTAGAAATTACAGAAACTTCATAATCTAATCTTTGTTTGTACAATTCAATTTTTTTTAATTTTTCTTCATTGTTATTTAAATTTTTTAATACAAAATTCTTTAATCGATACTCCAAACCTTGAAGTGATTTTTTTTTTAAAATATCATCAATATTTTCATTTTTTTCTGAAAAAGAAGGTAATAAAGGTTTTGATTTTTTAGGAAAAAAAGAAATTTTGTATTTAATATTGTAATTATTCTCTAAAGCATCTGGTAAGTCTGAAAAAAGAACTTGCATTTCTTTTGTTGATTTAAAGTAGTGCTCATTTGAATATTTTAGTCTATTCTTATCATTTACATATGTTTTTTCACCTACACATAAATATGCATCATGAGCATTGTACAAATCCTTATCTAAATAAAAAACTTCATTTGTTGCAATTAAAGGAATATCTAAATCTGAACTTATTTTAATTAATTTTTTTTTCCAATAATTTTTCATGATTTTCACCGTGTCTTTGAATTTCAATATAAATATTGTTTAAAAATAAATTTTTTAATTTTTCTATTTCGTTTTTGCAAAATTCATCATGATTTTTAATTAATAGATTTGAAAAGAAACTGTTAGATCCACCAATCAAAATAATTAAATCACTAGAATAATCTTTTAAATCCTGAAGTAACAAACTTGGTAAATCATCATTTTCTTCTAAATCTAAATAAGATTTGGATGAAATTTTTAATAAATTTTTATAACCTTTTTCATTTTTTGCGATAAATGAAATTTTTCCATAAAAAAAATCACCTGTTATTTTTTGCTTAAAATATACCTGGGTACCTATAATCGGCTGAGTTCCATTTTTTATAAGCTCATGTGCAAACTCTAAAGATCCCGACATATTACTTGTGTCAGATATCCCGACTGCACTAATTGAATTTTCCGAACAATATGAAGCTAAATTTTGTATTTTAACTGCACCTTCACATATTGAAAATTGTGAATGAACTTTTAAATTAACAAATTCTTTCTGCATCAAGCAGATTTAACAGTTCCATCAGAAATTGTTAATTCTAAATCACACTTATTAACAAGAGATCTATTGTGAGTTGCAAAAATAATTAAATTATTTTTATTTTTAAAAGATAAAAGGTAATCGCAAATCATATCAGCATTTTTTTTATCTAAGCTACCTGTTGGTTCATCTGCTAATATAATTTTTGGTTTATTAATTAATGATCTAGCTAAAGCCACTCTTTGCTGTTCTCCACCTGATAGTTCTTTTGGTAAATGATTTTGTCTATTCGATAAACCAACTGTATCTAGTAAATTTTTAGCATTTTCATAAGATTCTATTTTATTATTATTTAAATACAAAGATGGTAACATAACATTTTCAATTGCTGTAAGATCATTTATTAAATTAAAATTTTGAAACACCATTGATATATTTTCTTTTCTATAGAAAGTTTTTGCACTGTCATTCATTTTGAATAAATCTTCAGAACCATCTATAAATAAACTTCCAGAATCTGGTGAGTCAAGCAAAGATAGCAAGTGTATCAAAGTAGATTTCCCAGAACCTGATGGTCCGGTTAAAGCAATTAAAAAATTAGATTTTAAATCTAAATTTATATCATTCAAAACATTAATTTTTTCTTCATGATCTAAAAAAGATTTTGATAAAGATTTGATCTCTAAAAAGTTATTCATTTTTTAAACTTATAATTGGATCTAATTTTGCTGCTTTTGTTGCTGGAATAATAGAGACAATAAAGGTTATTAATATTGAAAAAAAAGAAATTATCCCAATCGTTGAAAAGTCTAAATGCGAAGGCATTTTACTTAAAAAATAAACCTCCGCTGGAAAAATTTCTATATTTAAAACATTACTTAAAAAAATACGAATATTTTCTATGTATAATGAAAACAAAATTCCAAATATAACTCCAAAAACAGTACCTAAAATTCCTATCCAAGAACCTGTAAGAAAAAATATTTTTTGTATAGATTTTGTACTAAAACCAATAGATTTTAAAATACCAATTTCTTTTGTTTTGTTTTTAACTAAGATAGTTAAGCCAGAAATGATATTAAATGCACCAACAATAATAATAAGTGTAAGAATAATAAACATAACATTTCGCTCAACTTTTAGAGCATCATAAAAAGTTTTATTACTATCTATCCAAGAATAAATTAATAAATCTGGATATTTTTTTTTTAAATTTTTTATTAAATCTAACGATTGTTCTGGATTTGCAAGACGAATTTCTATTTCATTATTGTTAGCCTGACAAATTAGATATTTGATTAATATCCATTATTACAAAAGAAGAGTCATAATCATAAAGGCCAGTATTGAAAATATAATTAATTTTAAAAACAAATTGTTTGGGAAATAAACCAAAAGGGGTTGTTTCGGAAGTACTAGAAAAAAGTGTAATATTGTCATTAATATTAACACCAAGCTCGCTTGCTAATTCATTTCCTATTCCAATACCTTTAGAGTTTTCAAAAGAACCTTTGATAATATTTTTTTTTAAGAAATTATTTTTATTATCATCTTTAAAGTTATAACCTTTAACAACTATTCCCTTATTTTTTTTTTTAGAAATTAATAAAGCTTTAGAATTATTAACTAAGTTAATATCTTTAATTTTAATTTTTGAATTATTTGAAATAGTTAATATATTTTTTTTAACATCTGAGTAATTAACAATATTTTCAAGAGAAACATGTGGTTGAAAAGAAACTAATTTATCGATTAGATCTGATCTAAAACCGTTCATAACCGACATCACTATAATAAGTGTTGCAACACCAAGTCCAATTCCAACAAGTGAAAAAAGAGAAATTATCTTTAAAACTCCATCTTTGCTTTTAGGTTTTAAATATCTCTTGATAATTAATATTTCTGCTGAATTAATCAATTTTGTAAATATTTTTTAACTTTTTTAAAATATCTTCTTTTTTTAAAATTTCTTTATCACCATCTATCTCTTTAAACTCAAAATCATCTTTGCCTAATTTAGAACCAACAACAATTTGATAAGGTATTCCAATTAAATCAAAATTTTTAAATTTGCTAGCTGGGCTTTCATTAGTATCATCTAAAATTGCATCAATATTATGACTTTTTAAAAAGTTATATATATTTTGAGATTTAATATCTGTTTCATCACCAGTTTTTCCAAAACTCAAAATTGCTACATGAAACGGTGTGACACTTAAAGGCCATTTCATAAATTTATCATTGAATTTTGCTTCAATAATTGTGGCTGGTAATCTTGATACTCCAATACCATATGAACCCATATGTAAAAATGTATTTTTTCCTTCCTTATTATTCACAACAGCATTCATAGGTTTTGAATATTTTTCACCAAAATAAAAAATATGACCAACTTCAATTCCTTTTGTAGAAAGACGATTTTTTTGTTCAACTTTATTTTCAAAATCTTGTTTATTAAATTTTTCATCAGTAGCAGAGTAATATTTTTTAAATTTTTCAGTGATTTCATCCAAACTTTTTTTAGAATAATCATGATTGCTAGTCGAAATTTTTAAAATATCCTTGTCGGTATAAACATTACTTTCTCCAGTTTCTGCTAATATAATAAATTCATGAGATAAATCTCCACCAATTGGACCTGTGTCTGCGATCATGGGAATAGCTTTCAATTCTAATTTTTCAAAAATTTTTAAATATGAAAGAAACATTTTTTTATAAGATAATCTTGCTTCGTCTTCTGTTAAATCAAATGAGTACGAGTCTTTCATTAAAAACTCTCTACACCTCATCACTCCAAACCTTGGTCTTATCTCATCGCGAAATTTCCACTGAATATGATACAAAATCATTGGTAGAGACTTATATGATTTAACATTATCTCTAAAAATTTCAGTTATTAATTCTTCGTTTGTTGGTCCGTATAATAAATCTCTGTCATGTCTGTCCTTAATTCTTAACATCTCTTTCCCATACCCGTCATACCTTCCGCTTTCTTTCCATATTTCTGCAGATTGTATCGTTGGCATTAATAGTTCTATTGCACCTGCTCTATTCTGTTCTTCTCTTACAACTTGTTCTATTTTTTTTAAAATCTTAAAACCAAGCGGTAACCATGAATAAATTCCAGACGCAGACTGTCTTATCATTCCAGCTCTTAACATCAATTGATGAGATTTTATTTTAGCCTCAGATGGATTCTCTTTTAAAATTGGTAAAAAATATTCAGATAGTTTCATTATGACAATAAATCTCTTAGATTTAATATATCTAAATAAGCCAAAAGGTAAATGATCACAAACAATATCGATACAACAAAAGTCGTAATAATAATTTTTTTTACTATTTGTGGATTATTAGGCGCCCCTGGATCAGTACCTTTAATTACTTTGCTATTTTCTAATTGTGATTTGATGTTAATAGGAAGTATTGTAAAAAAAATTAACCACCAAAGAATTATAAAAACTACAATAGAACCTGTAAATGACATTAAAGCCTTATAAGATTAATGTTTGTATATGGTCTTTTTGAAATTCTATTATAAATAATTTTCCTTAGCGAATTTTTTAAATTATCAATTAAATTAACTTCTTGTTTTTTATTATTTAAAGAAAAACTTTTACAAATATCAAATATTCTATCTTCAATTTCATATCTAATCTCATTAAGTTCATTATCAACAAATGGTAACCCTTTTAAATTAACAATTGGCGATCTATCTAAAACACCTTTTTTTGAAATTAAAAGACTAACATCTAAAAAACCATTATGAGATATATTTTTTCTTTCTTTCAAAAATATAGACTCTTCATCAATTAATTTATTGCCATCTACTAATAATTTTCCTGAATTAACTTTATCAATAATCTCTGGCTTTCGAGGGAATAAACTTAATACATCACCATTTTCAATTACGGTTGGGTTTTTAACTTGTTTAGATTTAGCAAATTCATAATGTTCTTTAAGATGCCTGTGCTCACCATGTACCGGAACAGATATTTCTGGTCTAATCCAGTCATACATATCTGACATTTCTTCTCTTCCAGGGTGTCCTGATACATGAATAAAGGCATTCTCTTCTGAAACTACATTAATACCTCTTCTAACTAACTGATTATGAATTTTAAAAAGTTTTTTTTCATTTCCAGGTATTATTCTAGAAGAAAAAATAACTGTATCACCTGAAACAATATCAACGTCTGGATGATCATCATTTGCAATTCTACTCATTGCACCCCTTGGTTCACCCTGACTTCCAGTACACAAATAAACTATTTTGTCTCTTGGAATTTTTCTAGCATCTCTTGGATCTAAAGGGGGTTGAAGATCATCAAAATAACCGCAAGCTTTCGCAGTATTATAAATTCTATGCATAGACCTACCAACTAAAGAAATAATTCTATTAGTTTTTTTTGCGCAATAAAATGCTGTTTGCATTCTTGCAGCATTTGATGCAAAAATAGTTACTAAAATTCTATTCTTTTGTTGCTCGAAAATATTTAACATACTATCTCTAACATCTCTTTCAGAACCAGATCTTCCCTCGGTAAATATATTTGTTGAGTCACAAATCATTGCTAAAATTTTTTTATCTCCAATTTCACGAAGCTTCTTTTCATTAATCTTTGATCCTAGCATAGGGTCTAAATCACACTTCCAGTCCCCAGTATGGAATATATTTTTATTGTTGAATTCAATAAGAAGAGCGTTTGGCTCAAGAATTGAATGGGTCAATGATACATAATTTATTTTTAAAATGTCCAAATCAATAATTCCATTTAAAGGAATAATTTTTAAATAATCTTCAATATTGATTTTTTTTTCTCTAAATTTTTCTTTAATTAATAAAGCGGTAAAAGGAGTTGCATAAATATTTATTTTCAAACCTGGCCATATATGAACTAGTGCACCTATATGATCCTCATGCCCATGCGTAATAATAATTCCAAGACAATTTTTTTTATATTGATAAATAAAATCAGGATCTGGAACGATTAAATCTACACCTGGAATACTATCTTCAGCAAAAGTAACACCACAATCTACAACTAACCATTTCCTATTTTTAAGTTTCCCAAATCCATATAGATTCATATTGGCTCCAATTTCGCCACTACCCCCCAAGGGACAAAAAACTATTTCTGAATCATCCATAATTATAATTTAAATTTTTTAAAATTATTATGCAAAATAATTTTTAAACCATTTAGTGTAATATTTTCATTCACAATATTTTTAAAACCGATATTTTTTGAAAACATTTTTGCATAACCGCCTGTTAAAATAATTTTGTATTTTTTTTTTCTTTCTCTAATTATCTTGGATAAAGTTCCACTAATTAATGATATATAACCAGAATAAACACCTGAATTAATCGCTGATTTAGTATCATTACCAATAATTTTTTTAGTAGCCTTTAATTTAATCAATGGCAACTTAGCTGTAAAACTGTGAAGACTTTCTAATGACATTTTTATTCCAGGAGAAATAATACCACCAACATACAAATTAGGTTTTTCAGCAACATCAAAGGTGGTTGCAGTTCCAAAATCGATAACAATAGTATTTGTTTTATATAAATTTAAAGATGAAATAGAATTTACAATTCTATCAGAACCTAAAGATTTTTTATTTTTAATTTTTATATTAATATTTTTTTTAATTTGTTTATCTTTAATCTCATAGCAAATAATTTTATTTTTTTTCAAAAAATTTTTTAAAGTTTTGTATGTAGATGGGACAACTGAGCTGCATAAACAACCTTTTATTGGAAATTTATTTAAAAAAGATTTAAGTACTAAATTCAATTTTTTGGAATAAGTATCGATGGTAGTGACTCTAATTAAACTTTTACTTTTAACAGTGTAAACAGCAAATTTAATTGTAGTATTTCCAATATCAGAAACTAAAATCATTTTTTAAATTCCTTTATTGTCTTTTTTAAAAAAATTAAAATCTCATTTATTGTCATTTTCTTTTTTAAATATTTATTCAAAAAAGTAGTATTATATTCTGCTACATTTGGACTTGAAGATAAATTAATTCCTATGCCAACAATGCCAAAGATTTTTTTTTCAAAACTACAACTTTCAACTAAAATACAACAAACTTTATTTCCATTAATCAAAATATCATTGGGTTCCTTGATAGAAACCAAATTTTTATTTATTCCTTTTTTTACAAAAAATTTAAGTAAAATATTTAAAGCTTTATATTGAAGCTCCTCAATTTTTTTATAATTTTTAATTCTTAAAAAAATTGATCCAAAAAAATTTCCTTTTTTTGATATCCATTTTTTTCCATACTTGCCTTTTCCTTTGCTTTGAAAGTCTGAAATAACAATTCCAAAATAAGATAGTTTTTTTTTAATAATTTCTTGAGCAAAATTGTTGGTACTGTCCAACTTATCTACCCAAATAATACTAGCATTCATTAATTAAATATTTTTGCAGCTAACTCTGTAAAATTTAATAATTCTGAAGGATATGTAAAATAAAAAAGAGTTACAAATGAAGATATAGCTAAAGAAGATTTCATTCCAAAACCTGAAATTTGATCAAATTTCTCTTTCGTTTCATCAAAATACATAATTTTAATAATTCTAAGATAATAAAATGCTGAAATAACTGAAGTTAACAGACCTATTATAGCCAGTATATACATTTGAGATTCAATGATTGATTTAAAGACATAAAATTTTGCAAAAAAACCAGCTAGAGGTGGAATGCCTGCTAAAGAAAACAAAGTAATACAAAAACATAATGCAATGATTGGATGGTTTTTAGATAATCCTCCAAGATCTCTTATGTCTTCGAAATAGACTTTACCTCTTTTAAAAACCAGTATGCAAGCAAAAGCCGCAACATTCATTAGAACATATATTGTTATATATAAAATCGTAGATGAAATTCCTTTTTGTGTTCCGGATATCAAACCTGCTAACGCATATCCAATATGACCTATACTACTGTAAGCCATAAGTCGTTTAATATTTGTCTGACCAATTGCAGCTACCGATCCCAAAATCATAGAAGCTACGGAAATGAAAATTAAAATCGACTTCCATTCAATATAAATTTTTCCAAATGCTACAAATAAAATTTTAATTAGAGCTCCTATTCCAGCTACTTTTGTTGCTAATGCAAAAAAGGCGGTTATAGAAGTTGGAGACCCCTCATAGACATCAGGGGTCCACATATGAAAGGGTACAGCGGAAACCTTGAATGCTAATCCTATTAGAACAAAAACCAAACCAAACAATAATGCTAAATTATTTGAATCAAAGTTATCACTTATAATTAGATAATTAGTTGAACCAGTAAAACCGTAAATTAAAGAACAGCCGTACAATAATAAACCTGATGAAAGTGCGCCTAAAACAAAATATTTTACTCCTGCTTCAGTAGATTTCACTGAATCTTTATTGAGAGAAGCTAAAACATACAAAGAAAGTGATTGAAGCTCGATACCTAGATAAAGTCCAATTAAATTATTTGAACTAACCATAACAAACATGCCTAGCACTGATGTTAAGATAAGAATTAGATACTCAAATTTATCAATTTTTAAATTACTTATGTATTGTCCAGAAATTATAACAGCAAAAGAAGTTGAAATTAATATTAATATTTTAAAGAAGTTTGAAAACAAATCTATTGTATAGTTATTTTTTAAAACTGAAATTTCAGCTGTATTATTTAAATAAACTATTGGAATGGTAACTAATAAAACAAAAATTGTTAATTTCTTCACGAAATCCAAAACTATTTTTTAAAAATACTCCCGCAACAAGCAAGAATAAAATTGATAGTGTTAGAAAAATTTCTGGAAAAATATTTTGAAAATCTATCATGACTATTTAATCAAAGTCCCTATTTGTGTATCTAATGGAAGATTATTGATAGTTGCATTTACACTAGTAGATATCATGTCTAAAACAATCGAAGGATAAAATCCAAGTAAAATTGTCATAATGATTAGTGGAGTTAGAATTAATATTTCATTTTTATTTAAATCCAATAACCCTTTTATCTTTTCTTTTTATTTCTCCAAATACAACGCGTCTATAAAGCCACAAACTGTAACAAGCCGACAAAACAACTCCAGTTGCAGCAAAAAAAGCGACTAGATAATTATATTTAAAAGAACCTATCAAAACCAAGATTTCCCCAATAAAGCCGCTAGTACCAGGAAATCCCAAGCTACCTAAAATAAAAATCATAAACATTATTGCGTATTTTGGCATAACATTCACAACGCCTCCGTAATTATCAATCTCTCGAGTATGAAGTCTGTCATAAACAACTCCAACACATAAAAATAGAGCTGCTGAAATAACTCCGTGACTTATCATTTGAAAAATACTTCCTTCAATGCCTTGCTTATTAAAAACAAAAATACCAATTGTTACGAAACCCATGTGAGCTACCGAAGAGTAAGCAATTAATTTCTTCATATCCTTTTGAATTAAGGCTACTAAAGATGTGTAAATTATTGCAATGATACTTAATGCAAAAATCAAAGGTGCAAAATAAATTGAAGCATCAGGAAACATTCCTAAAGAAAATCTTATAAATCCATAACCTGCCATTTTTAATAATATTGCAGCAAGAATTACTGATCCGGCTGTTGGAGCTTCAACGTGGGCATCTGGTAACCAAGTATGTACTGGCCACATTGGTGTTTTTACTGCGAAAGATGCGAAAAAACCTAGCCATAAAAATTTTTGATAATCTTTATTAATCTGTAAATTAACTAATTTAGAAACATCTAAAGTTCCAGCATCAAAATAAATAAAGATAATTGAAACTAACATAAAAATAGATCCAAACAACGTGTATAAGAAAAATTTAAAAGCGGAATAAACTCTTCTTTCACCACCCCAAATTCCAATGATTAAAAACATTGGAATTAAACCTGCTTCAAAGAACAAATAAAATATAAATAAATCTAAAGAACAAAACACTCCTAGCATTAAAGTTTCCATTAATAGCAATGCTATTAAAAATTCTTTAACTCTAACTTTGACACTATTAATTGTAGCTAAAATACATATTGGAGTAATAAAAGTTGTTAATAGAATAAAAGCTAAAGACATACCATCTATTCCAACTTTGTAATTTACAAAATCAAAAATCCATTTTTTTTCTTCAATAAATTGAAAACCATCACTAGTGTAACTAAAGTTCATCCAAAGATAAATCGAAGCTAAAAAAGTAACCATTGATGTTAACAATGCTACTGCCCCAGAAGTTTTTTTAACTGTTTCTTCTGTTCCAGAAACAAGTAATAAAAAAATTACTCCTACTAAAGGTAATGCTATCGTTAATGATAATATTGGAAGTTCAGTCATTAGTTAATAATCATATAAGTTAATAATACGGTTAGCCCTATCAAAATAACAAAAGCATAATGATACAAATATCCAGATTGGAAGATTACGGCTCTATCAGAAAAATATTTAATAACTTTTGCAAATCCATTCGGACCAAGTCCATCAATAATTTTAATATCACCATAATTCCAAAAGAAATTTCCAATTTTTTTAAAAGGTTTTACGAATAAAAAATCATATAACTCATCAAAATACCATTTGTTTAAAAGAAAATTATATAAAGGTTTGTGTTGATGAATAATGTTATTTAAAATTTTTTCATCATTTTTAATATATAAATAATAGGTCAAAAAAATTATCAAAATTCCTGTTATAGGCGTGAATAGCAAGAACCAAAGTGGTGGATGGTGTAGTTCAAACTGGTCTTTAAAAAATATTGCTGATTTCCAAAATTCATTAAAATGTTGTCCAATCAATATATCTTTAAAAAGATAACCAGCAAATAAGGCGCCAACAGTTAAGATACTTAAAGGCCCAAGAATAACGAACGGTGACTCATGAACTTTTTCAAAACTATAGTTTTTATTTCTATAGGTTCCATGAAAAGTTTTAAAAATTAATCTCCATGAATAAAATGAAGTAAGTAAAGCTGTAACAACACCTAAAGTAGTTGCATACATTGCATAAGCATTATTTGAAAAAAATGCAGATTCTAAAATTGCATCTTTAGAGTAAAACCCGGACAAAAAAGGAAATCCTGTGATAGCCAAAGTTCCTATAACCATAAAAACATAAGTGTAAGGAATTTTTTTATAAATTCCTCCCATGTTTCTAATATCTTGTTCTTCGTGGAGACTATGAATTACTGAACCTGCACACAAAAATAATAATGCTTTAAAGAAAGCGTGGGTAAACAAATGAAATATCGCAATATGATAGGCCCCAACACCTGCTGCAAAAAACATGTAACCTAATTGACTGCAAGTTGAATAAGCAATTACCCTTTTGATATCGTTTTGAACTAATCCAATTGTAGCTGCAAAGAATGCTGTTGTTGAACCTATGATTACAACTAAATTTTGTGCTGTGCTTGAAAATTCATATAAAGGTGAACATCTAACTACAAGAAAAACACCCGCTGTAACCATTGTAGCCGCATGGATTAAAGCTGAAACAGGTGTTGGTCCTTCCATAGCATCTGGTACCAGGTATGAAGAAACAATTGAGCAGATTTTCCCATTGCTCCAATAAATAAAAATACGCAAATAAAAGTTATTAAAGATCCTTCAAAACCTAATAAATGTATTTTTTGATCAGCTAAAATTTTTGTTGAAGAAAAAACTTCATTAAAATTAAGTGTACCTAAGTATTTAAAAATTAGAAATATTCCTATTGCTAAACCAAAGTCACCTACTCTATTCACGATGAATGCTTTAATTGCAGCAGCATTAGCAGAAGGTTTTTTAAACCAGAAGCCTATCAATAAATATGAAGCTAAACCAACACCTTCCCAGCCAAAAAATAATTGTAAAAAATTATCTGAAGTTACAAGCATTAACATCGCAAAGGTAAATAAAGATAGGTAAGACATGAATCTTGGTTTATCTGGATCATGACTCATGTAACCAATTGAATAAATATGAACTAAGGTTGAAACTGATGTAACAACTACAAGCATAACAGCTGTTAAAGAATCTATATAAATTGACCAATTTAAATTTAACGTTCCAGACGATATCCAGTTAAAAATTTTAAAATTTAAAGGGTCAATGCCTGAAATAAATAAAAAAAGATAATATCCAGAAATAACTGCAGAAATACCAACTAAAGAGCTTGTAATAATTTGAGAGCCAAGGTCACCAATTTTTCTTCCAAAAATTCCTGTGATTAAAAAACCAATTAATGGCAAAAAAACTATTAAATATGCCATATCATCCTTTTAAAGTATTAATGTCATCAACATGAATACTTCCTTTATTTCTAAAAAATACGACCAAAATAGCTAGTCCAATTGCTGCTTCACTTGCTGCAACAGTTAAAATAAACATTGTAAAAATCTGTCCAACGATATCTTGCAAATATACTGAAAAAGCTACTAAATTTATATTTACTGCTATTAACATTAGCTCAACTGACATCAATAAAACGATAACATTTTTCCTATTAAGAAAAATTCCTATAACACCAATTACAAAAACGATTGCACCTAAAATTAAATAATGACCCAAAGATACTTCAATCATTTAAATTTACTCCTTTAAAACTTGGAACATCTTCCAATGAAACTCCTTCATTTCTTTCTCTTGAAACTTGTTTTGTAATATCTTGTCTTTTTAAATTATCTTTTCTTCTAAAAGTTAATAAAATTGCACCAATCATTGCTACAAGAAGTATCATGCCTGATAATTGAAAATACTGGATATAATCAGTGTAAATAACGTTTCCGATAGCTTCTGTATTAGATAAATTTTTATTAATTAATATTTTAGAAGTTTGAACAAAATTATCTTTATACTTCCAAGCTCCAATCATCATCATAAGTTCAATCAAAAGAACAATAGCTATTAAAGAACCAAAAGGTAAATATTTTAAAAAACCACCTCTTAATGATTTAAAATTGACATTTAACATCATGACAACAAATAAAAATAATACTGCAACTGCTCCAACATAAACAATTAAAGTTAGCATTCCCAAAAACTCAGCTCCAATCATAATAAACAAACAAGAAACGCTAACAAAATCTAAAATAAGAAAAAAAACTGCGTGGACTGTATTACGTGATGAAATTACAGCTAACGATGACGCAACAACTATAAATGAAAATAAATAAAAAACTATTGAATGTGCTAACATATTATCTGTACTGCTTATCCATTTTTATATTGTTTGCGATTTCCTTTTCCCAACGATCACCATTTTCTAAAAGTTTTTCTTTTGTGTAATAAAGCTCTTCCCTAGTTTCTGTTGTGAATTCAAAATTAGGTCCTTGTACTATTGCATCAACTGGACAAGCTTCTTGGCAAAGTCCACAGTAAATACACTTAACCATATCGATATCATATCTGGTTGTTCTTCTTGAACCATCATCTTTTGGTTCAGATTCAATTGTAATTGCTTGGGCAGGACAAACTGCTTCGCATAACTTGCATGCTATGCAACGCTCTTCACCAGATGGATATCTTCTTAAAGCGTGTTCGCCTCTAAATCTTGGGCTTAATGGTCCTTTTTCAAATGGATAGTTAACTGTAGCGCTTGGTTTAAACATATACTTAATTGCAAGATAAAGACCTTTGACAAATTCACTTAGAAATAAAGTTTTTAATATTCTATTAAATTTCATATTAATTCTTTGGTAACATTTCAAAATAAACTAAAAATCCAGAGACAATAACAACCCAAACTAATGACAATGGTAAAAATACTTTCCATCCAAGTCTCATTAATTGGTCATATCTATATCTAGGCACAATTGCTTTAACCAAAGCAAAAACAAAAAATAAAATTAAAATTTTAAAAACTAACCATAAAGGCGAAGGTATTACATTTAATGGGAAGATATCTAAAGGTGGTAACCAACCTCCTAAAAATAAAATTGAACCCATTGCGCACATTAATAAAATATTTGCATACTCTCCTAACCAAAAAAGAGCATACATCATTCCAGAATATTCCGTTTGATAACCAGCAACTAATTCAGCTTCAGCTTCAGGTAAATCAAAAGGCGGTCTATTAGTTTCTGCCAATGCAGAGATAAAGAAAACTACAAACATTGGGAACAATGGTATTGCAAACCAAACTTTTTTTTGTGCAACTACGATATCAACTAGATTAAGTGAACCAACACACAATAAAACAGTCACTATTACAAAACCTATTGAAACTTCATAAGATACCATTTGAGCTGCAGAACGAAGTGCTCCTAAAAAAGGATATTTAGAGTTTGATGCCCATCCAGCCATGATAATTCCATAAACACCTAAAGATGAAACAGCAAAAAGGTATAAAATTCCAACATTAATATTTGTTACATAAATATTTTCACCAAATGGAATAACTGCCCAAGCAAGTAATGCTAAAGACATAGTAACAACAGGTGCCATGATAAATATAACTTTATTAGCACCAGCTGGAATAATAATTTCTTTAAATATGTATTTTAATGCATCTGCAGCAGTTTGTAACAAACCAAAAGGACCAACAACGTTAGGTCCTTTTCTCAACTGAACAAATCCCCAAACTCTTCTATCGACCCAAACAATCATAGCTACAGCAATCAAAACTGGCGCTAAAAGTGCAACAATTTTTAAAACATCAAAAAAGATTATATTTAAATATTCGTTTAACATTATTGATCAGTTCCTGTTTTTTCAAAAGATTGCTTTGAAGCTTTACACTCATTCATAGTTAGTGAAGATTTTGCAATTATATTAGTTTGATAATAATCAATTTCATCTAATTGAAATTTATGATCAATTGATCCTGGATAAGATATATCCAAATCTGCAAGATTTATTTCTGTTAATAAATCATAATTCAAAATAGCAGGATAATCTTTTTGCAATTCTGCTCTTAATTTTTTTAAACTATCTAAACCCAAATCTTTTTCTAAGATTTTAGAAATTTCATTAATAATTACAAAATCTTCCTTGGCTTCACCAGGAGGGAAAGATCCTTTAAAAGTTCTCTGAACTCTACCTTCCATGTTAGCAAATGAACCGTCTTTCTCAGAATATGCAGCGCCTGGTAAAATAACATCTGCAATCTCAGCATTTCCATTGCCGTGTGAACCTTGATAAATAACAAACTGATTATCTTTTTTATTAATTTTAATTTCGTCAGCTCCTAATAAATAAAGAACATCTGAATTAATTAAATCTTCATATTTATCTGTGACTAATCCTAACAATAAAGATCCAACAGTTGATGCAGATTGGTGTAAAATGTTAAATCCATTTAATTTATTAATATCTTTTAAAAGTTTTTTTGATGCGTTTAATACATATTGATACGAGTCTTTTTTAAGAACACTTTCACCAATAATGATTGCCGGATTTGAAGCTTCTTTTAAGAGTTTTGCCTCAGAAATATTATTATTTATTAAATCATTTAATAAGCTCAAATTGTTACCAAGATTATGAACTTTGTAATTCTGATCACCTGGGTCACCAATTGCTAAAACTTTCGCTCCTCTTTTAACTGCTTTCAATATTCTAGTGTTAACAATTGTAGCTTCCAATCTTGGATTGGCTCCTATTAATAAAATGACATCACAATTATCAATTCCAGCAATCGTAGTATTAAATTGATAATTAAATCTTGATGACAAATCGTAAGCAATATCTTTTTGTCTAAAATCTAAAAGATTAGATGAAAATGCATTTTCAAAAAGTTTTTTAAATGCATAAGAAGTTTCAATGTCAGTTAATTGACCTACCAAGCCACCAAATGATTTTTTATTAGCTAGATTTTCTTTCAAAAATTTATAAGTTTCTTTCCAAGAAGCTTCTCTTAATTTTCCATTCTCTCTAATATAAGGTTGATCTAATCTATTATTTAATAACCCATCGCATGCATAACGTGTTTTATCTGAAATCCATTCTTCATTAATTTCATCATTTAGTCTTGGTAAAATTCTTTTTACTTCCCATCCTTTTGAATCCATTCTTATATTCGATCCAACAGCATCCATAACATCAATAGTCTCAGTTTTATTTAATTCCCAAGGTCTAGCTTCATAAGAATAAGGTCTCGAAGTTAATGCTCCGACTGGACATAAATCAATTACGTTAGCAGACATTTCAGATTGAGTAGCTTTCTGAAGAAAAGTTGTGATCTCCATGTTTTCACCTCTGTTAATTGCACCAATTTCAGAAACTCCAGCAACTTCTTCTGAAAATCTCACACATCTTGTGCAGTGAATACATCTGTTCATATGAGTTTTGATTAATGGACCCATATTTTTTTCATTTACTGAACGTTTATTAAGTTCGTACCTAGATCTACCTCCACCATATTTGTAAGATTGGTCTTGCAAATCACATTCACCACCCTGGTCACAAATTGGACAATCAAGAGGATGATTGATTAATAAAAACTCCATCACACCTTCTCTTGCTTTTTTTACCATAGGTGTATTTGTATAAATTACTTGTCCGTCCATTACAGGCATAGCACAAGAAGCAACTGGCTTTGGTGATTTTTCCATTTCAACCAAACACATTCTACAGTTACCAGCTATGGATAATCTTTCGTGATAACAAAATCTTGGAATTTCTTTTCCAGCAGCTTCACAGGCTTGTAAAACAGTTGAACCTGCAGCTACTTCTACTTCAATTCCATCAACTTTAACTTTTGGCATTATGCAATTTTCCTATGACTTAAATTTGAACACTTATCTTCTAGCTCAGACCTAAAATGTCTTAACAATCCCTGTACTGGCCAAGCTGCAGCTTCTCCAAATGCACAAATCGTATGACCTTCAATTTGTTTTGTAACCTCTAATAACATATCAATCTCATGAATCTCAGCTTCACCTCTATTAATTCTTTCCATCATTCTCCATAACCAACCAGACCCTTCTCTGCATGGTGTACATTGACCGCAACTTTCATGTTTATAAAATCTTGAAATTCTTGAGATGCAAGAAACAATGTCTTGAGATTTATCGATAACAACTATTCCAGCTGTTCCCATTCCTGATTTAGCTTCAACTAGTGAGTCAAAATCCATTAAAATAGTATCGCAAACTTTTTTAGGAAGAAGTGGCATAGAAGATCCACCTGGTATCACCGCTTGCAAATTATCCCATCCACCAATAACTCCACCAGCATGTGTTTCGATTAATTCTTTTAAGGGAATACTCATTTCTTCTTCGACATTACAAGGATTAACAACATTTCCCGAAATACAAAAAATTTTAGTCCCTCTGTTTTTAGGTCTTCCTAATGACGCAAACCACTCAGCTCCTCTTTTTAAAATAGCTGGAACTACCGCAATAGTTTCAACATTGTTTACAATTGTTGGACAACCATAAAGACCAACTAATGCTGGGAACGGAGGTTTTAATCTTGGTTGACCTTTATTACCTTCAATACTTTCTAAAAGTGCAGTTTCTTCTCCACAAATATAAGCGCCAGCTCCAAAATGAATATCCATATCAAAATCCCATCCGGTGCCAGCAGCATTTTTTCCTAATAAATTTTTTTGATAAGCTTCGTTAATTGCTTCTTGTAAAACTTTACCTTCGTTTACGTATTCACCTCTAATATAAACATAGCATTTATGAGCACCAACTGCATAAGCAGCTATCAAACATCCTTCTATTAATTTTTGAGGTTCATATCTTAAAATATCTCTGTCTTTGCAAGTTCCTGGTTCAGATTCATCAGCGTTAATAACTAAATAATGAGGACGATCTGGTTTTGGTTCTTTGGGAGCAAAAGACCATTTCATACCAGTAGGAAAACCTGCTCCACCTCTTCCTCTTAGTTCAGATTTTTTTACTTCTTCAATGATCCACTCTTTACCTTTAGCAATAATTTCTTTTGTATCTTTCCAGTCACCTCTTTTTAATGCGTCTTCAATATGAAAACTCTGGTCACCGTATAAATTTTTAAAAATTCTATCCTGATCTTTAAGCATTTTTTCCTAACAATGTTGTTCTGTTTTGAATTGGTTCAGAGCCTTTTCTTCCTGACTGCGAACCTATGTTTGGCAATTTATCTTCTTTAAAACCTTTAAAAATCTCTTCAGCTTTTTTTGCATCTAAGTCTTCATAATAATCGTCATTAATTTGTACCATTGGTGCGTTAACGCATGCACCTAAGCACTCAACTTCAATCCAAGAACTTTTTTTATCTAAACTTAAATGACCTTCTTTTTCTGAAATATGTTTTTTGCACATTTCAACAATTTTGCCTGAGCCTCTAATCGTACAAGGTGTTGTGGTACATACTTGTACAAAATATTTTCCAACAGGAGCTAAATTGTACATTGTGTAAAAAGTAGCTACTTCATAAACTTTAATATAAGTCGTCTCACACATATCGGCGATTAATTGAATAGCAGCTAATGGTATCCAATTTTCATTTTGTCTTTGAGCTAAATATAATAAAGGCATGACTGCACTTTTCTTTTTATTACTTGGATACTTTTGAAAAATTTCATCAATCTTTTTTTTATTCTCAGCAGTAAACTCAAAAGTTGGTGGTTGATTTTTAGCTACATGTTTTCCGCTCATCGATCTACCTCACCAAAAACTATATCCATTGATCCTAAAACTGCAGGAACGTCTGCTAACATGTGCCCTTTAATTAAATAATCCATCGCTTGAAGATGAATAAAACCTGGTGCTTTAATTTTGCATCTGTAAGGTTTGTTTGATCCATCAGCTACTAAATAAACACCAAACTCACCTTTAGGAGCTTCAACAGCTGCATAGGTTTCACCTTTTGGAACGTGATATCCTTCAGTATAAAGTTTGAAATGATTAATTAACGCTTCCATAGAAGTTTTCATTTCTGATCTTTTTGGAGGACCAACTCTTGTATCAAGAGTCATCACTGGACCATCTGGCATCATACCGATTGCTTGTTGAATAATCTTTACACTTTCCCTCATCTCTTCAATTCTGCATAAGATACCGGTCGTAACAATCACCATTTTTTCCAACTGGAACTTTAAATTGAAATTGTTCATACCCATCATAAGGTTGAGATTTTCTTAAATCCCAAGGAACACCTGAACCTCTAATCATGACTCCAGAAAACCCATGATCTAATGCTTCTTGAACAGAAACAATTCCAATATCAACGTTTCTTTGTTTAAAAATTCTATTATCAGTTAATAAGTTTTCTAAATCGTCGATTACTTTTGGAAATGTTTTACAAAAATCTAAAATATCTTTATCCAGCCCAGTTGGTAAATCAATGTGAACACCACCTGGTCTAAAATAATTTGCATGAAGTCTTGAGCCAGAAACTCTTTCGTAAAAAACCATTAACTTTTCTCTCTCTTCAAAACCCCATAAAGAAGGAGTTAAAGCTCCAACGTCTAGTGCTTGAGTAGTAATGTTTAGAATGTGGCTTAATATTCTTCCAATTTCACAAAAAACTACACGAATATGTTTAGCCCTCATAGGAACTTCTATTCCTAAAAGTTTTTCTACAGCAAGAGCAAATGCATGCTCTTGGTTCATCGGTGCCACATAATCCAATCTGTCAAAATAAGGTACAGCTTGCGTATAAGTTTTGTGTTCAATTAACTTTTCAGTTCCTCTATGTAATAAACCAATGTGTGGATCTGCTCTTTCAACAACTTCACCATCCAGTTCTAAAATTAATCGTAAAACACCATGAGCTGCAGGGTGTTGAGGACCAAAATTAAGATTAATTGTTTTAAATTCTTTAGACATTATTTCTTTTCAGCTTTATCTTGTTCTTGTTTAATGTAATCAGGTCCTTGCCAAGGGCTTTTGAAATCAAAATCTCTATATGCTTGTTGTAATTTTACTGGACCGTAGACAACTTTTTTCTTATCAATATCATAACGAACTTCTTTAAAGCCTGTTAAAGGAAAATCTTTTCTTAAAGGATGACCTTCAAAACCATAATCAGTTAAAATTCTTCTAGGATCTGGATGGCCTTCAAAAACAATACCATTCATATCAAAGACTTCTCTCTCCAGCCAATTAGCTGCTGGATAAACATTTGTTAATGTTGGAGCTTTTTCGTTTTCCTCTAGATGAGTTTTAATACTTAATCTTAAATTTTTCTCATGACTTAATAAAAGATAAACAAGTTCAAATCTTTTTACACGGTTTGGATAGTCGATTGCAAGAATATCAACTAACTGTCTAAATTTAAAATCAGGATGTTTTCTTAATTGAACAATATTATCAACTAAGTTTTTAGTATCACATTCACAAATTAAATTATCATTTTCTAAATGAACTTTGGAAAATCTTAAGTTAGGATTTCCCTCAAAAGAAACTTTTAAATTTTCTAATTCTTTAATCATTATCTTTGAAGAGAGCCTTCTCTTCTTATTTTTTTCTGAAGTTGTAAAATTCCGTAAAGTAAAGCTTCTGCACTTGGAGGACAGCCTGGAACATAAATATCAACTGGTACAATACGATCACATCCTCTAACTACTGAGTAAGAGTAATGGTAATAACCTCCACCATTTGCACAGCTACCCATCGAGATTACATATCTAGGCTCAGGCATCTGGTCATAAACTTTTCTCAATGCTGGTGCCATCTTATTAGTTAATGTTCCTGCAACAATCATCACATCAGATTGCCTTGGTGATGCTCGTGGAGCTGCTCCAAATCTTTCTAAATCATATCGAGGCATTGAAGCTTGCATCATTTCAACTGCGCAACATGCTAAACCAAATGTCATCCAGTGAAGTGAGCCTGTTCTAGCCCAGTTAATTAAAGTGTTACTAGCGATTGTAACAAAACCTTTTTCTGCAAACTCTTCTGCAACTTCTTTAAATTCTTGAGGGATTTGATCTAACTTAGTAACTGCGCTCATATTTTATTCCCAATCAAGCGCTCCCTTTTTCCATTCGTAAATAAAACCAACAGTTAAAATTGCGAGGAAAAACATCATTGACCAAAAACCAAGTAAACCAATATTTCCTAATGAAACAGCCCAAGGAAATAAGAAAGCAACTTCAAGATCAAAAATAATAAATAGAATTGCTACTAAATAAAATCTGACATCAAACTTCATCCTTGCATCATCAAAAGCTTCAAAACCACATTCATAAGCTGAGAGTTTTTCAGGATCTGGATTGCTTGGAGAGAATAAAAAATTAACTACGATAAACGCTACACCTAATCCAATTGTAATGAATAAGAATATTAAAATAGTGGCGTAATCTCTTAAAAAATCAAAAAGCATTGTGGACTTTATATATATTATCTTGTGCAGCTTTAATGTGCTTTTTTGTCTTTAAAATCAATGAAAATTGCTAAAAAAACTTACTAAATTGTGAATTTCTTCCAGTCGATTCTAAGTTTTTTGTTACCTTTAATAGAATTCACTAAACTTTTAAGAAGTGGAAGCTTATTTCCACTGATTAATGATAAAATTTTACTTCCTAAAGCTTTGGTTAGATCAGCTCCTTCGACAGTAACACCCTTCATATGTCTTTTGATAATTTTTTTATACAAAAGACCCTGTCCAAGATAAGATCCAAGTTTACTATTTCTTCCACCCAAAACACTTACATACAAATCACCAGCCCCAGCTAAGCCAGAAACAGTTTTAATGTCACCACCAAGTCTTCTAACAATTAATTTCATTTCTTTAATCGATTGTTCAAATAATGCAGAAGAAGAATTAAAATAGTTTTGATTTTTATTTTTTACCCAATCTCCTACCTGACCAACAGATGCTCCTATAACAGTTGCATAAATATTTTTAATAGCTGCACAAACTTCCGCTCCTTGGATATCATTTGATATTTCAGGATGATAATATTTAGTCTCTAATATTTTTTTTGCATATAAAGCAAAAGAGGTATTTCTTGATGCAAATAATGTTCTTGTATGAGCTTTATTAATCAATTCTTTAGCAAGACATGGCCCTGCTGACATGATTATTTTATGATTAAAACATTTAGAAAAAAAGTAGTCGCTAATCGTTACAACTTTATTATTTAACAAACTTAAACCTTTGGTGATTAATAAAACAGGACAATTGATTTTGAGTTTATTTAAAACTTTAATCGCCCAATCCAAACCTTTGGTATTTGTACCTACAATAATAAGATTTACTTTTTCACTATCAATTAATTTAACTTCATCGCTATTAAGAAAGTTAATTTTGTTTGAATATTTTATTTTATGAACTTTATCTTTTTTATTCTTTTTAAGCTGATTAATTCTTTTTTGATCAAAAGGACTTCCTAGAATGGTCGTTTCAATATTATTTTCATTTAACAACGAAACATAAGCATTGCTTGCAACCCCAAAACCTAAAACTAAAGTATGAATTTTCATCAAGCCAAATTTTTAATAAACTTACCAATTAAGATACTAAAATCAACCTACTTAAACTTTAAATACCTCTTTAAAATTAATTGAATTAAAAGTCCTAATAAAATTAGAAATAAAAACATCAAATTTCCTAATACTGAAAAAACTGTTTTATTATTTAATAAATAAATTTTACTTTGCAGAACCGTTTGTTTATTTAATGATGAAACTGACAAAACTTTTCCAAGTGGATCAATGCTTGCAGATAAACCTTGGTTTGTTGATCTTATAATCTGCTTACCCTCCTCAATAGCTCTAAAAATAGAATGAGTAAAATGCTGATGTGTCCCAATTGATTTATTAAACCACCCATCTTCAGAAATATTTAAAATCACATCAAATATTTCATTATTTAAATTAAGTGCTCCACTATCAATCACTTCATAACAAATTAAAGGTAATACTTTTAACCCATTAATATTTAAAACTTTTCTACTTTCGCCTTTTGAAAAAGACTGGTAACCAAAGGTCACTTTTTTTAAATTCAACTTCGTTAATAAACTTTCTAAAGGAATAAATTCACCAAAAGGAACTAGATGAAGCTTATTATATCTTCCAACCAATTTTCCATCTGAAGAAAAGGCGTTAAAGGAGTTAAATATTTTATCTTCCTTAGAAGTATTTCCACCTAACACTATCTTTTGCTTTGCTTTAAATTGTCCTGAATTAATTGGTTAAAATTATTTTTTCCTTTAAATGAATAAGAGCCTTCTGGCCATAAAAAGATAGCATAATCACCTTTTGATAAAGGATCGCTGATCTTGATTAAGTTTTTAATATAATCATCTTCATAGTTATAAATTTCCATTAATCCTTCATTAGGTTGAACAAAAACAATTTCAAAATCTTTTTCCTGAAGCTGATTTTTTAATCTTTCATTCCCATAAATGTAATTAACTGCAAGTAGAGCAATAAACACAAGCATACGATTTGTAGATTTTCTCTTGTTCTCATTAAAGAAAAGATAAGGAAAAGAAAAAAATAAAATAGCTAAGAAATTTAAACCATAAGTTCCAACTAAATTTAATAATTGAATGCTTTGAAGTTGGTCGCTTAAGGAATAGACAATCAAATTCCAAGAAAAACCTGTTAACCAAGATCTAAAAAATTCTGTAACTGATAAAACAATCGAAAAATTTAAAACAAAATAAAAACCAAAGTTAAAAAATCTTCTAAAAAGATAAAAACTAACGCCATAAAATAAAGATAAAGCAAATGGTAAAAGGATAATGGCAAAAGGTTTTAGTATCGCTACGGCTCGGATCAAAATTAAGAGAATAACTAATCCAATAAAGAGAGGAGACAAAATAGCCAAATCCAAACAAAGTTCCAAATATAAAAAAGTTTTTAAAAGGATCAGTATTATTTAACTTTAATAAATAAAGAATACTTGGAAAAACTAAAAAGCAAAGTGTTGAAATATTATAAGGTGGCAATCCATAAGATAGAACAACACCTAATAAAAAAAATACAATAAACTTAAAGTTACCTTTTAGTTGTTGTTCGAAATTCATTTAAAATAAGATTAGCTTATTTGATTGGAAGATTATCAGCTTTCCAGGAAGACTCATACTGTGTATCTGATCTCAAAAAACCATCTAAAACATTAAAAGTCTCAAATCCCTTCTTTTCAAAAATCTCAGCAGCTTTTTGTGATCGTTGACCACTTCTACATATAAAAAATATTTTTTTACTTTTATCTAAACCAATATCATCAATTTCTTTTTCAAAGTTTGGGTTAAGAACTCTGCCATCACCTTTTTGAAATTGATAAGCTACAAAATAAGTTTTTAATCCTAATGCTTCACCATCAGGACGACCAACTATCTCCCACTCTTCTGGAGTTCTTACATCAATTAAATATTGATCTTGTTTTTCAGAATAATCTTTTAATGATTCTAACTCATTGATCTAACACTTGAAAGTTTCAATTTACAACTTTGAATAAGTTTATTTTTGAAAAAATCTAACAGGGTTCCTTATGTTTGTTTCTATAAAATTAAAATTGCTTAAAGAAACCATGAGTGGTGATATCTTTAATTGGTGGGGTTCCAGAATTGAACAACTATTGGTCATTCCACTTGCAGTTGTTTTAAATTTTTTATCAACGTAACATTAACCGGTACAAATAAATTTTTAAATTTTCATATAAATTTAGTAGACAAAAATAAATCTTCCAAAAGAAAAAATATTTTTAATTTAATAGGTTTCGATTTTTATATAAAAGATCTTGCAAGAAGAAAATTAAAAAAATTACATAAAAAACAAATTTGAAATACAAAAAATTATCATTTTCACAAAAAGACCTAAAACAGTAAAAATTTCTCGCTACTGGGCTGTGAAATTGTCTTCCATTATAATCTAATAATTCATCTATAAATAAAAAATTAAGCCCTTCAATCTGTTTTGGCTAATTTTTATATTTTTTAAAAACGTTAAATAAATTCAATAAAGGCCCCCCGCTAAACCTGGGTTAATTATAATCTGTTTGCTAAATTTTGTGTTCGAATATTCGTTAATCTATAAATTTCTTAAAACACAAAAAATATCTCAAGCTTGTCCAGAAAGAATAGTTCAAGGAAAATCATTAGTAGAAATGCTGGAATCTTACACAATTGATGATTTTGCTAGATGATTTACCAAAATAATCTGCAACTGTAATTCAATCACAACTTCAAAGATAATTTTTTAACCCAATATCTAAAAAAATATTATAACAACTTCTATTGAAGATTCTTTTTGGTGCAGAACTAATAAAGCTATTTTCAAATGCTTCTTTGATTCGATATATTCTGATTTTTCAATCGCAAACCAATTTTATATGATAGCAAAAAAATAATCTTGATTTATCAAAAAATCCTCTTTTCTGAAAAAAAATCATCACCTTTGATCGATGGTTATAATAGAAATGATCTATAATGTCAAATTCTGGATTAACAGCGGGACCTTGTTTATTAAAAGACACAATGCAATTAAGGTCATATATGAACGATGATTTTTCTTTTTGGTTGCTGTTAAAATAGGTGTTTTGATAATCACTCCTGCAGTGTTCTTAATTGCAAATAAATGAGGGTCTTTCTTACCCATAATTCTTTACCTTTGTTAAAAACTTTCTTGTCCTGTATTTACTGATTAACAAATAATCTTTTTAATATTATTGGGAACTTGAAAAAAATTAACATCAAAAATAAAATAGTAGGTTCTTGTTTTTAATTTATACTTGATTTTTTGGATAAAATTTTTTTTTCTTTTTCCAATATCTTTTTTGCCAGAAAGCGATGATTTAAGAGACTTTATCGTTAAAGTTATTAAAATATCTCAACAAAAGAAAAAAATCAAAGTTTATTGTTCAGATCCTTTCTTTTTTACATTAAAGACAAAAATTGCTTTTTGTTTTCTAAAAAATGGTAATATTTAAATCTGTTTGGTCAAAAACAACTTTTTTCTTTTGAAAGTCAGATATAATATTTGTTGGAGTTCCTCATAATAAATATAAAAAATTAAATTTTGGAAAAAAAGAAGTTATTAATGTTTGGGGAAAACTCTAAAGCCTTTTTAATCACAGGTGGTTCGGGGAAACTGGGGAGAAGAATAAAAAATTATTTTTAATCCTAAAAATTCTTTTCTTCCATCATCTCGAGAATTAGATATTACAAATAAAAAAAAAATATTTAATTTTTTTTTAAATATAAAATAATTAATCATTCATTTTGTGCCTACCATTATCAATATGGAAAAAATGAAATAAACAAAAAAAAAAGCTTATAAAATAAATGTTGATGGAACAAAAAATCTTGTGGAAGCTTGTAAAAAATTTAACAAAAAACCTAAAATTTATTTTTTCTTATCTTCTGATGCAGTATATCCATGTAAAAAAGGGTAATTATAAAGAAAATCACAAATTAAAAAGAAAGCTTAAAATCATATAACTACTATGGTAAAACAAAAATCCTAATTGTTTGCATTATAGGACAAAGTAAAAAATTAAAAAAATATTTAATAATACGAACTCGTTTTTTTAATAAAAAATTAAAATATAAAGACGCTGCCATTGACTCTTATTCTTCATCAATTGAAGTTGAAAAATTTATCAAAATATTAAAAAAACTAATAAAAAAAATATCTGGAATAGTAAATGTAGGTTCGTCTAGAATTTCAGATTTTTTATTATATAAAAAATTTAATAAAAAAATTAAAAAAACATCTATTCTAAAAATACAAAAAAAAAAGAAAAATGCATAATTTCAATTGACCGCTTCATTAAACATTAATAAATTAAAAAAATTCTTAATGACTTAAAATAAATACTGAAATTATTATTCCTGTGTATAATGAAATTGAAAATTTATTAAAATTATTTCCAATATTTAAAAAATGTAAAATCAAAAATAAATGTTGATGTAGACAAAAAATCTTGTATATTAATAACTTTATGCTACGATAGCTATAAAGATAATGTTTATAAAAATTATAAACTTCTTAAAAATTTAAGTTAAAATTTAAATTATTAAAAATTTAAAAGAAAGGTCCTTTGTGAGGCTGTCAAAACTGCAATTATAAAATCAAAAAAAGATTGTTTAATTGTTTATCCGGCAGATGATTTTTTAAATACAAAGCTTATAGATTTGATGATTAAAAAAATTTCCAATAAGAAGGATATGATATAGATTGCTTGAGTAGATTTATGAAAGGTGGGAGCATGAAAAACTGCCCGATCATCAAATCTATACAAAAAAGATTGTTTTTTAAGATTTTGCTCTTATACTCTGTTCTTATTTTCAAGTATTCCGGTCCAAGATGCAAGCAATGGTTTTAGATTATTTTCAAAAAAAACTAATTAAAAAAAGAATTCAAACTCAAAGGTAGGTTTTGCATACTCTTTGAAATATTAGTAAAGTGTGAAAAGAATGAATATGAAAATTATTCAAATACCTGCAAAATGGGAAGAGAGAAAAATTTGGTAAAAGTAGATTTTTAACTTTTTCATGGATTGGTCAATATTTAAAGTGGTATTTCTATGGTTTAGCAACTACATGGTGTTCTAAAAAATGCAATATAAAAACATTTTTGGTTACAGGGGGCTAGGTTTTATTGGTAGTAATATTGTAAAACATTTAGTTGAACAAAAAAAAAATGTAACAATTTTTGATAATGCTTTTAGAGGTAATAAAAAAATATTAAAAATGTAAAAAATAAAATTAAAATTATCAAGGGAAATATTCTAAAAAAGAAGAGTTAAAAAAAGCAATAAAAAATATAGATACCATCATTCATTGTGCAGCAATTAATGGTACAAAAATTTTACAAAATACCTTCAATGGTTTTAGATGTTGAGTTAAAGGATTGATAAACCTCTTAGATTGTTGCAAAAACAAAAAGTTAAAAATTTTTTTTAGCCTCAAGTTCTAAAGTTTATCATCATCCAGAAACAATACCCACTAATGAAAATGTAAAACTTGTAATTCCAGATGTATTTAATCCCAGATATTCATATGCTGGAAGTAAAATTATTTCTAATTAATAGAATTCATGTTGGTCCGAAGATTTTTAAAAATATGATTATCTTTAGACCGCATAACGTTTACAAAGACAAAATATAGGCTATGATCTATGTAATTCCTGAATTAATCAAAAAGTAAAAAAAAAGGTCCCAACGTCATAATTCAAAAATGGTCTGGAAACAAGGATCCTTCATAAATATAAAAGACTTTATTAAAGGTTTTGATTTAATTTAAAAAAAGGAAAAAATTTAAATATTTCTAATATTAGGACATCTGGAGAATTACAATAAAAAAATTATTAAAAATTATTTTAAAGTCACTAAATTCAAACAAAAAAATTATTACAAGTAAACTAGCCAGTGGAGGAACAAGACATAGATGCCCTGATATAAAAAATTTCCAAACTTGGCTTCAAACAAAGTATAAATATTAAAAAGGTATTAAAAATTTAATAAATATCAAAAATAAAATAATATCAAAATGTCAAATTTCTGGATCAAAAAATTTAAAAAAATTTTTGAATTTAGGTTACATTGCACCCGTAAATAATCTTATTAAAATTAAATCAAATAATATTTCACAAAAAAAATTTATAACAGAATTATTTTATTGCCCTAAAAGCTCTCTAGTTCAACTTGGTACAATTCTTGATAAGAAAAATTATTTTTCCAAAAGGAATATCCATACACTAGTAGTACAACCAAAAATATTAAGAGATAATTTCAAAAATCTTTTTTTAGAAATCAAAAATAAATTTAATTTTAAAAAAAAGGAATTAATTGTGGATATAGGTTCTAATGATGGTAATCTTTGGATAAATTTAAAAAATTATTTTACAGTTGTTGGCGTTACCCCGGAAAAAATAGGAAAAATTGCAATAAAAAAAGGTATTCCAACTTTAATTAGATATTTTGATAAAAAATCTGTAGATATTATTTGCGTAAATATGGAAAAGCATCGATTATTACTGCAACTAATGTTTTTGCGCATATGGACAATATCAATAATGTGATTGTTCAAATTAAAAAGATTAAAACAAAAAAGTATCTTTGTCTCTAGGTCCCATTATTTATTGCCTCTTTTTAAAAAATGCAATATGACACTGTTTACCATGAACACATGAGATACTACTCTTTAAAAGTTTAAAATATTTATTAAACAAGCATAATCTAGAAATTTTTGATGCAAAAACAATACCTACATGGAGGATCTATAAGAGTCTACGCCTCAAAAAAAAAACAGTATAAAATTAATAAAAAATATTAATAGAATTCTTAAAATTGAAAATGCTTTTCTCAACTTTAACAATTTTGAAAAAAATATTTAGTCGATACAAAAGTAAAATTGTTAAAAATATTATCAAAAATTAAAAATAAAAATCAACCTATTGCAAAGTATTAGCCACCATCAAGAGCTGCAACTTTTAATTAAGTTACGTTGGTATAAATAATGGATTTAACATATTCTTGCATTTTTGGAAATTAAAGGATCAAAAAAATTGGACATTATCTACCTGGAACTAAAATTCCAATTTTAGAAGAGAAGTGCAAAAAGTATTAAAAATTTAAATATTTATTAATTTTTTCATGGCGCTATCAAAGATAAATTATAAAAAATCTTAGAAACAAAGGATACAAAGGCAAATTTATAATACCTTTAAGCAAACCTAAGATTATTTTAATTTTTAGATTTATATTTTGAAATAATTTTCTCAATTTCTTTAACACATGATTTTAAGCATTTTTCGTTAGTTGATCTAATTACGATTTCTGTACCTGGATTATCCTTAAAGTATGATAACTACCAATATCAAGTTCTGGGAAATTACTTTGTATTTCAGATAGCTCATCAGCTATCACACTTTCTCTTAAATCTGCATTGATTGAAATGGATAAAAAGCTTTTTTTCCAGATTTTGATTAAATTTTCCAAATAAGGAACCATAATCTTG
>JAYQJR010000006.1:0-128207 GCA_038142265.1 Candidatus Pelagibacteraceae bacterium | reverse complement strand
CCAGGTCTTAAAATTTTAGGTTTTCCAATTAAATTAATAACTGAAGACTCGAGTCCAATTTTTGTATTTTTACCATCTAAAATAAATTTTAATTTTTTTCCAAATTCTTGCTGAACATCTTTGGCTGAAGTTGGTGATAGTTGGTTGCTTATATTAGCACTAGGTGCCGCAACAGGTGAGGACAAATACTTGATTACTTTTCTAAAGTAAGTATTTGCAGGAACTCTACACGCTATAGTTTTATTTTGATTTAGTAATAGTTTTGAAATTTTTGAGTTTTTTTTTAATTTAAGCACATAGGTCAAAGGTCCTGGAGAAAATTTTTTATAAAGCTTTCTAAGATATGGATTAAATTCTGTTTCTTTTTCTATCGATTTTAAGTTGTCAAAATGAACAATCAGAGGATTCTTTTTAGGTCTATTCTTTAATTTATAAATTTTTTTTACTGACCTATTATTATATGCATTTCCAGCTAAGCCATAAACAGTTTCTGTAGGAAGAGCAACGAGACCTCCAGTTTTTAGAATATTGGCCGCTTTCTTCAAATTTTTATCAGTAGCCTTAAAGATATTTGAATAGTTTTTCATTTTGAAATACTTATTATGCATCAAAATTAAAATCTATATATGAATAAGACTAATAAATTTGCCGATATAGAAAAAATGTCATTTGAAAAAGCAATGGAGGAGCTAGAATCTATTGTTTCAGATTTAGAAAATGGCTCAATTGAGCTTGAAGAGTCTATTGAAAAGTACCAAAGAGGTATTCAGTTAAAAAAGCATTGTGATCAAAAATTAAAAGAAGCAAATATGAAAGTTGATCAGATTGTTATTGATAAAGATGGTAACGTAACTGAAAAGCCATTTACCAGAAAAAAATAATTAATGCCTAACATCGCTAAAGCTATTGTGGAAACAGCTGAAGAGACCAGAGATTTTTTAAAAAGTTATTTCAAAAATCAAAAAACTAATACCAAACTTTTTGATGCAATGAATTATGGTGTGTTTCCAGGCGGAAAAATGATTAGATCTTTTTTGGTCAGATCATCATTTAAAGTTTTTGATATTGAAGAAAAATTATATTTACCAGTTGCAGCAGCAGTAGAGTGTATTCATAGTTATTCATTAATTCATGATGACTTACCCGCAATGGATAATGATGATTTTAGAAGAGGAAAGGAGAGTACTCACAAAGCCTTTGGTGAATACACAGCTATTCTAGCTGGTAACTCTTTATTAACTTTAGCATTTGAAATTCTAACTAATGCAAAAGCAGATTTTAGTAGCGATATAAAAAATAATCTTATTTATAGCCTTGCAACTTCATCAGGTCATCAAGGTATTGCAGGAGGGCAGTTTATGGACTTAAGTTTGAAGAAACAAAATATTACCAAAGAGTCTGTTATTGATATGCAAAATAAAAAGACTGGCGAGCTTATGGGTTTTTGTACAGAGTCAGCTGCTATTGTAAGCAATCAAGATAATTTAAGAGAAAAATTTAAAAAAATTGGAGTTAAGATTGGTTTAATATTTCAAATTGTAGACGATTTTCTTGATAAGTACGGAGATAAAGACAAATTAGGAAAACCAGTTCAACAAGATGATATCAAAGGAAAAAATACATTAATTAATTTATTGGGTGATGATGGAGCAAAAAAACAAGCTCAAAATTTTTTAAATGAAATTAAACAAGATCTAGAAAAATTTTTACCAAAATCTGAAGAATTAATTAGTTGTGCAGAATATATTTTAAATAGAGAAAAATAACTATCTCAACTCCTTAGGAAGTTTAAAGCTCACATTTTCATCCATAATGATTTCATTGTTAATATGAGTAGTTCTTATTTTAGATATTTCATCAATTAGGTTTTGAACCAAAACTTCAGGAGCAGAAGCTCCAGAAGTTATACCTATATGTTTTGCTTTTTGGATTAAATCTACAGGTATTTCAAAATCTTGATGAACAAGAAAACTTTTTTCACATCCATTTTTAGATGCAACCTCAACTAATCTTTGAGAGTTAGAAGATTGACGGCTACCCACAACAAAAAATAAATCACATTTAGAAGCAATTGTTTTAACGGCTACCTGTCTATTGGTAGTTGCGTAACATATATCACTTTTTAGAGGTTCTTTAATTTTTGGAAATTTTTTCTTTAATGCATCTACAATTTCAGCGGTATCATCAACAGATAATGTAGTTTGAGTAATATATGCAATTTTTTCATCTACATTTATTTTTTCAATATCTTGAATGTTTTCTATTAAAATAACTTTACCCTCAGCTAATTGACCCATCGTTCCAATTACTTCAGGATGATTTTTATGTCCTATAAGAATTATTTTATAACCTTGTTTATCTAACATCTCTGCTTCACGGTGAACTTTTGAAACAAGCGGACACGTTGCATCAATAAACTGAATATTTTTTATATCTGCATCTTCAAAAACTTTTTTAGAAACTCCATGCGCAGAAAAGATGACAGGTCTAGTTTTGTCTTTCACTTCATCAAGCTCATCTACAAAAATAACCCCTTTATTTATTAGTGTATTTACAACATGCCTGTTGTGAACGATTTCATGTCTTACATAAACAGGAGCTCCAAATTTTGTTAAACTTTTTTCAACTATTTCTACTGCCCGGTCAACACCAGCACAAAAACCACGTGGAGCACATAGATGTATATTTAAAGTTTCTGAATTCATTTTTTTTCAAATATTTCTAATAAAATATGTGGCAAAGTCAAAGATGCTAAGCCAATAAAAATTACTTTTATAATACTCTCACTCACCGAGAAATTTAAATTTACTGTTAAAACTATAGCAAAAACAAGAACAACTAGAGTTAATGGAAGGGCTTTCTTAAGAAACATTTTAAGACCTATTAATATATTATTTGCATTTAACATTTTAGCCAAACCAAGAGTATGTTTTGATGAATGGATAAAGCAGAAATAAAAAGTAAATGCAGCTATTAAAGGCAAGAAAATAAAAGCCAAAATAGTCAGAATGGTTTCAAGCTTAATTATTAATAAATTTTTAATATTATCTTTAAATAGTAGTGGTAACCCAAGAGCTAGAATTGAAATATTTAATATAAGAAGATTATTAAATTGATTATTTAAAAATGAATAGGAATTTTCATTTACCATTAAATAATTAAAAAAAAGTTTTGTAGTTTCAGGCTGAAAATTTAAAGATAATAAAATTATCAAAGATCCTTTCATGAATGCCATTAAACTTTTGAGCGGATGATCGGTACAATTGAAAAAATCTAAATCTTCATACCCAAAGTGAAAACTGGCTATAATTAAAAATACTAGAAGTATTAAAGCAGGTATTTTGGTCCATAAAAAAATAACTAAAGCTGATAGACAAATATATCCAACATAGAAAATGACTTTCCAATTATTTTTATATTTTGGCCTTAATATTTTTTCTCCTTTGATAGGATCAAGAGAGCCATGTGAAACACCCAATATCAGAATTAATATAAAACAAAAAATTAAAAGATTTGTTCCATCTTGAATAGCCTCTAGCTTCATAAATAATAACAAAGTTACAAAGCTAAATACAAATAAGGCTAGACAGTAGTTATAGATATTAGTTTCTGAAATATTTTTTTTTTTAATCATTAAAAAGTATTTTTAATAAAAATCATTTTAGGCATTTTTAGAATAACTTTTATATCATCGTATAAAGATCCTTTGCTCGATAAAAACCTTATTAGACTGTCTGACATTGATGGATCAAACATATTAGTAAATATTTCAGGCATTTTTTCAGGATATTTCTTAAGCACTTTTAAAAATACCTCATCTAATTTTTTATATTTATTGCTTATGACCCCATTTGGAATCTTTTGATTATTTTCCAGAGAACGTACTATTTCTTTAGAATGTTCTTGAATATAAGGAAAGGCATAACCTGTACTCATTCTTTGAATATTTGCTTTAAGGCCTAAATAAAAATAATTTTCTTCAATATTGTGTTTCTTATTAAATAAAGGAATAGCACCTATTTCTTCACGCAATACTTTGAATTGATCATTCAAATTAAATCTATTCTTTAAATATTCTTTTAGTTCATTTTCATATTGTTTTTTATTTAATTCAGTTAATGGAGATAGCCATGTTGTTTCCACAAGGGCTCTTCTTTTATTAAAAGGAAGAATATAAAAAAAATGAACCTTATTTTTTTGTTCACAATTAAAATCCATTAGATCAACTATTTCATCATTAAATAGATCTTCATGAGTTTCTATTTCTAAGCCATAAAAATGTTGATAGGTCTTACCAAGTTCTATTTCGGGATTTCTTGAGTCAAATATCTTTTTAGAGAGATAATTTCCTTTAGAAGTATTAATCGTAAAATGACCTTGTTCTTTTGAAACATTATTTACTACTGAACTTAAATTTATTTCAAAACTAGAATTTGACCGAATTTCTTTTAAGATTTTGTTGTAAAATTTTAAACTATCAATTGTTTGATAAGGATATTGTTTATGCGTAATTTGGTTTGAAACAGATTTATCTTTGACAACACTTTTTAACCATTGTTTTTCTACACAATCTTCAAAGTCATGAGGATAGGTTTTCCAAAAGGACCATGTTCTATCTTTGGTGAACGAATTTTTTTGATCTAATAATAATATTTTTAGATTGAGATTAGATCTTGCTATTTGAAAAGCAAGTGACAAACCCGAACAACCAGCACCTATAATTGCAATATCATATATCATGAGAAATTTAGATAAGGTTGATGAAGATCTTTGGTATTATGATCTGGTTCTGTAGTTAAATAAAATTGTTTTTGTTGAAAAAAGAGTTTGATCATTTTTATAATCTTTTCAAATTTGCTTAGATAAATTCTTTTAGAAATACTATTTGTATTTAAAATTTTTTTTCCAATAGCTTGATAGAGATTAGCTGCAACTAATATGGCAAATCTTTTTTCACTTGGTATAAAATAAATTCCACTCATTCCACTTTGATAATAATTTTCTGCAAGTTTAATTAATTGTTTTGCGTAATCGAAGACCTCATCATGATTTTTGGTATTTAAAATATCTTTACAATCCATATTATGATTCATCATATCTTTTGGAATATAGATTCTGTTCATTTTTGCATCTTCAATAATATCTCTAGAAATATTTGTCAGCTGCATAGCTATTCCAAGATCGACTGCAAATTTCCAAGCACTAGGGTGATTTGCTGATATAATTTTTGACATTAAACCACCCACAGTTCCTGCTACTTGGTAACAATAATTAATTAGTTCTTTTAAGTTTTCTGGTTGCTTAAAATGAATATCTGAAGCAACACCTTTAATTAAATCTTGAATAAAAATATTATTTAAATCGTATTTTTTTTGAATTTTCTTAAATGCAATATTGATTTCATTATCAGACTCATTTTGATTGAAATCGTTAATAATGTTTTCAAGTTTATTTTGATAATTAGCATCATCAATGTGATCGGCTGCATCATCTAATTGCCTGCAAAAAGCATACAAAATTGCAGCATCATTCAGTGTTGTTTTATCTAATAATAAGCCTGCAAAGTAGAAAGTTTTTGCATTCTTTTTTAAGATTTGTTTTGCAATTTGATCCATTAAATTTTTAAATGTTCTAGTACTTTTGCAGAAGATAGCACACCCGGTAAACCAGCGCCTGGATGAGTTCCAGCACCCACAAAGTATAAATTATTAATTAATTCTGATTTATTGTGATACCTAAAATAAGCTGATTGAGTAAAGATAGGTTCAATTGAAAATCCAGAGCCATGTTTGGTGTTTAACTCGTCTTCAAAATAATCTGGTGTAATAAACATTTCACTTTCAATATAGTTCTTAAGTTCTGGAAGGCACGTCTGTTCTAATTTTTCAATAATCTTATTTTTAAAAGCTTCACCTTGCTTTTTCCAATTGATGTTAGATTGGTTATTAGGAACTGGTACAAGGACATAAAAACAGTCTTTTCCCTCTGGAGCCATACTAGGATCTGTTGCACTAGGTCTATGTAGATAGTAACTAAAATCATCTGAGAGCTCTTTTTCATTAAAAATTTTATTTAATAACTCTTTATGAGATTTCCCCATATAAATAGTATGGTGCTCGATATCTGGGTACTTCTTCTTTGTTCCAAAATACAAAACATATAAACCCATAGAATATTTTAAGCGCTTTTCTTTTAGATTTAGAATAGCCGAGGAAACTTTCGGATAAAGCATCTTTTCATAGATAGTAGGTGGGTCAGCATTACAAACCACAATATTGGTTTCCATTTCAGTTTGGTCATTTAATTCTACAGTATGAACAGAATTGTTTGTATGTTTTAAAGCAACAACTTCTTTTCCTTTAATAATTTTAACACCTACTTCATTCATTAACTTTTCTAAAGCGCTAACCACAGCACCAGTGCCTCCTAATGAATAATGCACTCCCCATTTTCGTTCTAAGAATAATATTAATGCATAGATTGATGTTGTCGTATAAGGATTTCCTCCTACAAGAAGAGGGTGGATAGTAAATGCTTTTCTTAACTTTTCGTCTTTAATGTATGTGGAAACAAGATCATAAACAGATTGATAGCTCTTAAGCTTAATTAATGACGGAATTTGTTTCAGCATGAAGATTAATTGATGAAAAGGTTTCTCCGCAAGCTTAGTAAACCCTAATATTAAATATTTTTTCTGATTGCTTTAATAATTTTTGAAATCCAGATGCGTCTTTATTATTAAAATTTTTGATTTCATTTAACAAATCATCAAGATCAGATCCATAATTTAATTTAGATAGGTCATCAAAGATAAACTGATACCAAATTTTAAGTGGCACGATGTTTAAATAGTCCTTAGGATTTTTTTCATAGAGCTCGAACAGCTCATATATTAAATGTGGTGCAGTGATAACTGTAGGTCCTGCATCAAATGTATAACCATTTTTTTTAAAAACTCTTGCACGTCCTCCAAGATCTTGATGCTTTTCAATTAAAGTTACATCGTAACCTTTTGAATTCATTCTAAGACTTGCTGCGATCCCTCCAAAACCAGAACCAATCACTAAACATTTTTTTTTTTGATTCATATTATTTTAAACCAACCAAAAGTTGTGCAATGCAGTTATTTTTCCCACGAAATGGGAAAAATTTGAGGTTTCAACATATTACAAATATTAGTATATATCCGTTCATAAGCGAGTCCATGGGCTTGCTTTTTTTGTTTAAACAAAAAGGAGAAAAATGAAAAACGTAATATTACAGTCTAGTGATTTTACAGGAGTTACATTCTGGTTAATCTCTATGACCATGTTAGCTGCGACTGTATTCTTTTTTATCGAAAGAAATTCAGTTAAAGCATCTTGGAGAACTTCAGTTACGTTATCAGGTTTAGTTACGGGTATTGCATTCGTGCATTACATGTACATGAGAGAAGTCTGGGTAACAACTGGAACATCTCCTACAGTATTTAGATATATCGACTGGTTATTAACAGTGCCGTTGTTGATGGTAGAATTCTACTTCATCTTATCGGCTGTTAAAAAAGTTTCTGGCGGAATTTTCTGGAGACTATTAATCGGTACACTGGTTATGTTAATCGGTGGATACTTAGGTGAAGCTAAATATATTAGCATCAATCTAGGTTTCATCATTGGTATGATCGGATGGATTTACATCTTATATGAAGTATTTTCAGGTGAAGCTGCTAAGGAAGCAAAAAAATTAAAAGGTGCTGCCGCTAGCTGTTTCGAATTCTGTAAATGGATCGTGACTATTGGTTGGGCAGTATATCCTTTAGGTTACCTATTTGGATATATGACAGGTTCAGCTGATGAGACGTCATTGAACATCATTTACAACCTAGCTGACTTTATTAACAAGTTGATCTTTGGTTTAGTTATTTGGCATACTGCTAAATCTCTTACTCCAGCATCAGCTAAGTAAATTTAGTTTTTACAGCGTTTAGCTGTAACACTTAGCCCTAGTGTCGTGTTATCATGGCACTAGGGCTTTTTCTTTTAGGATTTGAGTTTATAATAGAATTTAAAAATGAAGACGTACAAATTTTTAGACAAAGTAAATTTTCCACACGATCTTAGAAAATTAGATAAAAAAGATCTTACAGTTTTGGCCGATGAAGTAAGAGAAGAGATGATCGATGCTGTTTCCCAAACAGGTGGACACCTTGGAGCAGGACTTGGTGTTGTTGAGTTAACCTTAGCCATCCATTATGTTTTTGATACACCAAAAGATAGATTAATCTGGGATGTAGGTCATCAAGCTTACCCACATAAAATTTTAACTGGCAGAAAAGATAGAATGAAAACCATCAGACAGGGTGGTGGACTTTCTGGTTTTACTAAAAGATCGGAGAGTGAATATGATCCTTTTGGAACGGCTCATAGTTCAACATCAATTTCAGCAGGATTAGGAATGTCTGTTGCAAGGGATTTAGAAGGAAAAACAAATAATATCATCAGTGTTATTGGTGATGGTGCCATGAGTGCTGGTATGGCTTATGAAGCAATGAATAATGCTGGAGCGATGGACTCTAGATTGATTGTTATTTTAAATGATAACGATATGTCGATTGCCCCACCTGTTGGAGCAATGAGATCTTACCTTGCAAAGTTATTTTCTGGAAAGCGATATATTGGAATTAGAAATTTCTTTAAAAGAATTGCATCCAAATTTCCTCTCTCAATCAAGGATAGATTAGGACAAACAGAGGAGTTTTTAAAAGGTTTTGCAGTGGGCGGAACTTTATTTGAAGAAATGGGATTTTTTTATTTAGGCCCAGTTAATGGTCATAGTTTTAAGGATTTGTTACCCGTATTAGAAAACGTTAAAAATTCTAAGCATGAAGGCCCTTTTTTAATTCACGCCATAACTGAAAAAGGAAAAGGTTATAAACCGGCTGAGCTTTCAAAAGACAAGTATCATGGTGTTACAAAGTTTAATGTTGAAACAGGCGAATTGTCAAAATCAAAATCTAATGTTCCAAGTTACACATCGGTCTTTGGACAAACATTAGCAAAACACGGTGAACAAGATAGCAAGATTGTTGCTATCACAGCAGCCATGCCTGGCGGGACAGGTGTAGATATTTTTCAAAAACAATTTCCTAAAAGAACATTTGATGTAGGAATTGCAGAGCAGCATGCAGTTACTTTTGCAGCAGGATTAGCAACTGAAGGGTATAAACCTTTTGCAGCAATCTATTCTACTTTCCTTCAAAGAGCTTATGACCAAGTCGTTCATGACGTAGCAATTCAAAGCTTACCTGTAAGATTTGCAATTGATAGAGCAGGACTAGTTGGAGCAGATGGAGCAACACACGCAGGTTCATTTGATGTTACTTATTTAGCAACGCTACCTAATTTTATTGTTATGGCAGCAAGCGATGAAGCAGAATTGGTTAGAATGATTAATACTCAAGTGACTATCAATGATAAACCTTCAGCAGTTAGGTATCCAAGAGGCAATGGTATTGGAATTGAATTACCAGCAATTAATGAAACCATTGAGATTGGAAAAGGAAGAGTTATTCAAGAAGGTAAAAATGTTTGTATTCTAAATTTAGGAGCAAGGTTAGAACAATGCAAAATCGCAGCTAAAGAATTAGACTCTAGAGGTATTTCAACAACGATTATTGATGCTAGGTTTGCAAAACCATTAGATGAAGAATTAATTATTAATGCAGCGATTAAACATGAGCTTATGATTACTATAGAAGAAGGATCAATTGGTGGTTTTGGCTCACACGTTGCAAATTTATTAGCTGAAAAAGGGATCTTTGATAAAGGTTTAAAATTTAGATCAATGACACTTCCAGATGTATTCATTGATCAAGACACCCCTGACAACATGTATGATGTTGCGGGTCTAAATGCTAAGCAGATCTCTCAAAAAATTATTGATGTCTTTTTTTCCAAAGATGGAATTAAAGTTATCAAGTCATGAGTTCACAAGAACAATTATCATTTGATACAATTATTGTTGGAGCCGGAAGCGCTGGTTGCTTACTTGCGAATAGATTATCTGAAAACCCAAATCATAAAGTTCTTCTAATTGAAGCGGGCGGACAAGATGATTGGATCTGGATTAAAATTCCAGTTGGTTATTTATTTACAATTGCAAATCCTAGAACAGATTGGTGTTTTAAAACAGAACCAGACCCAGGTTTAAACGGAAGATCCATTCACTACGCAAGAGGAAGAGTGTTAGGTGGCTGCTCATCTATTAATGCAATGATTTATATGAGAGGTCAGGAAAGCGACTATCAAATTTGGAATAATAAGACAGGAGATAGTACTTGGAATTGGGATAATGCTCTTCAAACATTTAAGTCGATTGAAAATTATTTTGGAGGAGAAAATGTCTGGCATGGAGATAAAGGAGAAATGCGAGTTGAAAAACCAAGAGTGAGCTGGCCTATTCTAGACGCTTGGAGAGATGCAGCAGCAGAAAGTGGGATTCCTAAAATAGAAGAATTTAATAGAGGAGATAATGAAGGGTGCGCTTATTTTCACATGAATCAAAAAAAAGGAATTAGGTGGTCGATGTCAGATTCCTTTTTAAAGCCCATTATTCAACGAAAAAACCTTACTGTCATGACAAAGACCCAAGTTTTAAAAATCTTAACAAGGCCCAAAACTGAAGAGACTAATAATAATTCTAAATATAATGAAAGAGCTTGGGCTAACTCAAAGTTAGAAACTTACGGTTTAGAAGTTTTGCAAAATGGAAAGAAGATAACTGTAACAGCAAAGGATGAGGTTATTTTATCATCAGGTGCAGTAAGTACACCTCATTTGTTACAAGTTTCAGGTATTGGTTCATCATCTCATTTAAGCAGTATTGGCGTCGAGCAAGTTCATGAACTTCCAGGCGTGGGAGAAAACTTGCAAGACCATTTACAAATTAGAACAATTTATAAAGTTTCAAATTGTAAAACAGTAAACACTTTATACAAAAATTTATTTACAAGAATGATGATGGGAATTGAGTATGCATTATTTAGAACAGGACCATTAACTATGCCACCATCAACCCTTGGAGCTTTTACCAAAAGTGATCCTTCTCAAAAAAGTGCAAATATGGAATGGCATGTTCAACCACTCTCACTTCCAAAATTTGGAGACCCTCTTCACCCATTTAATGCAATTACACCAAGTGTTTGTAATCTAAGACCTAGTTCCAGAGGGTATATTAAAGCAAAAAGTTCAGATCCATTGGAATATCCAAGAATAATGTGTAATTATCTATCCACCAAGGAAGATTTAGATATTGCAGTGGCTGGTTTAAAAAAAACAAGGGAGATTATGAAGAGTAGTGCGTTAAAAGAATTTACACCTGAAGAAATGTTGCCAGGTCCTAATTTGAATTCTGATCAAGAACTTCAAAATGCTGCAAGAGATTTAGGAACAACTATCTTTCATCCAGTTGGAACTTGCCAAATGGGAAAAGTTGATAGCAATGGTCAAGCAGAAGACAAGATGACTGTTTTAGATTCTGACTGCAGATTAAGAGGAGTTTCTAAATTAAGAGTTGTCGATGCATCAGTGATGCCAAATATTACTTCAGGAAATACTAATGCACCTGTAATGCTTATTGCAGAAACTGTTGCAAGAAAGATGTTAAGGAAAAATTGAAAACTTTTTTAAAATTTATTTTATTTATCTTTTTAATTCCCCAAGTTGTTTATGGAGAAGTTAATAAATTACAAATGGATGGAAGAGTGAGATATTTTTCTACACTCGTTGATGACCTTGGAACAAGATATGATGATACTAGACCAGGACCTGTTTTAGATTTAAATTTTACTTATCCAATTAACGATAATCTTTCGATTAAAAATTTTAATAATATTATTAACTATGAAGATACTACTTCAGGTGATGAAACAATGAATATTGAAATTAACCAGAGGTTAGGCTTGTTATATAAAAGAGGGGCTACTTTATTTTATCCTTATGGAAAAATGGTATGGCATGATAAAAATCCAGCTAAGCAAGTCGATAATTCTCATTTAGGTTTGGCTATTCAGCAATATTTTTCCAAAGATGTTTATGTTGTACTAGATTACAGAGAAGAATTATCAAACGGAGCTTTACTCGCAGGAGTTAGGCATTCTGAAAATGTATTTGAGTCACAATTTCATAAGAAAAATCTATTTCAAATTATAGACTATCCTGTGCATTTAAAATTAGCTTATGCAAAGTCACCTAATCTTAGAAAAGTATCTACGATTAAATTTGATATGGATATTACTAAACGATTAGAATTTTCAATTAAGTACGTCGATAACAAAGGAATTGGACCCATTAGTCCAGGAATAGATACAGCAAAACCAAAATTTCCTTGTGGGAAATATAGGATATAAATTTTAAATTTGTATACCTTCTCATTTTGAGTTAAAAATTATTCAAATTGGGGGAATAGTTTTGTCTAAGGCTTTAAAAGGATCTGATTACGTTAAGGCAACTACTAATATAAATACTGCAGACAGCGACTATACAAAAGCAGCGTACGGTTTCCAAGTTTTTTTAACTGATTATTACAGAAGAGTAAAAAAAGATTACAAATTAGATTTTGACTCTTTCATGATTATTGTTGTTGTTCTTCAACATAGTATTTATGAACTCAATAAAGAAAAAACACATCAAACTTTAGATCATTTAAAGAATGAAATTCTGCAAACTGCAGAAGAGGGTTATTTTAAAGAGAAAAATAGAAAGCTTGGTGCAGGAAATATTTCAAATGTTTTAGAAATACCTGATGAAACTGCAAGAAGAAAAATAGCCAGCTTAATTAAGATGAAGATTTTAGAAAAATCAAAACAAGATGGAATAATACTTGGAAAAAATTTTGTAGAACGTCATAGTAAATTTGCAGATCAGACATTGAAATCTCTAAAAGGTTTTGTAAGAAATTTAAATAAAACAGGCGTATTAAAAAATATTTTAGAAGAATAGGCTGTATTGTGAAAAGATATATATATGGCCTGTTTGATGTGGCTAATTCTCCATTTCAAGCTTTAATTATTAGTACAATTTTTGCTCCATACTTTGCACAAGCAATTGTTGGAAATCCAGAAATAGGATCTGCTTACTGGCAATGGACGGTAGGATTGTGTGCAATTTTAATTGCTATTGTTGGAATAAAATTAGGACCATTAAGCGATAGAATAAAGCATGGAAGAAGAAACTTTTTTTTTATAACTACTTTACTTTGTATTACGTTCACTTTTTTTTTATGGGGAGCCAAACCTAACTCAAATTATATTATTTATACTTTAGTTATTTTTTTTATAGCAAATTTCTTTTTTGAACTTTCTCAAATGTTTTATAACTCTTATTTATTTAACTTCTCAGAAAAAAAAGAAAGAGGAGCTGTTTCTGGCTTTGCTTTTGCCCTAGGGTATATTGTTGTTATACCATTAGTATTATTTTTAGTTGTTTATTTTTTAAAACCTCAAACAACACTTTTTAATTTAGATAAGACACAATTCGAGCATATAAGAATTATTCCAATTATTGTTGGAGTATGGTTTTTGTTTTTTTCAATTCCAATCTTTATGAGTATTTATTCTTTAAAACATAGAAAACCAATTAACAAAAGTAAAATTCAATCTTCTTTAGATTTAATTTTTAAGAAAAAAAAAATAACTAATCTTGGAAAATTTTTAATAGCAAGACTATTTTATGCAGACGCAATCATTGCCGTCCAGGTTTCTTTTGCTGTTTTTACTAAACATCATGTTGGTTTAACGTTCGAGGAGATGCTTAAGCTTCTTTTTCTAACTTCTCTCGTACAAAGTATTAGGAGCTTATTTTGGAGGTATTGTTAATGACAGGATTGGAAGTAAAAAAATAATTCAAATTTCATTAGTTGTTGTTTTTTTTACAATTATTGGATTAGTAAGTTTTAAATCAAAATTTTTATTTGTTTTAATTTTTGAGTTTGGAGCTTTTTTCTTTGGTATTCTTCAAAGTGCTAGCAGAGTACTGATGACGAGTTTTTTAAATAAAGATAATCTTGGACAAGGTTTTGGTTTATTTACATTGGCATCTAGATCAACAGCAATTTTAGGACCTATCATGATTGGAACTATTACTTATTTCACTAGTGTTGAGATAGGTTTCTTATCTATTACAGTTTTGCTTCTAATTGGCTACGTGATGTTAAAAAAAGTAGATGTTCCAAGGAGTTATTAACAACACCTCTCTAGGTTGTATTTTTGAATCAAAGTGGAATCAAAACGGAATCAAAACGAGAACATTTAGAATTTAACGATTATTAAGTGTGAATAACTAGGCCCAAGGGTTTTTGTCTTTAGGCTCTTTAATAATCTTAACTTTTCCAGCAGGTTTTTTCTTCTCACCGCGGTTAAAGAAAAGAATAGCAATAACTCCAAAGATAAATCCTCCAATGTGAGCCCCATAAGCTACTCCTCCACCAGACGTGCCTGATGCGGCTGAACTTATAAACTGAAGCAAGAACCAAATACCTAGCACAAAGATAGCTGGTACTCTTATAATTTGCGAAAAGAAACCTAAAGGAATGAGAACAACAACTTTTGCTCTTGGATGATTAACAATATAAGCACCAAGGACTCCACCAATGGCACCACTTGCACCAACCATTGGAACAGTTGATTCAGTATTCATATAAACTTGAGTCAGTGCAGCAGCTATTCCTGATAATAAATAAAAAATAATAAATTTTACTTTTCCAATTTCATCTTCAATGTTGTCAGCAAAGATCCACATATAAAGCATGTTACCAATCAGATGCATAAATCCTCCGTGCATGAACATAGAAGTGATGAGTGTAATCTCAGGTGAGACTCTATAAATTTCTTGAGGAACTTGAAAATTATGAACGAGTGCTGCTGGAATAACTCCCCACGCATAAAATAGAGCACCACTTTGATAAAGTGGAGATGAAATTTCTAAAATAAAAACAACAACACAAATTCCAATGATTGAATAAGTAACGATGGGGGTAGATGAAGTAGGGTTATCGTCTTTTAAAGGGATCACTTACTTTCCGCACTGTGCTTTATGAAGAAGGTAATGATCAAGTAGTACGCATGATAACATGGCTTCACCAATTGGAACTGCACGAATACCAACGCATGGATCGTGTCTTCCTTTAACAGTAATTTTTGTATTCTTTCCTTTTTTATTAACTGTATCTCTTGGAGTTAAAATAGATGATGTTGGTTTAACTGCAAATGAACAAATAATTTCTTGTCCTGAAGAGATGCCACCTAAAATTCCGCCAGCTTTATTTGATTTAAATTTTACATTTTTACCAGATGATCTCATTTCATCAGAATTAGTTTCACCTGATAAACTTGCAGCTTCAGCACCTGCTCCGATATCAACAGACTTCACTGCATTAATACTCATCAACGCTGCAGCAATATCTGCATCAAGTTTTGAATAAATAGGAGCACCAAGTCCTGCAGGAACACCTCTTGCTCTAAGTTCAATCATAGCACCAGCTGAACTTCCAGCTTTTCTGGTATCTAGTAAGTAATGTTCGAATACTGAAACAATATCTTTATCCGCAGCAAAGAATGGATTTTTATTTATTTGTTTATCATCCCACTTTTCTGGATTTGAAAAAATAGGTCCTATCTGTGTCACCGCTCCAACAATATTAAATTGTTTTCCAAGTTTTACTTGTAAAACTTTTTTAGCAATAGCACCTGCCGCAACTCTTGCAGCTGTTTCTCTAGCGGATGATCTTCCACCACCTCTGTAATCTCTAATCCCGTATTTTTTAAAATAAGTATAATCAGCATGACCTGGTCTGAACTTATCTTTGATATCTCCGTAATCTTTCGATTTTTGATCTTCATTGTAAATCACTAAAGAGATAGGAGTTCCTGTTGTTTTACCTTCAAAAACGCCTGATAAAATATGAACTAAATCTCTCTCTTTTCGTTGAGTTACAAACTTAGATTGTCCAGGACGTCTTCTATTAAGTTCCTTTTGAATATCTGCTTCTTTTAAATCAATATTAGGAGGACAACCATCGACGACACAGCCGATCGCAGGTCCATGGGATTCACCCCAAGTCGTAAATCTAAAAATCTTTCCAAAAGTGTTAAATGACATTACACTATTATATAGGTTAATTTGGCTTAATTATGAATCAAAAACTAGGATTGGACAAAGCTTTTTTGGATGAAGAAAATCCATTCGAACTCTTTAAAGTTTGGATGAAAGAAGCTGAAAAATCTGAAATTAATGATCCTAATGCATTTAACTTAGCAACCGCAGATACAACAGGTCAACCTGACAATAGGATACTTTTACTAAAAGGGTTAACAGATAAAGAGTTTATTTTTTATACTAATTTAGAGAGTAAAAAGGGAAGAGATTTAAGATCTAACCCCAAAGCTTCCATGTGTTTTCACTGGAAGTCACTGCAAAGACAGATTCGTATTCAAGGTTCAGTCGAGTTAGTTGATTCAAAAACTGCTGACGAATATTTTAATACAAGACCTTATGAAAGTAGAGTTGGTGCTTGGGCATCTTCTCAATCTGAAGTGATGAGACACCGAGATGAGTTTGAAGAAAAGATTAAGGAGTTTAAAGAAAAATATCCTGATCAAAACAATGTTCCAAGACCACCACATTGGTCAGGTTGGAAGTTAACACCTTACAAGATTGAATTTTGGAAAGATGTACAAAACAGATTACATCAAAGATTGTGTTACAGTAGAATTAAAAATAAGTGGGATAAGGAAATTTTATATCCTTAAACAATCTCAACCCAGTATCCATCTGGATCTTTGATAAAAGCAATTCCTTTCATTCCACCTTCATCAGGTTTTTTTTGAAAAGTGACACCTAGTTTTTCAAAACGTTCACATGCTTTATAAACATCTGGAACTCTAAATGCGATATGACCAAAACCTCTTGGGTCTTTATTTCCATCATGATAACTAAAGTTTGGATCATCTTCAGTACCATGATTATGAGTGAGCTCTAAAATAGATTTTTGATTAAGCACCCAACTTCTTCTTGCTTCATCAGTTTCTGGAATATCAGTAACTTCTTTTTCATCAAAGGTTCCAAGAAAATAAAGAGAAAACTTTGCACCAGGAAAATCTATTTTTCTAAGAAGTTTCATTCCCATAATTCTTGTATAAAAATCAACTGACTTTTCAGGATCTTTAACTCTTAGCATTGTGTGATTTAATTTATAATTTTGTGTTTCTTTATCTGGACTTTCACAATTTCCTTTAACTTCTCCAAACATAACTTCTCCTTATTTATCGTTTGCTTTTTTTAATCTTAAATAAATTTTATTTAAATTTTTTTGCAAATTTGCAAAAAACTTATCTTTTTGTAAACGTTTTAATAACTCTTCGTTAATCCCACCTTTGGTTTGCAAATCTTTTATAATTTTATCAAAATTAAAACTGTTATTATTTAATTGAAATAACATTCCAGTTAAAAAAGTATTTAAATACTTCTTACTCTCAGTAGATTTAATTTTGTTTTTTACCAAATAGTCATTTAATGATTTAATTAGTGCAACATAACTAGCCATGACAGAAGTCATGACCCATAAATGATTATTTTGTTTTTCATTTTTGGCGTGAACTACTGTTCCTATTTTATTAAATAAACTAGCAATAACCTTATCTTTTGGATAAAGAATTGTAGGACTTAAATTATCAGATGCCATTGGTAATGGACCCGCTTTTATAATTTGTTTTGCTGGGTTACATAATTTTTTAAGTTTAGTTAAATTTAATGTTGAAACAAAACTTACAATTTTGTGATTTTTATTAAATTTTAACTTTGCCAATTCTTTAATGGCTATTTTTGGCAGGAGGCTAATAAAGACAATTGATGATTTATTAATGATTTCTTGATTACTTTTGGAAACTTTAACTTTCTTCGATTTTCTCTTTAAATAGCTAGAGTTTTTTCTATTTCTTTGAGAAATAAGAATTTGCTTACAGTTCACTTTTGACCTAATTAAGCCTTCAATGACTGATGTCGTGATTTTTCCAGTTCCAATAAATCCAAGCTTCATCAAAGCTGTTTTAAACTAAACTGATATGTTGTCCAAATATAAAATTCCTGGTTTTTTATTAGTCTCACTTGGAGGTTTGTTTTTAAGCTCAGGCGGGACTATTTTTAGGTTATTTCAAACTAATGATGTTTGGACGATTTATTTTTGGAGATCTTTCTTTTTTACACCAACTGTAGTTTTATTTTTATTTTTTACCTCAAAAGAAACCATTATTCATAAATTTAAAAGTATAGGACTTATTGGAGTTGTTTGTGGAGCTTATATGCTACAGGAAGTGGTGCTTATATGTTTGCAATGAAGCATACAACGGTTGCAAATGTTTTATTTATCATCAGCACCCAAACCTTTATGCTGGCTTTGGCTGGATATTTTTTTCTAAAAGAGAAGAATTAATTTTTCAACAGCAGTTGCTATTATTATGGCTGCCATTGGAATTTATATTATGATTGGAACAAGAATTTCAAATGGCACCATGCTAGGAAATGCTTTAGCATTTATTACACCCATTTGTTTTACATGCATTGTCATAATTATAAGGCGTTATCATTCTATAGATATGGTACCAGCTGTAGCACTATCAGGCGTGTTTTGTATGATTGCAGGGTTTTTGATGTGCAAAGATATTACAATTAATATCCATGATGTAGTTCTTGCACTTTTATTTGGAAGCTTACAATATGCACCAGGCTTTATTTGTTTAACGTTAGGATCAAGAACAACAGAAGCTGCTAAAGTTGGAATTTTTGCTTTTAGCGAAGCAATTGCTGGACCTGTTTGGGCATGGATATTTGTATCAGAGCAACCTCCACTTGGAGTTTTTATTGGCGGGATTATTATTTTTGCTGCATTAGTGTTAAAGTCTATAAAAAAATAAATGAAAAAAATTGCTATTATTGGAGCAGGCTTTTCAGCTTCTGTTTTATCTTATTATCTTAATGAAAAAGATATTATTGTCTTTGATAAAGCTAGAGGACCAGGAGGGAGATCATCCACTAGAAAAGTTGATGGAGTTGGGGCGTTTGATCACGGTCTTCAATATATAGCTCCAAAAAATAAAGAGTTTTTAGAATACATTCAAAATTTAAAACTAGTTAAAAAATGGGAAGGTGACTTTGTTGATTTTGAAAATAAAAAGTTATTACCTGAAAATAAAAAATTTATTGGTGTTCATGGAAATAATGATTTTATTAAATCAAATCTAAATTTAGAATATTGTAAGTTTGCACACAAAGTAGATAAAATTGAACATTTAGGATCTTATTGGAATTTGACCACTGATACAGGTGAACAGTATAAAGCAGAGACTGTTATTTTAACGTTACCTCAAATGCAGGCGTATGAACTTATTAAAGATTTAAACATAAATTTTCCAATTAAAGAGAATTACATGAAACCATGTTTTTCATTAATGTTAGCTGTTAAAAATAATGAATTATTCAAATCTTCTGGTTATGTAATTAATCATAGTAAAATTATTTCATGGTGCGCAAATGAAAGCTCGAAAGAAAGAGAGCAAAATAATAAAGAGTTAACTTTATTAACTATTCAAAGCCATGAAGAGTATGGGTTTAAAAACTTTAAACAATATAAGGAGAATAAAGAAGAAATATTAAATGAAATGTTAGAAGAGTTTTTAAAAATTTTTAAATTAAAAAATGAAGATGTTGTTCATCAAAATATTCATGGTTGGCTTTATGCTTTTTGTGATGATGTTAGCTTCACCTATTTTTTGGGACAAAAAAATCAACCTTGGAATAACTGGTGATTGGTTATCAGGTGGTAGAGCAGAAAACGCCTGGAATAATGCAAAAATGCTTGCTCAAACAATCAATTCTTAAGTAGCGAAACAAACCCATTTAACCCCCACAACTATTGCGTTATTGTATATTTACTTCTAAACTATACTGTGAAGGCATACGGGAGAGACTGACGATTCAGCACCGAAGGAGCAACGCCCAGGAAACTCTCAGGTAAAAGGACCGTATGTAAAATAAACTCTGGAAAGCGGACCTTAGCGTCCCACCGAAGGAGCAAAAATCTCTCAGGTAAACCGACAGATGGGAAAATAGAAACAGAGTTTATAAATGAGTCAAATTGCAGAAAAAATAAGTTTAAAAACAGCGCTTCATGGGTTTCATGTATCTCATGGTGGAAAAATGGTTCCATTTGCCGGTTACGATATGCCTGTTCAATACTCTGACGGAATTGTTAAAGAGCACCAATACGTAAGATCAGCTGCTGGTATTTTTGATGTATCTCATATGGGTCAGTTTTCAATTTACGGAAATGAAGATGATTATAAAATTTTAGAAAAAATTATTCCAATCGACTTAAGTTCTCTTAATTTAAATCAATCCAAATACACTGTTCTAATGAATAGTAATGGCGGGATAGATGATGATTTAATTGTAACAAAAGTTAATCACGGATTAAATATTGTTCTAAATGCTGCTTGTAAGCACCATGATGTTGAACGAATTCACGAAGTGATTGATCCAAAAAAAACAAAACTTCATGAAAACTTATCACTTATCGCAATTCAGGGTCCAAAAGCTGTAGAGATTGTTGAAAGTTTAATACCAGGAGTAAGTTCATTAAAATTTATGAATGGTGATAGTTTTAAACTTAATAATGAAGAGGTTTATGTAACCAGATCAGGTTATACTGGGGAAGATGGTTTTGAAGTTTCAATTTCAAACAAGGTTGTAGAAAATTTTTGTAAACAATTAATTGAGAAGGGTGCAAAACTTATTGGATTAGGTGCAAGAGATTCTTTGCGTCTAGAAGCGGGACTTTGTTTATATGGTCACGATCTAGATACAAAAACAACTCCAATTGAATCGAGTTTAGCTTGGGCTTTGTCAAAAAAGAATAAAGAAGAGGGAAGTTTTATAGGAGCCTCGATTGTACAAGATCAAATTAAAAATGGCGCTAAAAACAAAAGAGTTGGGATTAGGCCAGAAAAAATTATTGCAAGAGAAGGTTCTAAAATTTTTAAAGATGGAAAAGAAATTGGTATTGTAACAAGCGGAGGATTTGGACCAAGTGTTAATCACCCAATAGCTATGGGTTATATTCAAAGTGAATTTTCACTAGATGATACTGAAATTGAATTGGAAGTTAGAGGTAAAAAACATCCTGCTAAAGTTGCAAAGCTACCATTTTATAAAAAGAGTTACGTAAAATAAGAAAGGAAAATTATGGCTGAAAAAAAATATTCAAAAAAACATGAGTGGGTAGAGTTAGAGGGCGATATTGCAAAAGTAGGAATTACCAAACATGCAACTGAACAATTAGGTGATATTGTTTTTACTGAAGTTCCAGAAAAAGGAAAAGCAGTTCAAGCTGGAAGTGAAGCAGCGGTTGTTGAATCAGTTAAAGCAGCAAGCGATGTTTATTCTCCGGTATCTGGAGAAGTTGTCGAAGGAAATGATGCCATTGTTTCAGATCCTTCTTTAGTTAATCAAGATCCAGAAAATACTGGATGGTTTTTTAAAATTAAAGTTTCAAATCAGGATGAGATTAACTCATTAATGTCAAAAGTAGACTACGATAAGTTTGTCATGGAGAATCCTAATTAATGACTGATAATAGATCAAAAGAGTTTATCCAAAGGCATATTGGTCCTTCAGTTGAGGACCAAAAAAAGATGTTATCTTATTTAGGATATAATTCGTTTGAGGAATTTATTGGCAAAATTGTTCCTGCAAGTATTACTGAAAAATTTGGATTAGATTTAGATCAGCCCGTTTCAGAACATGATGCTCTTGCAAAGTTAAAGAGCATGGCCAAAGAAAATAAACTTTTTAAAAATTATATTGGTATGGGTTATTACGGGACTTACACACCAAATGTTATTTTAAGAAATATTTTAGAAAATCCTGGCTGGTATACAGCTTATACACCTTATCAGCCTGAAGTAGCTCAAGGAAGATTGGAAATGTTGTTAAATTTTCAGCAAATGGTGATTGATTTAACCAAAATGGATATTGCGAATGCCTCTCTTCTTGATGAAGGAACAGCAGCAGCTGAAGCAGTCGCATTATGTCAAAGAGTTGATAAAAACAATTTAAATAAAATTTTCATTTCAAGAAATTGTAATCCTCAAACCATTGATGTGGTTAAAACTAGAGCTGAACCATTTAATCTTGAGGTAATTGTGGGAGAGGACAGTAAATTAAAAGAAGTCCAAGGTGATATTTTATGCGCTCTTTACTCTTATCCAAATACGTATGGTGAGATTTCCGGTGTTGAAGATTTTATAAAAGCGACACATGCAAAAAAAGGGAAAATTATTTTAATTACTGATCTTTTGGCTTTAACTTTATTAAAAGCGCCAGGAGAAATGGATGTTGATATTGCAGTTGGAAATTCACAGCGATTTGGTGTTCCCATGGGTTATGGTGGACCTCATGCAGCTTTTTTTGCAACAAAAGATGAATTTAAAAGAGCAATGCCAGGAAGAATTATTGGTGTGTCTATTGATCGAAATAAAGATCAAGCTTTAAGAATGGCACTTCAAACAAGAGAACAGCATATTAGAAGAGAAAAAGCGACTAGCAATATTTGTACCGCACAAGCATTATTATCGATCATGTCGGCTGCTTTTGCAATTTATCATGGTCCTAAAGGTGTTCAGCATATAGGTGAGAGAACTTCAAAATTTGCAAATGCTTTCGCAAAAGGAATAAAAGAAAAGTATGAAATTTTATCAGACCATTTTTTTGATACTGTTACAATTCATACTAAAGATAAAACAAATGAGATTTATAACAAAGCATTAAGCCACCAAGTTAATTTAAGGTTAATAGAAGATAATGCACTTTCAGTTTCATTTGATGAAACTACAAAAATTGAAGACATCAATACTTTATTTAAAATTTTTAATGTTGATTATGAATTAAATAATTTAGAGACAGTAAGAATAGAGTCTATCCCATCTAATCTGAAAAGAACTTCAGATTATTTAAAGCATGAAGTTTTTAATCAATACCACTCAGAAACAGAAATGCTTAGATATTTAAAAATATTAGAAGACAAAGATATCGCGTTAAATAGATCAATGATCGCATTAGGATCTTGTACAATGAAATTAAACGCAGTCGCAGAAATGATTCCTGTTACATGGCCAGAGTTTGGAAATATTCACCCATTTGCTCCAGTCGAGCAGACAAAAGGTTACATGAAAATGTTTAATGATTTAGAAAATATGCTTTCAGAAATTACAGGTTTTTCTGGAATTTCTTTACAACCTAATGCTGGATCACAAGGTGAGTATGCTGGTTTAATGGTCATTAGAAAATTTCATATTGAAAATGGAAATAAAAATAGAAACGTTTGTTTAATCCCTAGTTCAGCACACGGAACTAATCCAGCAAGTGCTCAAATGGCTGGTATGAAAGTTGTTGTGGTGAATTGTGATAAAGACGGAAATGTTGATTTAAACGATTTAACTAAAAAAGCAGAAGAACATTCTATTAATCTTGCTGCTTTGATGGTTACCTATCCATCAACTCACGGTGTTTTTGAAGAACATATCAAAGAAATTTGTGATGTCGTTCATAAACATGGCGGTCAAGTTTACATGGATGGGGCTAATTTAAATGCACTAGTTGGAATAGCAAAGCCAGGAAAATTTGGTCCTGATGTTTGTCATATTAATTTACATAAAACATTTTGTATTCCACATGGTGGCGGTGGACCAGGCATGGGGCCTATCGGTGTTTCATCTCACCTTGAACCATTCTTACCTAATCATGTTGTGATAAAAGAAAAATCTGGACCTAAAACTGGAATGGGTTCTGTTTCAGCAGCTCCTTGGGGAAGCGCAAGTATTCTTCCAATTTCATGGATGTATATCAAAATGATGGGTGCTGAAGGTTTGAGAAAAGCAACTGAAGTTGCAATGTTAAATGCAAACTATATTTCTAAAAAATTAGATGGTTCGTACAACACGCTTTACAAAGGAAAAAATCAATTAGTTGCTCATGAATGTATAATTGATTTTAGACCCATAAAAGCCGACTCTGGAATTTCAGAAGAAGATATTGCAAAACGATTAATCGATTATGGTTTTCATGCACCGACCATGTCTTGGCCAGTTGCAGGTACATTAATGATTGAGCCAACCGAAAGTGAAAGTTTAGCTGAATTAAATAAGTTTTGTGATGCATTAATTAATATCAGAAAAGAAGTAACTATGGTTCAAAATGATGTGTTCGATAAGTCAGATAATCCTCTTAAAAATGCACCTCATACTAATTTAGAACTATCTTCAGATTCTTGGACACATAAATACACGAGAGAGCAAGCGGCATTTCCTTTAAAATATTTAAAAACTAATAAGTTTTGGCCACCTGTGGCAAGAGTAGACAATGTTCATGGTGATAGAAACTTGATTTGTTCATGTCCTTCTATAGATAGTTTCCGCGAAGAAGAAGCGGCATAATGAAATTAGAAATTTTATACAATCCAGGAAATGTAATTTGTAATTATCTTAAAATGAAAGATGATCATAAATTTATTTTAAGAGTTTTTTTAAATTTAACTTATTACGGTCATATTCTTGGTGCTTTAGCTCTTTATTACACAAAGCATTTTAATTTTTAATGCTTAAGAAAAGCAAAAGCTTAATTATCATTTTATTCATAACTTTTTCATCATCAGCTTTTGCAGGTTGGGTCACAAGGTTAAATATTCCTTCATGGTATGAAAGTTTAAACAAATTATCATTTTCACCACCCAATTGGATATTTGCTCCTGTATGGACGACACTTTATTTAATGATGAGTATTGCTATTTGGAATGTGTATGAAAATGCAAAATCAAAAAGCGAAGGAAATAAATTATTAATTTATTATTTTGGTCATTTGTTTATTAACTTTGCTTGGTCTTTTGTCTTTTTTTATTTTCATTTAATTTTTTTAGCTTTTATAAATATTTTATTCCTTATCATTGCTATTATTTTTTTAATGATCATTTATTTTCCAAGATCAAAAGTTTCTTTTTACCTAATGATCCCATATTTATTTTGGGTGCTTTTTGCTGGTGTTTTAAATTTTGGGTTATATTTAATTAATTAACTCGATTAACAATATAAAAAACTAATTCTTGAAGTTTTTCTGTTACGTAATTTTTTTCAAAAATAGATAGAGCATCTGAGGCAACATTCGAGAAATATTCAGCTCTTTTTTTACATGTCTCAATAATTTGATATTTTTTTACTAAACTTAATATATTTAAAAAGTCTTTTTCACTTCTATCATTTTTTTCAAAATAACTTTTGATGACTTCTCTCTCTTGATCATTTGATTTTTGGAATAATAAAATAATTGGAAGGGTAACTTTGCCTTCAATAAAATCATTTCCGATTTTTTTTTCCAAAAATTTTTTCTTTTGAAGAATAATCTAAAATATCATCAGTAATTTGAAAACAAATGCCTAGATTTCTACCATAAGAATCCAAAGCTTCTTTTTCTTGTTTAGATCTATCATTAATACATCCGCCAACTTTCATTGATGCTCCAAAAAGTGATGCAGTTTTAGCAGATACAATATCAATATAATTTTTTTCGACCATTTCAACTTGCTTTTCAAATTGCAATTGCAAGATTTCTCCTTGTGCAATTTCTGAAGATACAGCTGATAAAATTTTTAAAACTTCTGGGGATCCATCATCAACCATCATTTGAAAGCATCGACTTAATAAATAATCACCTGCTAAAATAGAACTTTTATTTCCCCAAATAGCATTCGTTGTTTTATGGCCCCTTCTTGTTTCACTTTTATCGATGACATCATCATGAAGAAGTGTTGCATTATGAATAAGTTCAACACAAGCTGCTAAGTTAATATGCCTTTTTCCTTCGTATCCAAAAATTTCAGATGAACAAATAGTAAGTAGTGGTCTTAATCGTTTCCCACCAGTTTGCATAAGATGACTTGCCATTTCACCAACAAGCTCAACATGACTTGAAAGTTTTAATTTGATCAAATCATCGACTTGATCAAGTTGTGTTTGGTATTTTTCTTTTATTTCCTCAAACGGATTTGATTTATTTTTTTTAAGAGGAACTACATTTAAAAGCATGGTATTTTTTAGCTTATTTAGCTCATTATTGTTAACAATGAAATGTCACAGCAAATAATATGATCTTTAAATTATAGGTTTAATAAATATAAGTAATCCATTACTTATGTTATTTTTTTCAAATAAACCTCAGGTTGCACATGTTAGATTAAGCGGTGTGATTGGAAATGTTGGCCGTTTTCAGCAAGGTATGAGCTTTGCTAGTCATGAAGCTATTATTAAAAAGGCATTTAATTTAAAAAAACTATCAGCCGTTGCTATTTCAATTAATTCTCCTGGAGGATCGCCAGTACAATCTCATTTGTTATATTCTTTGATAAGAAAATTAGCAGAAGAAAAAAAAGTTAAAGTTTTTACTTTTGCAGAAGATGTTGCAGCGTCTGGTGGATACATGCTTGCTTGTGCAGGTGATGAAATCTATGCAAATCCAAGCTCAATCGTAGGTTCGATTGGAGTCATTTATTCTTCCTTCGGTTTAAAAGAATTTATTAAAAAAATTGGTATCGAAAGAAGAGTACATACTGCTGGAAAAAATAAAAGCACACTTGACCCTTTTATGGATGAGAAACCAGAAGATATTGAGAGATTAAAAAAAATTCAATTAGATCTTCACGAACAATTTATTCAATTGGTTAAAAGTAGCAGAAAATCAAAACTGCCAGAGGGAAAAGATGATACTTTATTTACAGGCGAGTTTTGGTCTGGATTACAAGCTAAAGAACTAGGATTGATTGATGATACTGGAAATATGATCGATGTGATTGAGAAAAAGTTTGGAAAAAAAGTTGTTATTAAAAAATTTGATAAACCAGAAAGTTGGTTAAAAAAAAGATTATCAAGCGAAATTTCTCAAAGCTTAGGTTCTTTATCTTCTGAGTTAGAAGCTAGATCATTATGGGATAAGTACGGACTATGAGTAAGACAAAAAAGAAAAAAGTTGCAGTAAAGAAAAAAACTGCGACAGTAAAAAAAGTACCAAAAGTCAAAAAGAAAGTTCCTTATCTAACCTTTCAAGAAATTGTTTTTAAATTACAAAAATTTTGGTCAGATCAGGGATGTGTTATACTACAACCTTATGATATGGAAGTTGGTGCAGGGACGTTTCATCCAGCAACAACATTAAGGTCATTAGGACCTCAGCCTTGGAAAGCAGCATATGTACAACCTTCAAGAAGACCAACCGATGGAAGATACGGAGAAAATCCAAATCGTTTACAACACTATTATCAGTACCAAGTAATCATTAAACCTTCACCAGAGGATGTTCAAAAACTTTACTTAAAAAGCTTATCTACTTTAGGAATTGTTTATAAAGATCATGATATTCGATTTGTTGAAGATGATTGGGAAAGTCCAACGTTAGGAGCATCAGGTTTAGGTTGGGAGGTATGGTGCGATGGAATGGAAATTACTCAGTTTACTTATTTTCAACAAATGGCAGGTTTTGAATGTAAGCCTGTATCTGCAGAGATTACTTATGGATTGGAGAGAATCTGTATGTACATTCAAAATAAAAATAATGTTTACGATTTAGATTGGAACCATGAAGGCGTTAAGTACGGTGATGTTTTTAAAAGAGCAGAGCAAGAATTTTCAGCATATAATTTCGAACATGCAAATACTGAAAGTCTTTTCGATCAATTTTCTAAAGTTGAAAAAGAATGCAATAGTTTAGCTGAAAAAAAACTTTGTCTGCCAGCATATGACCAGTGCTTAAAAGCTAGTCACATCTTTAATTTATTAGATGCAAGAGGTGTTATTAGTGTTACTGAAAGAGCTAGTTACATTAATAGAATAAGAAGCTTAGCCAAAGCTTGTGGTGAACTTTGGATTTCAGACAAATAATGTCAGATTTTTTTTTAGAATTATATTCTGAAGAAATTCCTCATGGGCTTCAAATTTCAGCTAGAAATCAATTAACTGATTTTTTAAAAAAAGAACTTGATGAAAACAATATATCTTTCAAAGAGTTTAATACATTTTCAACACCAAAACGATTAGTTATCTATATAGATCAAATTAATTTAAGCCAAAATGTTAAAGCGCAAGAAGTCAAAGGTCCCAAAACAGACTGCAATCCCCAAGCACTAGAGGGTTTTTTAAGATCAAGATCAGCTAATAAAGAAGATTTAGTAAAAAAAACTACAGATAAAGGTGAGTTTTATTTTGTGAAGCTTCCTGAAAAAAAGATTTTAACGCAAGATATACTATCTTCTAAATTATCATCACTGCTTCAAGCAATTAATTGGAAAAAATCTATGCGCTGGTCAGATCATGAATGTTATTGGGGAAGGCCACTTAAATCTATTCTATGTTTATTAGATAAAAAAGTATTACCATTTAAATATCACCATATTCATTCTGGAGACAGCACGTTTATCAATGGTCCTTATGAGGATAAAGAAATTAAGATTAAAAATTATAAAAACTACATTCAGATTTTAAAAAAAAATAATGTCGAACTTGACCATTCGTTAAGAGAAAAAAAAATTAGAGCTGATCTAGAATCTTCATTAAAGAAAAATAAGTGTGATCCAATTTTAAATGATAAGCTTGTAGAAGAAGTAACTAACTTAGTTGAAACACCAGTTTTATTAAAAGGAAAATTCAATCAGGATTATCTAGTTTTGCCAGATGAACTTTTAAATTTAACCATGATTAATCATCAGCGTTACTTTCCAATGAAACTTATTCATGAAGAGAAATTAACTAATTCATTTTTATTTATTGCAAATAATTATGATAAAAAAAGTTTAATTACTAAAGGAAATGAAAAAGTTATTGATGCAAGATTATCTGACGCAAAGTTCTTTTGGGATAAAAATAAAAAACAAAATTTAGTCAAACAAGTAGGTCGTCTTAACACAATTGTTTTTTATCAAAAGCTTGGAACACTTTACGACAAAACACAAAGGGTAAGACAACTATCTTCTTTAATTGCTGATACAATTGGTGCCAATAGAGAAGATACAGAAATAGCAGGATCAATCTGTAAAGCAGATTTGGTTTCTGATTTAGTAGGAGAATATCCTGAGCTTCAAGGTTTAATTGGAAGATACTTTGCAATTGAACAGGGTTTTAGTGAAGAAATTGCAAACGCAATTGAAAATCATTATTTACCTTTAGGTCCAACTGGAAAAGTTCCAAAAGAAAAAATTTCTATTGCTGTCGCAATAGCAGATAAGATTGATACACTTATTGGATTTTTTGGTATTGATGAAAAACCTACAAGTTCAAAAGATCCTTTTGCATTAAGAAGAGCATGTCTTGGAGTGATAAGATTGTTAACTGAAAATAAAATAAGTTTATCTATCAAAGAACTTTTTAATAATTCTAAAAATCTTTACTTAACCCAAAAACACAAACTTCCTAATGAAAAAATTATTGAAGAACTTTTTAGTTTTTTTATTGAGCGTTTTAAAATTAATTTAAAAGATAAAGGATTTAGATTAGATATTGTTAATTCTTTATTAGACAATAATAGATCTGATGATTTATTTACAATTCAAAAAAATATTGTTGAATTAAACAAATGCTTAAAAAAAGATCATGGTATTACTGCCACAGGAATTTATAAAAGATCAAAAAATATTTTAGATCAATCAACTAAAGACGAAGAATTATTTGGAAATCCAGATAAAGTTTTGTTTGAGCATCCAAGTGAAGATGAAATTTTAATTAAGATTAATTTACTTAGAGATTATTTTACAACTCCTAGTCGATTAAGAGATAACGAGAAAACTGTCGCAATGTTAGCAGAATTAAAACCTATGACAGATAGTTTCTTTGATAACGTCAAAGTGAATGATGATAATCAACAGGTGAGAAAAAATAGGCTAGAATTATTGACCTTGCTATGTAAAACCTTTGAAAAATTTACAGACTTTTCAAAACTTGATGGATCATAAATAAATGGCAACTTGGGTTTATAATTTTAGCAAGACTCCAAAAAAAGATAAGGTGAGTTTAAAAAACTTACTAGGTGGAAAAGGTGCAAACCTTTCAGAGATGATAAGAATTGGTCTTCCGGTTCCCCCAGGTTTTACGATTTCAACAGAAGCTTGTAACGAATTTTATAAAAGAAATCGTAAAAACCCTGCAGGCTTGTATAAACAAGTTAAATCAGCTATTAAAGAAGTCGAAAAGGTTATTGGAAAAAAATTTGGAGATAAAAAAAATCCTTTATTAGTTTCTGTTAGATCTGGAGCTAGAGTTTCAATGCCAGGAATGATGGATACAGTTTTAAACTTAGGTTTAAATGATGAAACTGTTTTAGGTTTAGCTTCTAAAACTAAAAATGAAACATTTGCATACGACAGCTACAGACGATTTATTCAAATGTATAGTAACGTGGTATTAGGTGTAGATCATCACAACTTTGAAGATTTATTAGAAAATTATAAACTTACAAAAGGGGTAACATTAGATACTGATTTAGATGCATCTGATTGGAAAAAACTAATTAAAGATTATAGATCAGTTATTAAAAAAGAAATTGGAAAAGATTTTCCTCAAGATGTACATGATCAATTGTGGGGAGCGGTTGGAGCTGTTTTTCAATCATGGAGAAATCAAAGAGCTAAAACATATAGAAAATTAAATAATATTCCTGAAGAGTGGGGCACTGCTGTAAATGTACAATCCATGGTATTTGGTAACATGGGTGATGATTGTGCAACTGGAGTTGCATTTACAAGAAATCCTTCAACAGGAGAAAAAAGTTTTTACGGAGAATATTTAATTAATGCGCAAGGTGAAGATGTTGTTGCAGGAATTAGAACTCCACAAAATATTACTAAAAAAGCAAGACTTGAAGCAAACTCAAAAGATCCTTCAATGGAAGAGACCATGCCCAAAGTTTATGACCAATTAGTTAAAATTTATAAAAAATTAGAAAAACATTACCGTGATATGCAAGACATTGAATTTACAGTTGAAAATAAAAAATTATGGATGTTACAAACACGTTCTGGAAAAAGAACTGCAAAAGCTGCAATTAAAATTGCAGTTGATATGGTTAAAGAAAAGCTTATTCAAAAAGATGAAGCATTACTTAGAATTGATCCAAAAATTTTAGATACTTTATTGCACCCAACATTAGACCCTAAAGCAAACAAAGATGTGATTGCCAAAGGTTTGCCTGCTTCTCCAGGAGCAGCGTGTGGAAAAATTACATTTACAGCAGATGACGCTGAAAAATTAAAAACACAAAATCAAAAAACAATTCTTGTAAGATTAGAAACATCACCTGAAGATATTCACGGCATGAATGCTGCTGAAGGTATTCTGACATGTAGAGGTGGTATGACAAGCCACGCAGCTGTTGTTGCTAGAGGAATGGGAAAACCATGCGTATCAGGAACTGGAACTATTCAAATAGATTATCAAAGCAAACTTTTTAGAGTGGGTGAGCGTATTTTTAAAGAAGGTGAGATTATAACGATTGATGGATCCAGCGGAGAAGTAATGGCTGGAGAAGTTAAAACAATTAAACCTGATATTTCTGGAGATTTCTCAACGATTATGTCTTGGGCAGATAATGCTAGAACACTTAACATTAGGACGAATGCTGAGACACCAGTTGATACAAAAGTTGCAAGAGATTTTGGAGCCGAAGGCATTGGGCTTTGTAGAACTGAACATATGTTTTTTGATGAAGAGAGAATTCTTTATGTAAGACAAATGATTTTATCAAAATCAAAAGACGACAGAAGTGCCGCATTAAATAAAATTTTACCTTTCCAAAAACAAGATTTCAAAGAAATTTTTACAATTATGAAAGGTTTACCCGTTACTATCAGATTATTAGATCCCCCTCTTCACGAGTTTCTTCCCAAGAGTGATAAAGAAATTTCTGGTGTTGCAAATTCATTAAACATTAGCGAAAAAGAAATTAGAGATCGAATATCTGATCTTCATGAAGAAAACCCTATGCTAGGACACAGAGGTTGCAGGTTAGCAATTTCTTATCCTGAAATTTATGAAATGCAGTGTGAAGCTATTTTTGAAGCAGTTGTTGAATGCAAAAAACAAAAAATTAAAGTTTTACCAGAGATTATGATACCTCTTGTTTCTACTGCACAAGAATTGGAAATTTTAAAAGAACTCGTTGATAAAAAAGCAAATGAGATTTCAAAAAAATATGGTCAAAAATTAGATTATATGGTGGGAACAATGATTGAGCTTCCAAGAGCTGCATTGAACGCTAAACAAATTTCTAACTATGCAGATTTTTTTAGTTTTGGAACAAACGATTTAACACAAACAACACTTGGTATTAGTAGAGATGATGCTGGAAAATTTTTAGATGATTACATTGACAATAATATTTTTCCAATAGATCCGTTCGTAAGTATTGATGTGAATGGTGTTGGTCAACTTATTGGATTTGCATGCGAAAATGCAAAGAAAAACAAACCTAAAATTAAACTTGGTATCTGTGGTGAGCATGGTGGAGATCCAGATTCAATTAAGTTCTGTCAAAAAGCTGGACTAGACTATGTATCTTGTTCACCTTACAGGGTACCTATTGCAAGATTATCTGCTGCACAAGCTAAAATCTTGTCTAAAAGAAAATAGTTTTATTGCTTTATTTTGCATACGGTTCAAATTTATCTTTTGAAAATTTAAAATCATTAAATTTAAATTTAAAAAAAATTAGAAATTATCTTCTTAAAGATTATCAATTAGTTTTTAGAGAACCGTACGGTGACCCTGATATTGAAGAAAAAAAAGGAAATTTTGTTCATGGAGTATTGTATTTTATTAATTCTAGAGATGAGAAAGTATTAGATATGTATGAAGAATATCCAAAATATTATTTAAAAAAATATAATACAAATCCTAATTTTATGTTTTATCAAATGAAAGATAAAACAAAGCTAACTAAACCAAATCAAAATATTTTAACTCACATTCTGCATGGATATAAAGAGCACGGTTTTGATACAAGGTTTTTAAGAAATTTAAAAAATTAAAGAGAAGTCTATGTTTTTAACAGAATGTGTTAGTGAGCCTAAAGAGATTCTTTTAACGCCTGTCTTTGCGTAACTAACTATATTTTTTTTATTAATCCCGCCTGATGCTTCTGTTTCAATATTTTTTGGTATTAATTTAACAGCTAATTTAAGTTTCTTTGGATTAAAATTATCTAATAAAATTCTATTAATTTTTAAATCGGTAATACTTTTCAACTGATTAATACTATCAACTTCTACAGTAATAATTTTTTTTCTTTTATTAAGTTTTATTATTTTAATAATTTTTTCTCTAAAGCTTATTTTTATCTAAGTGATGGTTATCTTTAATAAAAATTTCTTCTTCAAGATTAAAGCGATTATTTGTTCCTCCGCCTGTTTCTACAGCAAATTTTTGCAACACTCTTAATCCTGGCAAAGTTTTTCTTGTACAGCAAATTTTAGTTTTATATTTTTTAGTTAATTTTTTTAGTTGATGGGTTTGTGTAGCAACACCCGATAATTGTCCTAAAAAGTTTAAAAGAGTACGTTCTGATTTTAAAATTGAAATAGTTTTTCCTTTAAGAGAGGCGATAACCTTATTTTTTTTTACAATACTTCCATCTTTGACAAATGTTTTAATTTTAATTCTTTTATCAACTTTTTGTAAAATTTTTTTAACAATCTCAATTCCAAAAATAACAGCTTTTTCTTTGCAGATAATTTTAACTAGAGAAGTGTGGTTTTTTTTAAAGGATAGTTTACTAGTTATATCTTTATGAAGATGATCTTCTAAAATAGCTAGATTAATGATTTGATTAATTTCTTTATTAAACTTCTTATAATTCAATTCTTATCTTCCAACCGTGATCATTCTTTCAATCGCTTTTCTAGCTCTTCGAGATGATTTCTTGATCTATTTCAATTAAATTATTTTCATTTTTCATAGAAGATAAAATACCCTGAAGGGTAATTTTTTTCATATGAGGGCATAGGTTGCACGGTTTAACAAAATTAATATTAGGATTTTCGACCTGAACATTGTCACTCATTGAACATTCAGTTACTAAAAACACATCTTTTGCTTTTGTATTTTTAACAAAATTAATCATTGATCCAGTTGAGCCTGTAAAATCTGATGCTTTAATTACATCAGGTGGACACTCTGGATGTGAAATAACTTGAAGATCAGGATATTGTTTTCTTAATTCATTAATTTCTTTTTCAGAAAATTTTTCATGAACTTCGCACTTTCCTTTCCAGGAAATAATTTCAACTTTAGTTTTGCTAGCGACATATTTTGCTAAATATTCGTCAGGTAGAAAAATAACTTTATCTACGTTTAAAGACTCTACAATTTTAACAGCGTTTGCAGATGTACAACAAATGTCTGTCTCTGCTTTAACATCAGCGGATGTATTAACATAAGTAACTACTGGAACTCCTGGATATTGTTTTTTTAATTGTCTAACATCTTCAGCAGTAATTGACTCTGCCAATGAACATCCAGCTCCCATATTTGGTAAAATAACTTTTTTTTCAGGTGACATAATTTTTGCAGTCTCAGCCATAAAATGAACGCCGCACATTAAAATTTTATCTGTTTTAACTTTTCCACCTTCAATTGCTAAAGCTAAAGAGTCACCCACAATATCTGCAACTCCATAAAAAATTTCTGGAGTTTGATAGTTATGAGCTAAGATAGTTATGCCTTTTTCTTTTTTAAGCTCGTTAATTTCATGAATATAAGGCGCTAACGATGGCCACTCAATTTCGGGTATAGCTCTATGAATTTTTTCATACAGCTTTCCTGTTGAATCTTTTACTTTTTGATCAAATACTAATTCACTACTCATTAGTTAATAATACCAAATTTAAAAAAAAATATTTAACATTTTTGTCACATTTTATAATGTTATTATATACAAAAAAGCGGTCATGCTGGAATTGGTAGACAGGCACGGTTGAGGGCCGTGTGGGTTTCCCGTGTGAGTTCAAGTCTCACTGACCGCACCACATTTATATATTAAGCCAATTAGGTATATTAATTTTAATCTTTGCCAGATTTTGAAATAAGATCTTTGTTTTTAAACCGAGAGTAGTCTTTCATTTTAATAGAACCAAAGTTTGGGATTTGACAGAAACTTACTTTTCCAATAATTTCATTTTCAAAAAAATTCTTCATCAATTTTTAAATTGCCATTAATTTCTAATAAAATAATTCTTTTGAAATTTTATCTTTTATATTAATTCTTGCTGTATTTTCCTTGACCTATAAAACAACCTTTTTTTAAAATCAATTGCGTTTAATTCTTTCATATTACATTCTAAAGAAAAAAATTTTCTTTTAAATTTGTCAAAATATTATCAATCAAACCATTTTTCATTAATAAAATTTTTATAATATTCATTATCATTTGATAAATTTTTAACATTACTTGCCTGAGCTAATTCAATGATAAAATATTTTCCAAACTTTTCGTGTCTTGGATCGTTAAAACTTACTATAGTATTTGATAAATTTATTTTCTTATCCAAAGAAAACAGTACAACTAAATTATTAATTGTCTCAATTTTAACGTTTAATCTTAATTTATAAAAATTTAGTTTTTCAGTAAAATCTTTAACAAGCTCTTCATCTATAATGATTAGATATTCGTCCGAAATTTTTTTAGTTATAAAAAAATGTCTATTTAAATTTTCCCTGAGGGGTAAGAAGATGAAAGAATAGATAGAATTCTTTTTTATCAAGAGACGAAAGGTCATTTGTGAGCAAATTATTTAAAAAATCTTTAGATTCATCCCCAGCAATTGATATTAATCTTTTGTTTTTTAATATTGTTGTGTAATTAATTTCTGTATTAATCATTATTATAAATAATATTTAATTTAACATATGTCGCTATTATTAAAAAATGCTCAAGTATATTATCAAGGTGATTTTAAAAAATTAGATATTTTTGGATCGAAGAAGAATGATTAAAATTGTTGAAAATATTGATCATAAGAGATGGAACATAGAAGATTGTGCCGTGGACTTACAATTTTTCCAGGATTTATTGATACGCAGGTACATTTTAGAGAGCCAGGAGATCCGGATAAAGAGACATTAGAGAGTGGAAGCAAATCTGCAGCATTAGGAGGAATTACAGCAGTTTTTGAAATGCCAAACACATCTCCACCAACAGATAATAAGGAAAGATTTCAAGACAAATTAGATAGAGCTAAAGGATAGAATGTATTGCAATTATGCATTTTATTTTGGGGCTACAGAGAAAAATTCTGAAGATTTAAATTTTGTAAAAGACTTAGAAGGCTGCTGTGGAATTAAAATGTTTGTAGGTTCATCAACTGGAAATTTGTTAGTTAAAGAAGATTTTTATATTGAGCAGGTTATTAAAAATGCACCTAAGGTTGTATCTATTCATTCTGAGGATGAAAATATGCTTAATGAAAGAAAAAAATTTATTGAAGAAGGTAACGTCAAATCTCATTATATTTGGAGAAGTCCAGAATGCGCATTAAGTTCAACTAAAAAAGTAGTTTCTTATGCAGAAAAACATAAAAAAAGAATCCATGTCTTACATATATCAACAAAAGACGAGATTGATTATGTTAGAAATCATAAACAATTTGTAACTTTAGAAACAACTCCGCAACACATTACATTATATGCTCCTGACATTTATGATCAAATTGGAACACTTGCTCAAATGAATCCTCCAATAAGACCTAAAGAACATTTAGATGGAATTTGGAAAGGAGTAGAGGACAATACCATTGATGTAATAGGATCAGATCATGCTCCTCATACATTAGAACAAAAAAAACAAACTTATCCTAAAAGCCCATCAGGTATGACAGGTGTTCAGACTATAGGTTTGATTATGACAGATTATTACCTTCAAGGAAAAATTAAATTAAAACGACTAGTTGATTTGCTTTCTTCTAACCCATGTAAAATTTTTGGCATTAAAGACAGAGGAGAGATTAAAGTTGGAAATGTTGCTGACTTAACAATTTATAAATTAAATCATGACTATGAAATTAAGAATGAATGGATTGCAAGCAACTGTGGTTGGACACCTTTTAATGGAAAAAAAATTAAGGTTTCTCCATTTGGAACTATTGTAAACGGACAAAAAGTTGTTTGGAATCAAAAAATTTCAGATAAAAAATCTGGAAAACCTTTAGCCTTTAATTAATTTATTTTTTTATATTTTCTAATTGAGATTTTAGTTCTTGAACTTGAGATACTAACTCTTGAATTTTTTGTTCATTAGGGTCAGAGGGAGGAGTATCATCTTTTTCTGAAGCACCATTAGAAGTACCATTAGAAGAAGACCCCAAGTTTGCAAAGTAGCTTTGAAAATCAAACGGGTTAAATTTCATCATGTTCTCAAAACCTCCAGTAAAAAATTTATTTGCATCAGCAAAATTCATCACATTATTTAAGAAGCTAAACATTTCAGGAGCTTTATTGTTTTCATTGAACAAAATGATTTGTTTTAAAAACTCTTCTGGAATAAGGTTGGTTCCTGAAGTTTCTCTCTCTAGAATAATTTGGGTTAAAATACTTGAGGTAATATCGTTTTTAGTTATCGGCGTCGATAATTTTGAACTTCTTTCCTTCCTTAATTAAGATTACCACATCTTCTTGAGTGATGTACGAACTAGTATCAGTATTGTAAAGTCTTCTATTTGAATATTTTTTAATAGTGATCATATTATTTTTCTAAAACGTATTGTCCTGGTGCTTTATAGATTTCTTTTAGTTTTTTCAAGTTGATTTGATTTGTATCTTTTAACTCACCTGAATATTGCTTTAACCATTCCATCCATTTAGGCCACCAAGAACCCTCAACTCTTTTTGATTGTTCAAGCCATTTTTCAGAGTCTTTTTCTAATTTTTTGTTTTCAAAGTAATATTGTTTACCTGGTTTAGCACCTTTACCTTGAATAATCCCAGCAATGTGACCAGAGTTTGCTAAAGTAAACTCAATATTGCTACCATAATGTGATAGTCCCATATACACCGATTTCCAAGGCGCAATATGATCTTCCGTCGTAGCAACATGGAACATTGGTGTATTAATCTTAGCCATATCTAAAATTTGATCATTAAATTTATATTCTTTTTTAGCTAATAAGTTTTTTAAATACATTGATCTTAAATAATCACTGTGTAATGCTTCTGGAATTCTTGTTGAGTCACTGTTCCAGTAAAGCATATCAAATGCAGCAGGTTGATTACCTTTAAGATAATTATTAATCACATAATTCCAGTACAAGTCACCAGGTCTTAAAAAGTTAAAACATGCAGCCATATCTTTTCCATCAAAATAGCCTTTAGTGCTCATTTGCTTTTCAATTGAATTGATTTGATCTTCACTAATGAATACTCCCAAATCTCCAGGCTCAGTAAAATCAACTAGGCTGGTGAAAAAACTTGATGAAAATATTTTATTTTTAATACTTTTTTGGTTTGCCATATGCGCAAGAACCATAGATGTTAAAGTTCCACCCACACAGTATGAAGCAGTATTTGCTCCATCAGAACCTGTTTCGTTACATACAAGTTCTAATGCTCTTAAGACTCCATCATTGATGTATTCGTTAAAACCAAATTCTCTACTATCAGAGTTTGGATTTTTCCATGAAATTAAAAATGTGTTTTGTTTATTTTCAACTAAGTATTTAATCATCGATTTTTTTTCATTTAAATCCATGATGTAAAACTTATTAATAAAGGGAGGAATAATTAGCATTGGTTTTTCGTATTGATCACTTGTTTCTGGTGCGTAGTGAACTAATTCAAAAAGTTTATTTTTAAAAATAACAGATCCTTTAGTATTTGCGATATCCTCACCTACATTGAAATCATCTGCAGTTTGTGAAATAAATAATTTATTTGGATGTTTTAAGTAATCTTTTCTAAAGTTATCAAATCCTCTAACTAAATTTTGAGCACCTTCCTTAACTGTTTGACTCAAAATTTCAGGGTTAGTTGCTAAGAAATTTGTTGGTGAAAAAGCAGCATTAATTTGATTGGTATAAAATTTAATTAATTTTTTTTGTTTAGGATCGATACTGTCTAGAGAGTCTACAATGTTCTCCATCATTCTAGAAGTAAGAAGATAAAATTGTTTTATGAAATCGAAGAAAAGGTTATCGCTCCACTCCGACGATGCAAATCGTTTATCTGTTTTATCCGGAGTAGCAATTGGATCAGCTGGTCTATTAGATAACTTAGATATAAAATAAAAATTTAAAGCAGCTATTTGTTGAATCCATTTATTTACATTCTCATAATAAACAGCAGGATTTTTTGTAACCTGACTTGATACATCAAATAAAGTATTTGTAATTTTTGTAGTTGTTGGATTAATTAAATTTAAAAGATCAACCGGAGTAAAAGCTTGGCCATTTTTTTTTGATTCTTTTTTTGATTCCTTTGGCTTTGAAATATTGTTTACAAAGTTATTGTAGATTTGAATGTTGTTTTGAAAAATATCATTTAATTGGTCGAAATTTGGAGCCTGTATTTGGCTATTATTTTCTTTAGTGCTTTTGCTCATTTGTATCCTTGTAATTGTCTATTTTGTTATTAAATTTAATTTAATGAGCAAATGCAACATTTATTTTTACTTTGCAACATAATACCATGCATTGCACAAAAATAAAATGTAATAAAATCAATAACTTATAAAATATTATTAAAATTAGCTATTGATTATTGCGCAGCGCAATATATATGCCTTCCAACGATGAACGATAATAAAAAAAAAAACAAAGAACAGGAGAACATTATGTTTAACGTAAATAACCCTTTTGAAATGTTTGATTTTCAAAAAGTTTTATCTGCAACGAAATTACCAAACGTTGATGTAAATTCTGCAGATTACATTTCTGCTCAAAAGAAAACTCTTGAAGCAGTTGCTGGTGCATCTAAAGCTGTATTTGAAGGCTTAAACGCATTCGCTAAAAAACAAGTAGAGATCTTAAACACTGCAATTTCTAGTGCTAAAGATGCTACTTCTGAAGTAGCTAAAGGTAACGCTCAAGACCAAGCAGCTAAATCTCTTGATTTAGTTAAAAAAGCTATCGTAGATGCGCAAGCAAACGTAGCTGAATTAGCAAAAATCAATGAAAAAACTGCTAATGAAGCGTTTCAAATCTTAAACTCTAGATTTTTAGACGGTTTAACTGAGCTTAAAAAAGTAGTTGCTGAAACAGCTACTAAAGCAGCTCCTAAAGCTGAAACTAAAACTAACTAAGTTTTTTTAAACTACAAAGGCTAGGACTTATTCCCCCATGTATAATTCTAGCCTTGTAGTTATTTAATTAAGGATTATAAGCGCTTTCATGTCAAAAAAATTAGCATTAGTTACTGGTGGTACACGAGGAATAGGTGCTGCTATAGCAAAAAGATTACAAGAAGATGGCCATACAGTTGTTTCAACTTTTATTGGTCACCCAGAAGCTGCAGAAGCTTTTTCAAAAGAAACAGGAATCAAAACTTACAAATTCGATGTCGCATATTTCGAAAGTTGTCAAAAAGCAGTTCAACAAATTGAACAAGAAATGGGACAATCAATCGACATTTGCATTAATAACGCAGGAATTACAAAAGACAGATTTTTACATAAGATGGCAGTTGAAGAATGGAATGCTGTTATCAATACAAACTTAAACTCAGTATTTAACGTTACTCGAAATGTAATCGAGGGAATGAGAAAAAAAAGCTGGGGAAGAATTGTTAACCTAAGTTCAGTGAATGGTGTTAAAGGACAAATTGGACAAGCAAACTACTCAGCTGCAAAAGCAGGACTAATTGGTTTTTCTAAAGCAATCGCACAAGAAAACGCAAATAAAGGAATTACAGTAAACGTTATTGCACCAGGTTATGTTGGTACAGACATGGTGAAAAAAATTGATCCAAAAATTTTACAAGGCATTGTTGGTCAGATTCCAGTTGGAAGATTAGCAGAGCCTACAGAGATTGCAGCACTTACAAGTTATTTATGTAGTGATGCAGCTGGATTTATGACTGGAGCCACTTTAAATATTAATGGCGGCCAGTACATGCAATAGTTTAACGAAGGAGAAAAAAAGAAAATGTCAAATAAAGAAATAGTAATCACAAGTGCTTTTAGAACTGCAATCGGATCATTTGGAGGAAGTTTAGCTTCAAAGACAGCTCCAGAATTAGGTGCAGAAGTAATTAAAAAATGTTTAGAACATTCTGAATTAAAGCCAGCTGATGTTGATACAGTATTTATGGGTCAAGTTTTGCAAGCAGGTGCTCAACAAAACCCAGCAAGACAAGCTGCGATTAAAGCAGGTCTTCCTAACGAAACTATTTCTTGTACAGTAAACCAACTTTGTGCTTCAGGCTTAACTTCAGTTGGCTATGGTTACAATTCAATCTTATTAGGTGAAGCAAAAGTTGCTATTTGCGGTGGTCAAGAAAGCATGAGCAATGCTCCTCACATGATGAATTTAAGAAACGGAGTTAAAATGGGTCCAGGTACTCTTGAAGACTCAATGCTTAAAGATGGTTTAATGTGTGCATTCAATGGTTATCACATGGGTATCACTGCTGAGAACGTTGCTGAAAAATATCAAATCACAAGAGCAGATCAAGATGACTTTGCTTCAGCATCTCAAAGAAAAGCAGTTGAAGCTATCAAAGCAAAAAAATTCAAAGATGAAATCGTACCAGTTAAAGTCAAAGTTAAAAAAGATGAAATTACTTTTGATACTGACGAATATCCAAAAGATGGAGTTACTGTAGAAAAATTACAAAAACTTCGCCCAGCTTTCAAAAAAGAAGGAACTGTTACAGCAGGTAATGCATCTGGAATTAACGATGGTGCTGCTGCAGTTGTTTTAATGACAGCTGAAGAAGCTAAAAACAGAGATATTGAGCCATTAGCAAGAATCGTTTCTTGGGCTGTATGTGGTGTTGACCCTTCAATCATGGGAACAGGACCAATCCCAGCTTCTAGAAAAGCTTTAGAAAAAGCTGGTTGGGGTGAAGATCAATTAGATGTTGTTGAAGCGAACGAAGCGTTTGCTGCTCAAGCGATTGCAGTTAACAAAGAATTAGGTTTTACACCTGATAGAGTTAACGTAAACGGTGGAGCGATTGCATTAGGTCATCCAATTGGAGCTTCTGGTGCAAGAGTGCTTGTTTCATTAATCCATGAAATGCAAAGAAGAAAAGCTAAAAAAGGTTTAGCAACTCTTTGTGTTGGTGGTGGAATGGGTATCGCAATGTGTATTGAAAGAAATTTCATTAACCACAAATAATAGATACATAATCACTATTTAAAAATGTCCTCTAAGAACATTGCCGTAAGTTTTGACGGACACTTAGGTATTATTACTATTGCAAGAGATAGTGCTAAAAACGCATTAGACATCGAAACTTCAAAAGACATCTATGAAGCACTTAAAGAATTTGATGATAATGATTCAATAAGATGCGCTGTCATTCAAGGTAATGAAAAACTATTCTCTCCTGGCGCTGACATTAAAGAATTAGATTCTCTTGATTATAATTCAGCTCAGAAAAAAGGACTGTTTAATTACTTTGATAAATTCGATGAAATTAAAATTCCAATCATAGCACTGGTTGAAGGTTATGCTTTAGGTGGCGGTATGGAACTTGCGTTAATTTGTGATTTTATCGTAGCTTCAACTGAAGCAAAGTTTGGTCAACCTGAAATTAATCTTGGTTTAATTCCTGGAATAGGAGGAACACAAAGACTTAAAAAATATACAGGTAGATATAATGCAAACTTTTTATGTATGTCAGGCGAAATGATTTCAGCTACTGAAGCAAAAGAAATGGGCTTTGTAAGTAAAATTTTAGATAAAGCTAATTTTAAAGAGCAGTCTTTAAAGTTTGCACATACAATCGCTGAAAAACCAAAATCAAGTTTAACTCAAATTAAAAGATTAACTAAAATCGACATTCAATTAGCTAACGATTTAGCTGAAGAAAGAGACACTTTTTACCAACTTCTTGATAGCGAAAATAAAAGAATTGGTATCGAAGCTTTTTTTGAAAAGAAAAAGCCTGAGTGGAAAGATTAATATATTTAAAGTATTCCTGCAGATTTAAGAGAGTCTGTTATTTCAGTTAAGATTGCTGGATCATCGATTGTAGCTGGTGCTTTATATTCTTCCTTATCTGCAATCTTTCTCATAGTTCCTCTTAACACTTTACCAGATCTTGTTTTTGGAAGTCTTTTAATAACAATAGCTGTTTTAAATGCTGCAACAGGACCTATTTTATCTCTGATCATTTTTACACACTCTTTTTGAATGTCTTCCGGTGTTTTAGTAACGCCTGCTTTCAAAACAACCATTCCAATTGGCATTTGACCTTTAAGTTTATCTGCAATTCCAATGACAGCACATTCTGCAACATCAGGATGCTCTGACAATACTTCTTCCATGGATCCAGTCGATAATCTGTGACCTGCAACGTTAATAATATCGTCTGTTCTAGACATGATCCAAACGTAGCCATCCTCATCAATATGACCCGCATCATAAGTTTGATAATAGCCAGGATATGTGCTCATATAATTTTCTTCATAACGCTTATCTGCATTCCAAAGAGTAGGGAATGTGCTTGGAGGTAAAGGAAGTTTAACACAAATATCTCCCATTTCTCCTCTTTTGGCTTCACTACCATCTTCTTTTAAAACTTTTACATCATAACCAGGCGCAGGTTTTCCAGCTGAACCATATTTAGTTTCAAACAATCCTAAGCCTTTAAAGTTACCAGTAATGGACCAACTTGTTTCTGTTTGCCACCAATGATCGATCACAGGTTTTTTTAACAATCCTTCTGCCCAATGAATAGTATCTGGATCTGCTCTTTCTCCAGCTAAATATAATGCTTCAAATTTTGATAGATCATATTTTTTAAAATATTCTCCATTTGGATCTTCTTTTTTAATTGCTCTAAAAGCAGTCGGTGCAGTAAATAAAGTTTTAACTTTATATTCAGAAATAATTCTCCAAAAAGATCCTGGATCAGGTGTTCCAACTGGTTTACCTTCGAAAATAACAGTTGTGCAACCTTGGAATAGCGGACCATAAACAATATATGAGTGACCTACAATCCAACCAATATCACTTGCAGACCACCAGATATCTCCTGGATTAATGTCATAAACATTTTTCATCGTCCATTTTAATGCAACGATGTGTCCACCAATATCTCTTAGAATTCCTTTTGGAACTCCAGTTGTTCCAGATGTATATAAAATATATGCAGGGTCATTTGCATCACACTCAGTACATTCTGATTGTGGTGCATCTTTTATAAAATCATTCCAGTCAACAAAACCATCCGTTAACGTTGCTTTGTGAACATCTCTTTGGAACACAACAACCTTTTCAACTTTTTGTTTTGCAATTTTTAATGCGCCGTCTAATAATGGTTTATATTCAACTGTTCTTCCAGGTTCTAAACCACATGATGCTGATAAAATAATTTTAGCACCACTATCATCAATTCGACTTGCTAATTCACTTGAAGCAAAACCACCAAACAAACTGAGTGAACAGCACCAATTCTTGCACAAGCTAACATTGCTTGAATAGCTTCTGGGATCATCGGCATATAAATAATGACACGGTCTCCTTTTTTAACGCCTGATTGTTGAAGCGCCCCAGCTAACCGAGCAGTCTTGTCTCTTAATTCTTTGTATGAAAATTTCTTTTTAGTATTTGTCATTGCACTATCAAAAATTAGTGCAGTTCTATCTCCGTTACCTTCATCAACATGTCTGTCTAAAGCGTTGTAACAGGTATTAATCTTTCCACCTTTGAACCATCTATAGAAAGGAGGTTTGTCAGTATGAACAACTTTGTCATACTTCTTAATCCACTTTACATCTTCTGCGGCTTTACCCCAAAACTCATCTGGATTTTCAATTGATTGTTTAAAGGCTTGTTCGTACTTGCTCATATTAATTTTTTTATTTTAGTAAAAAAAAATTTTAAAAGCAAAATAATCTTATATTACACCGCAACATTAAATTTGTATGAATTAATAACCAAATTTAAAGTTAGAATTATAGATTAATTTACCTTTGGAATACTTTACTCCGTTTTTAATATCTTTTCTTAAAAACATAGCTCCATCCAAGTCTAAAAGATCGCAGTGTTTAGCAAACCTCAAAGAGGGAACAATCGATAAAGAGGAGCTTACCATACAGCCCATCATAATTTTTAGTCTATTTTTTTTTGCAAATTTAATAGCATTTAAAATTTCTTTATCTTCGCCAAATTTATCTGGTTTTATGTTTACCCATTTATAAATTTTATTTATTTTTTTATAATGATTATTTAAATGAAAACTTTCATCAGCACATAATGGCAAGTTTATCTTTTTTAACTTTTTATCATTTGTTGATCTTGACAGGCTGTTCAATAAAAAGAATTTTATATTTTTTTAATTCTTTTTCATTTTTCTTTAAAAATTTTAATGACCAACCTTCATTTGCATCAATAATAATTTGTGATTTTGGAAGATATTTTTTTAATAAATTAAGAAATATAAATACGTTTTTTTCATCTAATTTAATTTTTATAATTTTTTGAAATTTAAGCTTTTTTATTTTTTTTATAAAATTTTTTTCAGTCGTAATAGGTATTGTTATGATTGTATCAAACGTAGTTTTTTTTAATGATATTTTTAAATCTAATTTTGTTTTTCTTTAATTTTAAATCATATTCAGCATTCGATATTGCATTTCTAAGAGATAGATAAGGAATTTGTTTTAGATTATTAATTTGTTTCTTTTTTTTTAGAAAATTAATTATTTTTTTCTCTGACTCGTTATATCTTTTATAAGGAACGCATTCTCCAAGCCCACTTTGGTTATTCTCTTTTAGCTCTATTTTAATTGTTTTAGCTAATTTTTTTGATCCCCTTGAGATTTTAAAGCTTTCTTTAAGAGGAAAATTTATTTTTTGATAATTAACTTTAAAATTGCGGTAGTTCATTATTGTCTAACTATAGCTCAATAGTTATAAGCATGGGATGCCAAAAGTCACTTATATTGAACATAACGGAACAGCTCATACGGTTGATGTTGAAAAAGGTTTGTCCATTATGGAAGGCGCTATTCAAAATGGTGTACCCGGAATTGATGCTGATTGCGGCGGAGCTTGTGCTTGTGCAACTTGCCATGTTTATGTCGAAGAAAAATGGTTAGATAAGTTTCCAAGCATAGGAGATTCTGAAAAAGATATGCTAGATTTTGCATTCGAAACAAAAAAAAATAGTAGATTAAGTTGCCAACTTCTTTTGGACGAAAGTCATGATGGTGTAGTTGTTAATCTACCAACAGTACAGGGATAAATGATTAAAACAGATGTAGTGATAATTGGAGCAGGACCCGTTGGTTTGTTTGCTGTATTTGAACTTGGAATTATGGGTTTAAATGCTCATGTTATCGACAACTTAGATAAAGTTGGAGGACAATGTATCGAACTTTATCCTGATAAACCTATTTACGATATCCCAGCTCTTCCAGAGTGCACAGGCAGAAGTTTAACAGATAATCTAATGAAACAAATTGCTCCATTTAAAACTCAGTTCCATTTAAATCAAAGAGTAGAAAAATTAGAAAAGAAAAATGACAATTGGATTGTGACCACAAATGATCAGAATGTATTTGAAACTCCAAATGTAATTATTGCAGCTGGAGTTGGATCCTTTGAACCAAGAAAACCTCCTATTAAAGATATCGAAAAATTTGAAAAAACAAATTTATATTTTTCTGTAAAAGATAAAACCAAGTTTAAAGATCATGAAGTTTGTATTTTTGGAGGAGGAGACTCTGCTTTAGATTGGACGGTTGAATTATCAAAAATAGCTAAAAAAGTGTATTTAATTCATAGAAGAGATGAATTTAGAGCAGTAAATCACACAGTTCAGTTGGCAAGAGACTTGGAAAAGACTGGAAAAGTTGAGATACTGACTTGTTACCAGCCAGTTAATTTTGAAGGCGGTGATAAAATCGAGCATGTTGTGATTAGACATGACAACAAAGAGGAGAAAAAGATTAAAGCTGACAGTGTTTTAGCTTTTTTTGGATTAAAAATGGAACTTGGACCAATTGCTGACTGGGGTTTAAATTTAGATAAAAAAGAAATTTTAGTTAATGCCAAAGACTTTGAAACTAATGAAAAAGGTATTTTTGCAATTGGAGATATTTGTACTTATCCTGGCAAATTAAAGCTGATTTTAAGCGGTTTTCATGAAGCAGCTTTATGTGCTCAAACTTGTTTTAAAAGAGCAAGACCTGATGAAAAATATGTTTTTAGATTTACAACTTCATCTTCTGATATTCAGAAAAGATTAGGGGTTAAGTAATGCTTAATTTTTTTAAAAAATTTTTTTACTCAAAAGACACTAAAGAAGTAAATGCTATATTTCCTTCTAAAGCTAATATTTTAAACTGCGAAGCCTCATTAGAGTATGATGGAAACTTATATTTTAATGGAACCATTAATGGTGACATTGCTTGTAAGCATCTTAAGATGGGGGAAAGTTCATTAATTAACGGAAATATTAATGCAGATTGGCTTTTTGTATTAGGTGAAGTTAAAGGTGATATCATGGCGAATAGAGTTGCCATCGGACCTTCTGCAAAAATTCACGGCAAAATTTCTTACACTTCTATTAGCATTGAGCCTGGTGCTGTTATTCTTGGTAACTACTTTAAGCGTAAGTAGATAAATATTTATCCACAGATCTCTCTAGATGAGTTTTAAATGTTCACCCTTTGATTCCCTTGAGATTCACCTTTGGACTCAAAATACAACCTAGAATCTAGTTATGCTTTTGTGTATAAAGAACAAAACAAGAACAATTATGAAAGACAATTTACCTATTATTTTACAAAAAGTTTGCGCAGGTTTTCCATCACCAGCAACCGACTATCTGGAAGATGAAATAAATTTAAATGAAGAACTTATAACTAATAGGGCATCAACATTTTTAATTAGAGTTTCAGGAAGCTCGATGGTTGAGGAAAATATTTATGATGGTGATGTTTTAATTGTAGATAAAAGTTTGAATATCAAACACGGTTCAATAGCCGTTCTTAATTATGAAGGTCAGCTTGTTGTTAAAAAAGTAATTAAAAAAAATAATCAATTTATTCTTTTTTCAAAACAATACAATCAAGAAAAGTTAGTTGAAATTAATCAAGAAAGTGAAACTGAAGTTTGGGGAGTTGTGACTTATGTCATACATAAAGTTAGAAAATAAAAATCAAAAGAAAATTGCTTTAGTTGATTGCAATTCATTTTATGTATCTTGTGAAAGATTATTTAAGCCTAATATCAATAATGTTCCTGTTGTTGTTTTGTCTAATAATGATGGCTGTGTTATTTCAAGATCTTCAGAAGCAAAATTAATTGGAATTAAAATGGGTGAACCCTATTTTAAAGTTAAACAATTAGTTAAACGATTTAATGTCCAAGTGTTTTCATCAAATTATGCTTTATATGGAGATATTTCTAGAAGAGTAATGTCTATATTAAAAAAGTTTTCGCCATCAATTGAACTTTATTCAATTGATGAAGCTTTTTTAGATTTAACCATGATTAAAGATGTAGATATCAATCATTATATTCAGGGATTAAAATCTATTATTTTAAAATGGACAGGTATTCCAGTTAGTATTGGTGTAGCAAAAACAAAAACTTTATCAAAAGTAGCAAATCATATAGCTAAAAAAAATAAATTAGGTCTAGAAAGTTTTATTAATAAAACCGAAGAAGAAATAAACGACAATTTAAAAAAATTTCCAATCGAAGATGTTTGGGGCATTGGAAGAAAAATATCGAAACTTTATAAAAATAATAATATTGAAACTGCCTATGATTTAAAAAATTCTAATAATACTTGGATTAAAAAAAATACGAATGTTTTAGGTTTAAAAACAGTTATGGAGCTAAGAGGTGTTTCTTGTATTAATTTTAATACAGAAGAAGATAGTAAAAGAAAAAATTGCTGTGTATCAAGATCTTTCGGAAATAAAGTTACAGAGTTTAAAGTTTTAAAGGAGGCAGTTGTTTCTCACTGTTTAAATGCTGCAGAAAAAATTAGACTTGATCAACAAGTTGTAAAATCAGTTATTGTTTTTATTAGAAACAGTCCTTTTAATAAAAATGAAAAGTTTTTCTCTACTTCAAAAAAAGTAGATTTACCTATCCCAACTGATGATAGTCTTTTATTATCAAAAGTTTGTATTCAATCTTTAGAAGAAATATTTGTTCAAGGTCCAAGATACCAAAAAGCTGGAGTTATTTTTTCAGGTCTATCTGAAAAAGGGAAGTATGATGATGGGTTATTTAAATATGAAAGAAAAGAAAAATCACATAGCTTAATGAAAGCAATTGATAGAACTAATTTTAGATTTGGTAGAAACATGCTTACCGTTGCAGATACTGGTTTTTACAATAATTGGAAAATGAGAAGAAATCATTCTTCTAAAATAGACACTTCTAGTTATGATTTTTTACCGACTATAAATGTTCGTTAAATCTTTAATGTTTTCAAGACTATTGTTAAGTTTATTAATGTCATCATCAACTGATAGATAAATAACTAATATCAAAACAATTAAGCCAGCCAGTACAAGACCAATGAAATTTAAAGATAGAGAGTAAGTTAGAAACAAAAATAAAAAAATGAATAAAGACATCCTTAAAAAAACTGCAACTTTAAAAACAGAAGATATTCTAAAAGAATGTAATAAAAGCTTAAATAAACTCATTTTTGAAGGACCAAAATACCTAGATCCTCTAATTGATTGAATTGTTTCAAATTTAGGGAAGTTTTTAGCAACTGAGCCAGAAAAACTTAACCATAATGACCCATTAGATAACAGTTTTTCTACTGCACTTTTAGAAAGGCATGAGTAGTTACCAAACCTAATAACTTTACCTGTAATGATTTGTGTAAATATTTTATGAACAGTATATAAAAATTTAAACAAAATTCCTTCACTTCTCTTAACTCTAATACCAACAGTGACTTCTGAAGATGAGTTTTGGACTTTGTTAAAAAAATCAACAAGTTCTTCTGGTCTATCTTCTCCATCACCATCCATAGGAATAATGTAATCAAATTCTAAATTTTCTTTACAGAACTTCAACCCTGTTGCGATAGCTTTTCGATGGCCACCATTTATTTTTAAATTAATTATTTTAACAGAATGTAATTTTAAATAATTATTTTTATTATTTTCAGAAGTGTTGGTCGATGCATCATTTACAATAATCACATCAACAGTTTCATTATTGATCTGTTCATCAAGTTTTTCAATTAATTTGAAAACTGATTGCCAATCGTTATAAACTGGAATGAGTATTATAAATTTTTTCATTTTAACTCAGATTTATTTATAAAAATATATTGACCGTTATCACAAATGCCAATTTTTATTTCGTTTGAACTATTATCAAAAGACCATTTAGGTCTACTTTTTAAGTGATAAGAAAGGTTGCCAGCAAACCACTCATCACCTTTAACAAATTTAATTTGTTTTTTACATTTAGTATTCCAATATTTTTGAATTTTATTTGCAACTTCATTTCCAGGATAATCGGTTCTTTTATTATCCTTAATCATTGAAATATAACCATAAAGGACTGGAGAAAGTAGAAATAAAAAAGAAAAACAAATATAGAATTTTTTTAAATTATTTAAGTTTAAACTATTCTGAAAAAGATAAATACTTAAAGTTCCAATAAATAAATAAAAGGGAGTCATCCACATAGTTTTAATTTTTGCGCCTAAAATTAAAGATGTTAAAAAAACAAAGAATATTGGCACAATTGTAATAGATAATAGATAAAGAATATTTTGATCTTTTAGAGAAAAATTAGTTTTTATTTTTTTTATTAAAATAAAGAGCAAAACAAAAAATGGAATTAAAATACCGATTTGTTTAGCTAAAAAAGTAAATGCTAGAATAATATGATCTAAGTAATGTTTAACTTCTCCTGTTCTTTTAAGACCGTAAGTAATAGTGATAAAATTATTTTCTGCTAAGCCATATAAAATGAGGTATTAAAATAATTAAGAAAACTACACCTGGAATAAAATAGTTAAACTTTAGTTTATTTTTTTTAATGTAAAAAAGATAAAAAATCTTAATTCCAATAAGAAGATAAACAAAAAGATATTTAGATAAAAATCCTAATGCAGAAACAATTCCTAAAATTATATAATCTTTAATCTGATCTTCCTTCAAACATTTATAACCATAATACCCGGCTATTGACCAAAAAGGCAGTTCACAAACATTTACGTTAAATTCTGGAGTAGTGAAGTTATAAAAAAATATACCCTCTAATAGCATTACAGATAAAAGTGCATTTTTTTCTGTATTTAAAATTTCTTTTGAAAGTTTAAATACATAATAAAAAGCAACTGCTACAAATAATTGGCTTAAAAAATAGTAAGCCCAGTCTTGTTTCCCAAAGATTTGATAGATTATTTCTACAGTTAAAGCACTTAATGGGGGATGCTTGTTAAACCCCCAGTCAAGATTACTTCCCCAAGCCAAAGCTTCAATGGTATCTAAGGGTAAGTTTTGATTAGTAATACTTGGGATTAAAGTCCAAATAACAATGTGTGTGAATAAAAAATAATAAAGTAGTCTATTATTTGCCATTATTATGTTTTTATAATTATTCATTATAATTGACACTAAAATATTGAAACATATATTTGCTCGATTAAAAAATTTATGGCAACAAAAGTAGCAAAAAATTACAAACCATCTTCTAAAGAAAAATATATGTGTGCTAAGCACAAGACTTATTTCAGAAAAGCCCTTGCAGATTGGAAGAATGATTTGATAGAGCAAAATAATAGAATTATTTTTGGAAATGATGATGACAATGCAGCTTCCGCTGATGTTGTGGATCAAGCAACTTCATATTCAAGCAAAACAGTTGAAATGCGAACTGTTAACCGAAATAAAAAATTAATTAATAAAATTGATAAGTCTTTAAAAAGTATTGAAGAAGGAACTTATGGTTATTGTGAAGTCACCGGAGAAGAAATTGGTTTAAAAAGATTAATGGCAAGACCTATTGCTACGATGACGATTGAAGCTCAAGAGCAGCATGAAAAACAAGAAAAAGTTTTTGTAGACGATTAAACTTTTGGTACCGCCTCACCTCTGTTCATAAAATCATATCCTTTAATCACAGCTTTTCTTTGAGCAATTAATTTATACCAACGCGCTAAGTGTTTGTGTTTTTTTAAACCAATGTCATGCCATTCATGTCTAGCAATCCATGGGAAGGTGGCAATGTCAGCAATTGAATATTTTGATCCTGCTAAATATTTTGATTTTGAAAGTCTTCGGTCTAAATCTTTGTAAATTGCTCTACAAATTCTAAAATATCTTTCTTCTCCAAATTTACTTTTGCCAGAATTGTAATGATGAAATTGATGATGCTGACCTAGCATGGGACCAATGTATGCCATTTGGGCCATTAGCCATTGTAAAATTTTAAGTCTATCTTTTTTATCGTAAAATTTTTTATATTTTTCACCAAGATAAATTAAGATTGCGCCAGACTCAAAAATAGTCTTTTTATTTTTTATATCTTTTAAAACAGGAATTTTATTAAATGGACTTATTTTGGCAAACGAAGGTTTGAATTGGTCACCCTTCATAATATTAATTTTTGTAACTTTGTATTTCAAATTTAGCTCTTCCAGCATAATTGAAATTTTTTTACCGTTTGGTGTATCAGCACTTAATAATTCAAACATATATTGATATATCTAATTTATAATATGCAGTGTATACATCCTTAGAAAAAAGATGAAATTAAAATATTATTACAGCGTTGCATCACCATTTGCTTATTTAGCAGTCGATCGTTTTATTGATTTGGTTAATAAAAAAAATATTACAGTTGATGAAAAACCATTTGATTTAGTTGGTAAGGTTTTTCCAAATACAGGAGGGGTGCCTGTTCCAAAAAGACATCCTTCTCGATTAAAATATCGTTTAGTTGAAATAAATAGAGTGGCAAAAAAATTTAATGTTCAGATAAATCCTCAACCTAAGTTTTTTCCACCACAAGATCCACATACACCAGCAAAGTTTGCAATTGCCGCAATAAAAGATGGAAACAAGTTAACTTTTGGCAAAGAATGTCTAAAGATTTTGTGGGCAAAAGAAAAAGATATTTCTTTAGAAGCAACTCTAAAAGAAATTTGTTCAAATTTGACACTAGACTTTGATAAGCTTAAAGAATTAGCAAACAGTAGCGAAATAAATGCTATTTATGAAAAAAATTCAAATGACGCTATTGAGGAAAATGTTTTTGGTGCACCTACTTATATTTATAATGATGAAATTTTTTGGGGACAAGATAGATTAGAATATTTAGAAGATGCTCTTTCTTAAAATATGATCAAATTTTTCTTAAAAATAATTTTATTAATTTTATTTTTTCAAACTAATGCTTTTCCCGAAGATATTTTTAAGTCTTTGATTTCAACTTACATTAATAACAAAGAGTTAAATTCACAAAGAGAGAAAACAAAAGCTACCAACGAGACACTTGTACAATCTTATTCAGTTTTTAAACCAACCGTAACAGGCGAAGTATCACAAAATGATTATTTAAATGAAGGACGCAAAGATGGAGCTGGAGCATCAATAGCAGATAGCAATCTTCAGACTAAAAAAAAATCTATTAAAGTTGAACAAAGAATTTTACAAGGAATACCAGGTGTTCTTACTGCAAAAACTGACGTTAAAATCGCAAAAAACCAGTTAAAAAATGTAGAGCAAAATGTATTGCTTAAAGCGGTAGAGGCATACACAGCAGTTTTATCTTCAAAAAGAAAAGTAGATATTACAAGAGACAATTTAAATTTATCAGATAAGCAAGTCGAATTAGACAAAAGCAGATATGAAAGAGGGGTTATTAAGTTATCAGACTTGGCACAGTCTGAATCGTCCTTAGCTGCTGCCAAAGCTAAATTTATAAGGGCTCAAAATAATTTACTTACTAGTGAAAAAGATTTTGAAAATATTGTTGGATACAAGCCTGAAAATCTGACTAAAATTAATGGAATTGATTTAAATTTGCCAAAAAGTTTAGATGAAACTTTAAATTTAGCTTCAACTTATAATCCTGAATTATTAATTTCGAAACTTAATTTTGAAAAGTCTGATTACCAATTAAAAGGAGCAGCTGAAAAATTTGCACCAAAAGCTTCGGTGTCTTTTGAGGTTTCTGAAAATGATGATGTTAGTTCAACAGTAAGTAAGCAAGATCAGTCACATTTTGAAGCTAAAGTTGAAATACCTTTGTATGCCGGAGGAAAAAATTACTCTTTTTATAAAGAAAAACAGGCATTAATAATAAGTAGTGAATTGGATTATCAAGATAAACAAAATGAAGTTAAAAAAATAGCAGCTAATACTTGGTCAGAGTATCAACTAAAAAAAAGTGAATTTGAATTAGCTAGCGCTCAATTAAAAGCAGCAGAAATCGCATACGAGGGAATAGTTCAGGAATATGAAAGTGGAGCTAGAAATACGTTAGATGTTTTAAATTCTAGATCATTACTTTTAGATGCTAGTTTAAATTATGCCGACGTTGAGAAAGAAGAGATTGTATCCAGATTTAAACTTTTACAAGTTACAGGTAATCTTACGGCTATCCATTTAAAGTTAGAAACTAAAATTATTGATCCAAAAACTAGCTGGATTAGGCATATTTTTTAAAAAAATCATTTAAAATCAATATTTTATATTACATGTTTGCAAATGAGAACAAAATATGTACATTTAAATTAATGAGTCGTTACAAAAAAATTAAACAAAAAAAAGGATACTAAAATGACAAAAAGCAATTTGAAAGTTGTTAATACTGAAAAGCAACTTGATAAAGAAAAGCAAAAAGCCTTGGAAGCTGCAATTAGCCAGATAGATCAAAATTTTGGTAAAGGTTCAGTGATGAAGCTTGGCCAAGACCATGCTTTAGATATTGAATCAATCTCTACAGGTTCTTTGAGTTTAGACATAGCTCTTGGAATTGGTGGATTGCCGAAGAGTAGAATAGTAGAAATATACGGACCAGAGTCTTCTGGAAAGACTACTTTAGCTTTACAAGTAATAGCTGAGGCACAAAAAACGGGTGGTGTGTGTGCATTTATAGATGCTGAACACGCTTTAGATCCAACATATGCTAAAAAATTAGGTGTTGATACAACTGAATTATTAATTTCACAACCTGACACTGGTGAACAAGCTTTAGAAATTGCTGATACATTAGTTAGATCAGGTGCAGTTTCTGTTTTAGTTGTAGATTCTGTTGCTGCATTAACTCCTAGAGCTGAACTTGAAGGCGATATGGGTGATACTCATGTTGGTTTACAAGCTAGGTTAATGAGTCAGGCATTAAGAAAATTAACTGGAAGTATTTCAAAATCTAACACAATGGTCATTTTTATTAATCAAATAAGAATGAAAATTGGTGTAATGTTTGGTAGTCCAGAAACTACAGCAGGCGGAAATGCTTTAAAATTTTATTCATCTGTAAGAATGGATATTAGAAGAATTGGTGCCATTAAAGAAAAAGAAGAGATTATTGGTAATCAAACAAGAGTTAAAATTGTTAAAAACAAGGTAGCTCCTCCATTTAAAGTTGTTGAATTTGATGTAATGTATGGTGAAGGAATTAGCAAAACTGGAGAATTAATTGATCTAGGTGCAAAAGCCAACATTATTGAAAAAAGTGGAGCATGGTATGCTTATAAAGGTGAAAAAATTGGCCAAGGGAAAGAAAATGCAAAGCAGTATTTGAAAAATAATCCTGGTATTGCAGCTGAAATTGAAATGGCCATTAGAGCAAATGCCGGTTTGATTAGCGAAAAACTAGAGGGAAACCCAATTCCTAAAGAAAAATTAGAAGAAGAAGTTGTTTCCAAGAAGAAGTTAAAGAAAAAAGCTCTTCAAAGAAAAAAGATTAATAAAATTAAAGCCATCTAAGAAAAGGGCGCCATTATAGGCGCCCTTTCGTTATCTAGACATATAAAACTAAAGCTGTAATTATCTCTAAAATGAAAAAAACATTAAGAGATACTAGAGAAATATTTAAAAACTATTTCAAAAAAAATAGTCATCAGATCGTATCTTCAAGCCCCTTAATACCTCAAAACGATCCAACATTAATGTTTACGAATTCAGGTATGGTTCAGTTTAAAAACGTGTTTACTGGAGTAGAAAAAAGAGACTACCAAAGAGCTACTACATCGCAAAAATGCGTAAGAGCTGGAGGAAAGCACAATGATTTAGAAAATGTTGGCTACACTCCTAGACACCATACATTTTTTGAAATGTTGGGTAATTTTTCATTTGGAGATTATTTTAAAGAACAAGCTATTTTCTATGCATGGGAATTAATTACAAAAGAATTTGGCCTTCCAAAAGAGAAACTTTGTGTAACTGTATATTCTGAAGATCAAGAAGCTTTTGATCTATGGAAAAAAATAACAAATTTTTCAGATGATAAGATTATAAAAATTCCAACTACTGATAACTTTTGGTCAATGGGTGATACTGGACCTTGCGGTCCTTGTTCAGAAATTTTTTATGATCATGGAGACCATTTGTTTGGAGGTCCTCCTGGATCAAAAGATCAAGATGGTGATAGATTTATAGAAATCTGGAATCTGGTTTTTATGCAGTTTGAGCAAATTGATAAAAACAAAAGAATAAATCTTCCAAAACCATCTGTAGATACCGGAATGGGTCTTGAAAGAATGGCAGCCGTTTTACAAGGAACTCACGATAATTATGAAATAGATTTATTTAAAAATTTAATAAATTTAAGTTCAGAAATAACTAAAACAAAAGTGACAAAGGAAACAATACCCAGTCATAGAGTGATTGCAGATCATTTAAGAGCATCATGTTTTTTAATTGCAGACGGATTAATGCCTTCAAATGAAGGAAGAGGTTATGTTTTAAGAAGAATAATGCGTAGAGCTATGAGGCACATAAATACTTTAGGCTCGAAAGAAAATGTTCTTTCAAAAATGATTAATCATTTAATTAAAGAAATGTCTAGCGAGTACTCTGAGTTAGAAAGAGCAAAAGATTTAATAAAAGAGACCATTGTTAATGAAGAAGAAAAATTTAGCACAATGCTTAATAATGGAATGAAAATTATTAATGAAGAAATTAAAAATATTAAAAACAATACTTTAAGTGGCGAAGTTGCTTTTAAACTTTATGATACTTATGGTTTTCCTTTAGATCTTACACAAGATTATTTTAAACCTAAAAATATTAAAGTTGATACAGATAAATTTGAAAAACTAATGAACCAAAGAAAAGAAGAAGCAAGAAAATCTTGGAAAGGTTCTGGTTCATCAGCAATAAATAATATCTGGTTTGATCTCAAAGATAAATTTGGAGCAACTGAGTTTGTTGGATACAATACTGATAGAACTGAAGCTAAAATTTTGGCTATTTTATCTAATGATAAAGAAATAGAAAGTTTAACAAAAAGTTCCAAGGGAATATTAATTTTAAACCAAACTTGCTTTTATGCAGAAGCAGGAGGTCAAATTGGTGACTCAGGGATTATAAAAAGTGTAAATGGAAAGTTTAAAGTAGAAGATACACAAAAGTTTTTTTTGGTAATTTTTCTTTGTTCATATAGGTGAAGTAATTGAAGGTGAGATAAAAAATGGTGATGATGTATTGCTCGAAATAGATGAGGTTAGAAAAAAAGATATAAAAGCAAATCATTCTGCAACACACTTATTACATGCAGCATTAAGAGAAAACTTAGGTAACCATGTTGCTCAAAAAGGGTCTTATGTTGGTCCAGATAGATTAAGATTTGATTTTAGTCATTCAAAACAAATTTCTAAATCTGAAATTGATAAAATTAATGCCAAGGTAAATGAAGTAATCAAACAAAATGATATAGTTACTACAAAGTTAATGTCACCAGAAAAAGCAATTAAAGAAGGAGCGATGGCTCTTTTTGGCGAAAAATATGGAGATGAGGTAAGAGTTGTTTCAATGGGGAAGAATAATGGAGAAACTTATTCTATCGAACTATGTGGTGGTACTCATGTAGAAAAAACAGGTGATATAGGATTGTTTTCTATAGTTTCTGAAAGCTCTATCTCATCAGGAGTAAGAAGAATTGAGGCAATGAGAGATGAAAAATTAAAAATTTATGAAAAAGAAAAGCTAACCAAAGAAGAAAATATTTTAAAATTACAAAAAAATAAGCTTAATGAAATTGTATTAAAAATTAAAGAACAGGGTGGAGACACCAAAGATTTTGACGTTTACAAATCTGATAAACAAATTGTAGATGCTGAAAATATATTAAATAAATTATTAGTAAAAAATGTCTTATCAAATAAAAATAAAAATATTATTGATAAAATAAAGAAGAATAATTTAAATTTTCACATTCAAAAAATTGAGGATTTGCCATCTAAAGAAATTAGGTCTTTAGTAGATCAGCATAATTTAAATAATTCAAAAAGTATTGCTTTTATTTTTAGTATTCAAGATCAAAATAAAGTTTCAATTGGTGTTGGAATAACAAAAGATTTAATTGAAAAATTTGACGCTGCAGACCTTGCTAAAAAACTATCCTTAGAGCTGGATGGAAAAGGTGGTGGTGGAAGAAAAGACTTTGCTCAATCAGGCGGAACAAATGTTACAAAAATTGATGAAGTAGTTAAAAATCTTATTAATACTATAAATTAGTTTCTATAAAATTTATTACTTTATCAGCGCTTAAGGAAGACATTTCACTGTAATCTTTACAATTGTATCCTAAAAATGTTTCTTTTAATGGTTTAAATTTATCTGCATTTCCAGGATAAAAAGCAAAAGTTTTAGTCTTAGATAATGATAAGAGGTGTGCCACACCATTATCAATTGTAATGTTAAATTCCATTAAATTGGATAGCGCAACTAGTAGGTCAGGAAAATTATATTCTTCACCAACATTGTGCTCCGGAAAAAAGGCATCAGGAAAATTTTCTTTAATAAAATTAACCATTTCTTTTTGATTTTTTTCAATAAAGAAAACTGGAGTATATTTTTTTTTAAAATGATTAATAATTTTAACTAGTTCTGTTTTGTTAAATTCTTTTGTTCGCGTTTGGTGCCCTGAAACCAAAGATAATCCAATATATTTTTTTGTATTTGGTAACAATTGATTGGCTTTTGTAATAAACTTATCGTTAATTTTTGTATTATATTCTAGCTTTACTTCTTTATTAAAAAAAATTTCAAAAAAAGCTAATATTCTACCTATAATATGTTTTCGATTGTTTTGAATTTCAAATTTTGGTTTACAAAAAAAATAATTAAAAGTTGGAGAAAAAAAATAGTTATGAGGTATTTTTTTATAAATCAGAAGATTTCTAATTTTTGTTTGTGTATCAATAATTAAATCAAAGCGATTTAAATTATATAAATTAGGTATCTTTTTAGAAAAAAAGATATGCTTTAATCTAAAACCAAAGTAAATAGGCAAATCCTTTAAAATTGTAAGATTTTTTTGTCTAAAATTTTTTAATTGGTTATCAAAATAAAATTTTTCATAATCATTCGCATAGTAAAAAATTTTAATTTGAGGAAAGTTATCGTTTAAATAATTGAGTAGTGGAATAAATTGAACAGTATCACCGAAACCACCACCGGAATTTATTATTAGAATATTTTTAATTTTTTTTTCCAAATCTAAGATAATTTAGATTTTAAGTTTCCGTCTAATGTTTCTAAAAACTGATTAGTTGTTAAGTATTTAGTATCTTTACTAATTAAGATTGCTAAATCCTTTGTCATACTTCCACTTTCTACAGTTTCTATACACACCTTTTCTAAAGTATCTGCAAACTTTATTAGTTCATCATTTCCATCCAACTTACCTCTATGTGCTAACCCTCGTGTCCAGGCAAAAATTGATGCAATTGGATTAGTTGATGTTTCTTTACCTTGCTGATGCTGTCTGTAATGTCTAGTGACAGTTCCATGTGCCGCTTCTGATTCCACCGTTTTTCCGTCTGGGGTCATGAGTACACTTGTCATTAATCCTAAAGAACCAAAACCTTGAGCGACAGTGTCTGATTGAACATCACCATCATAATTTTTACATGCCCATACATATTCTCCGCTCCATTTCATAGCACATGCAACCATATCATCAATTAATCTATGTTCGTATGTTATTCCGCATTCATCAAATTTTTTCTTAAATTCTTTTTGGTAAACTTCTTCAAACAAATCTTTAAATCTTCCATCATATGCTTTTAAAATTGTATTTTTTGTAGACATGTAAACTGGCCATTTTCTATTAAGACCATAATTCATACAGGCTCTTGCAAAATCTTTAATAGATTCGTCTAAGTTATACATTGATAATGCAACACCTGATGATGGAAAATTGAATACTTCTTTTTCAATTTTATCTTTTCCATCTTCACTTTCCCAAATGACTTTCATTTTTCCTTTACCCGGAACTTTAAAATCTGTTGCTCTATACTGGTCTCCAAATGCATGTCTCCCAATCACTATTGGGTGTGTCCAGCTAGGAACTAGCTTTGGAATATTTTTACAAATAATTGGTTCTCTAAAAACTGTACCACCTAAGATATTTCTTATAGTTCCATTTGGTGATTTCCACATTTTTTTTAACTTAAACTCTTCAACTCTAGCTTCGTCTGGTGTGATAGTTGCGCATTTAACACCAACACCATATTGTTGAATTGCTTTTGCACAATCGATTGTTATTTGGTCGTCAGTTTTGTCACGACTTTCCATTCCTAAATCATAATATTTAAGTTCAATATCGAGGTAAGGTAAAATTAACTTATCTTTAATAAAAGACCATATAATCCTAGTCATTTCATCGCCATCGAGTTCAATGACTGGATTTTTAACTTTAATTTTTGACATTTTGTTATTAAGAAGACTGTCTTATATAATAATAATAAATTCAATCAATAAGATTATGTTAGATATCCTATTACCAAAACTTCACAAAGAAGGTCATAAGTTTTTAATTATTAGTTTAGTGGTTACTTTTATTTTTTTACTATTATCAAAATTTCTAGGCTTGATCGGTATTGTTATAACAATTTGGGTTTTTTATTTTTTTAGAGATCCCGAAAGATTTCCAATTAATGATAATAATTTTTTAGTATCTCCCGCAGATGGTATTATTTGCCAAATAGAAGAAACTAATGGACCAAAAGAACTATCTCTAGAAAATGAAAAGTTTACCAAGGTAAGTGTATTTATGAATGTCTTTAATTGCCACGTAAATCGTTTTCCAATTAAATGTAAGGTAGAGGAGGTATTCTATAAGCCTGGGGAATACCTAAATGCATCATTAGATGATGCGAGTGATAAAAACGAGAGAAATTTAATTAAAATTAATTCTATTAACCAAGATAAAATTGTTGTTGTTCAGGTTGCCGGTCTCATAGCAAGACGTATCATTTCTTATTGCAATAAAGATCAAGAGTATGAACAGGGTGGAACTTTTGGAATTATCAGATTTGGAAGTAGGGTTGATATTTATTTTTCGAATACTTTTAATGTTTTAGTAAAAAAAGGACAAACTGTTGTTGGTGGAGAAACTTTAATAGCCAGCAGAAAAGAAAAAAATATTTAATTAGATGAAAAAAATAGACTTTAGGTTTGCTTTACCAAACTTAATTACATTGTTAGGTTTGTGTTTAGGGATTAAACTCACTTAAACTTGCATTTCAGGGTAATTTTGAAAAATCTATTATTTTTTTAACATTAGCTGCAATTGTTGACGCTGCTGACGGAAGGATAGCAAGAATTTTAAAAGGAACATCAAAATTCGGCGTAGAATTAGATTCATTAACGGATTTTGTAAATTTTGGTGTATGCCCTAGTTTGATAATTTATTTTTGGACTTCTAGCAGCTCCCCAATTATTGGATGGACTATATCTCTTTTTTATATTGTTGCCTGTTGCTTAAGATTAGCAAGATTCAATGTAAGTATAGACAATACTTATGAGGAAAAGTGGAGAGAAAATTTTTTTACTGGAGTCCCAGCTCCTGCAGCAGCTGGCTTAGTCTTGATGCCGATGATTATAAGTTTTTCAGAGTTTAGATTAGATTTTGATCAAAATTTTTTATCAAAAGTAATTATGATTTTAGTATCATTTTTGATGATAAGCAAAATACCAACTTATGCTTTAAAAAAAATTAAAATGTCTAAGAATATTTTTGTATTGGTAGCACTAATATTTGTAATATTTTTTACTTTATTATTTTATAAAACCTTTGAAACTTTAGTATTTGCTGGAGTTTTTTATTTTTTAACAATTCCGATAAGTTTTATTCATTTTTTAAACTTAAAAAGAAAAAGTAAGATAAAATCCTCAAAAACAGATAGCTTAATTTCTGACGAAATTATTTAGTCACTTTGGTAAAATTTAAGAAAAAAATCTAAGCGGAAGTTCTAAAAGATGGATACAAAGACAGCATCATGATAAACTTGTTATTGATGCAAAAAAACTAGGATACCGATCAAGAGCTTTTTTTCAAATTACAAGAAATTGACGAAAAATACCATATAGTCAAAAGCCATTTAAAGGTTTTAGATTTAGGGTCAGCACCAGGTAGCTGGTCTCAATATTTATTAAAAAAAAAAGTTAAAAATATTTTGGCTATAGATTTATTAAAAATGGATCCATTGAAAGATATTATGTTTTTACAAGGAGATTTTTGCGATCCGTCAATTCAGGAAGAGATTAAAAAGAATTATAAAAATGGAACTGATTTGATACTTTCAGATATTGCAGTAAATACTTCTGGATCTAAAAACCTTGATTCATTTAAAACAAACACAGTTTGTTTAAATGTTTTAGAATTTTCTAAATTAATACTATCTTGTAAAGGCAAGGTTTTGTGCAAATTTTTTAATGGAGAGTTAGATAAAGAGCTAATAGCATATGCCAAGACTCATTTTAATAAATACAAAATTATAAAACCCGCTTCGAGTAGAAAAGACTCAAAAGAAATGTACATTTTTTGTCAAAATTAGATCAGTTTGACTTAAAATAAAAAATATAATAACTACGTCTATGGAAATATCTAAAGCATTTACATTTGACGATATACTTCTAGAACCTAGAAAAAGTTCTGTACAACCTAAGAACTGTTCTAACTTCTACCTTTCTCACTAAAAATTTAAAATTAGATGTGCCTATTATTTCTGCCGCAATGGATACTGTATCAGAGTCAAAATTAGCAATTGCTATGGCTCAACTTGGCGGTGTTGCTTGCATTCATAAAAATATGACAGTTGAACAACAGGTTTCTGAAGTTTTAAAAGTAAAAAAGTTTGAATCTGGCATGGTTATTGATCCAATAACTATTGGACCTAACAATTTAATTTCTGATGTAAAAAAAATTATAAGGGAAAAAAATATATCTGGAATTCCTGTTGTAGATAATTCTAATAAAATTTTAGGTATCATTACTAATAGAGATTTAAGATTTAGTTCAAATGATAATGCAAAAGTAAAAGATTTAATGACTAAAGATGTCGTTACAATTAAACAAGGCTACAAAATTAATGATGCAAAAAAGCTTTTACACAAAAATAGAATTGAAAAGTTAATTGTTACAAATTCTAACAATCAATGTTTAGGATTAATCACCGTTAAAGATATTGAGAAATCTGAAAAATTTCCCAATGCATCTAAAGATAAAAATCAATCATTAATGGTAGGTGCAGCAGTAGGAGTAGGAGAAAGTGAATTTAATAGGGCGGTTTCTTTAGTTAATGCAGGTAGTGATTTTTTAATTATTGATACTGCACACGGACATTCTTTACCAGTTATTGAAACTGTAAAAAAAATCAGGAATAAATTTAAAAATTTAAATTTGATAGCTGGAAATATTGCGACAGCAGAAGCTGCAGTTGAACTTGCTAAATTAGATGTTAATGCTGTTAAAGTAGGAATTGGACCTGGCTCAATTTGCACTACTAGAATTGTAGCTGGAATTGGCGTTCCTCAATTCTCTGCTATTTTAAATGTTAAAAATGCTTTATCAAAATATAAAAAATACAAAAATTATTGCAGATGGAGGAATTAGATATTCGGGAGATATAGCTAAAGCTATGGCAGCAGGCGCAGATGCTGTCATGATTGGTTCTTTATTAGCTGGTACAGACGAAACTCCAGGTGAGATTTTTTATTTTCAGGGAAGATCTTATAAATCTTATAGAGGGATGGGTTCAATTTCTGCTATGGCAAGAGGATCTGCTGATAGATATTTTCAACAAGATATTAAAGATCAACTAAAACTTGTACCAGAGGGGATTGAAGGAAGAGTACCATACAGAGGGCCTGTAAAAAATATTATTGATCAACTTGTTGGTGGATTAAAATCTTCAATGGGTTATTTAGGAGCAAAAGACTTTGAGCAGTTTAGAAAAAATGCAAAGTTTATTGAGATAACAAACTCTGGTTTAAAAGAAGGGCATGTACACGATGTTCATATCACTAAACAATCACCAAATTATCCAATTAATGAATAAATTATTAAAAATTTTTCTTTTAAGTTTTTTTTTTTTTTTAACAATTAACGCTAACAAAGCTGATTTTTATAAATTAGGAATTATTGAGTTTGAATAAAAACAATTTAAAAGCAGCTAAACTTTTTTTTTGAAAAAGATATTGTTAGAAATCCAAAAAATAAAGATAGCTACATATTTTTAGCCAAAATACATAAAAAACAAAAAAATCACGATGAATTTGAAAAAAATTTAAATACAGCACTACTTTTAGATCCAAAAAACGAGGAAGCTCTGTACATGCTCATAAAATTAAAAGCTAAAGATGGCGATTTTGATTTTGCAGATAAGAAAATCAAGGTTTTTGATGCAGTTTGCAAAAACATGTGTGGCAAAAGCAAAGAGTTAAAAAAAATATTAAAAAAAACCACTGGATAAAACTAATAACAAATGAAAATAAAAAATCTTGATAAGATTTTGATTATAGATTTTGGTTCTCAAGTTACACAATTAATTGGAAGGCAAATTAGAGAATTAGGTGTTTACTGTGAATTAATTAGTTACCAAAAATTTAATAAAGGAAACTTTATAAAAGAAAATGTTAAAGGGATTGTTTTATCAGGAGGTCCAAAATCTACTTTATCAAGCAAAGCCCCAGCAGTAGATAAAAAAATTTTCTCAGCAAATATACCTGTTCTTGGAATATGTTATGGTCATCAACTTATTTCAAAATTTTTTGGAGGAACTGTTAAATATTCACCAAAAAAGAATTTGGAAAAGCAATTATTATTGAGAAAAAAAAATCTTTGATTACAAAAAACTTTTTTTTAAATAAAAAAAATACTGTTTGGATGAGTCATTCTGATAATGTTAAAAAAAAACCTATTGGTTTTGATGTTTTGGCTTCATCAAATAATTCAAGATTTTCTTTTTTAGAAAATAAAAAAAAGCAAATTTATACCACACAGTTTCATCCAGAAGTTTTTCATACCCATAGAGGAAATATTTTGTTTAAAAATTTTCTATTTTCAATTTGTAAAATTAAAAAAAATTGGACAAATAAATATAAAGTTTCTAAGATTATAAATGAAGTTAAAAATTCTGTTAAAAAAAAACGAAAAAGTTTTATGCGCTCTATCTGGAGGAGTTGATAGCAGTGTATTAGCTCACATTTTGTATAAGGCTATTAAGAATCGTCTACTTTGTGTTTACGTTGACACCAGTATGATGAGGCACAAAGAGTCTGATGAAATTAAAAAAATTTTCAGAAAAAAATTTAAACAAAGTTTTAATTATATTAACGCAAAGAGTATTTTTTTAAATAAATTAAAAAATGTTTCTGATCCAGAGAAAAAAAGAAAGATTATCGGCAATACTTTTATTAAAGTTTTTGATAAATTTTCTAAGTCACATAAAAATATTAAATTTTTAGCACAAGGTACGCTTTATCCAGATTTAATTGAGAGCAAAAGTTTTTCTGGGAGTCCAACATCTATGATTAAATCTCATCATAACGTTGGCGGTCTCCCAAAAAAAATGAAACTTAAATTAATTGAGCCATTTAATGAAATGTTCAAGGATGAAGTAAGAGAGTTAGGAAAATCTATTGGAGTAAATAATTTTTTAATAAACAGACACCCTTTCCCAGGACCTGGATTAGCTATACGGATACCGGGAGAGATATCTAACAATCAAAAATAAAAATTTTACAGAAAGCAGATTATATTTACATTAATGAACTCAAGAAAAGAAATTTATATAATAAAATTTGGCAGGCTTTTGCTGTTCTTTTGCCGATCAAAACAGTTGGTGTCATGGGCGATTCCAGAACTTATGATTATGTTTGCGCGTTAAGAGCCGTTACATCTACTGACGGAATGACAGCAGATTATTATAATTTTAAACATGAGGATTTAGCAGATATATCGAATAAGATTGTTAATGAAGTAAAAGGTATTAATAGAGTGGTTTATGATATTACTTCAAAACCACCAGGAACAATAGAGTGGGAATAATGATAAAAAAATTAAACCAAAAAAAAACCTTGGGTTTGTTTAACTGCTTATAATAAGCATACTGCAGAAATAATTGATCCGTATTGTGATATGATTTTAGTTGGGGACTCAATGGCTACGGCTTATTATGGTTTTAAAAATACTAGAAGTATAGGCTTAAACGAAATTATTGTTCATGCAAAATCAGTAAGAATGGGCGTTAAAAAAGTGTTATGGTTGTAGATATGCCATACAATACTTATAGCACTCCTTTATTGCTTTAAAAAATGCAAAAAAAATTTTGAAAGAAACTAAATGTGATGCAGTAAAATTAGAAGGTGGTTATAAAATTAAAAATATTATTAAAACATTAATTAATCATAAAATTCAAGTAGTTGGACATATTGGTTTAATGCCTCAAGCTGTGACAAAATCTAAAGATTACAGAGTAAAAGGAAAAAATATTATTGAAGAAAATAAAATTTTAAAAGATTTTTTAACTTTACAAAATTTAGGTGTTCCAGCAATTGTAATAGAGGCTGTTAAAGAAACTGTTGCAAATAAAATTCAATCTTTATCATCAACTATAACAATTGGAATAGGAGCTTCAAAAAAATGTGATGGACAAATTTTGGTAACAGAGGATTTGCTTGGAATGTTTGAACATACCCCTAAGTTTGTAAAAAAATTTACAAATATAAAAAAAATAATTCAACAAGCGGTTAGAAAGTATTCAAAAGAAGTAAGTAAAGAAAATTTCCAACATTAAAAAATATTTATTAAATGTCGAGTAATATTGAAAATGAAATTAATCAGGAGTTAGAAAAAGAAAAGTTTATAAATTTTTATAAAAAAAATAAATTTAAAATAATATTTTTTATATTATTTATATATTTTTAATTTTTGGTTATCAGATTAAAATTATATATTTAAATAAAAAAAATTCTGAAAATATTGAAAAAATTTTACTATCTAAAATTTATTTAGATGAAAAAAAGAAAAGAGGGTTTAGATATTTTAAATGAAGTTAAAAAATACAAATAATGACACAATATCAATATTATCATCATATCAATTAATAGATTTTTATTTAGAAAAAAAATGAAAAAGCTGCATTAGAACAGTTAAATTTTTTTAAGAAAAAAATTAAAAAATAATAATTATGCTTTAGAATTATTAAATATAAAAGAAGTTATTATTAAGTTTGATGATTATAATTGAAGAAAAAGAAATTTTAAATTTATTAAAGACTTCAACTAAACAAAATTTTACTATCATACAAAATAAACTACTTTATGATTTTTATATTAAAAAAAAAAAATGTTAATTAAAAGCAAAACAATTTAAATTTTAAATGAAATGAATTTTTTATATTTTTATAAAAAAAAAAATTTTTTTTTTTTTCTTTTTAATTTCATTTTTATTCTTCTAAAAAGAAGTTGATATAGATGCTTTTCAATGAAGGTAAAAAAATTTTTTTATTAAAATCAAAAAAAAATTTAATAAAAAAAATATTTTTAAAATTAATAAAATTAAAAAAATAATAAATTAATAAAAAAAGAGATATGAAATCTCAAATTTTTTAAATTCTTAAAATTTATTTTTCAAGGATCTTGTGGATTTAAATAAAATTTAAAAAATCATATCTGAAAAAATTTAAAAAATAATTTTTTTTTGATAATTTTATTTTTATTGATAAAAATCAATTTAATTGTTTTTAGATAAAAATTTAAAATTAATTAAAAAAAAAAAAAAATTTATAAAAAAATTGTTATAAAATTATAATTTTAAATTTTTCATTAGGTTATTATAAAAAAATTGATAATTTCAGATAATTTTGGGAAATATCCAAGCATTTGAATATAAAAAATTTATAAAAAAATGGATCAAAAAAACTTTAAATGTTCCATTTAAATCTGAAATTAAAATTTATAAACAAATATTTATTTAATTAATACAAATAGTAAAATTTTTCTCAATTAATTCAATAATGGAAAAATTAATTGGAGTTATGAAACTGCATCTGAAATAATAAAAAAATTTTCTTATATAAAATTTTGCCATTTATAAAAATAAGTTAATTTTTTCAAATGATTATGCTGAAATTTATTGCCTTTGATTTAGATTAAAAAATATAATTGGTCTTTTTTATAAAAATAAAAAAATTTTGCTAATAACCGTTAATTTTTTCATCAATCCTATTTTTTAAAAAATAATATTTTTATTTTTCAACTAATTATGGGAATTTTTTTCTGTAAATATAGATAATGGAAGGATTTATTAATTGGAAAAAAGAAATTTCATCATAAATAAAATTCCAATTATTTAATGATAATTTTTTTTTTAACTAAATAAAATTTAATTATTTATTTTAAACAAAAGATGGAAAAATATTATTTTAATAAAAAATTTAAAATATATTTTTCAAAAAAAAAATAATAAAAAATTTGAATTTTGATTACTTTATACTTAGATATAAAAATTTATATTTTTTTCAAAAAATAATGTTATTAAAATAAATTAAAAAATTTAAAAAATCGTTTAAAATTGAAAAATAATTTTCAAATATTTTAAAATTATATTAATTTTTAAAAAAAATTTTTGATTTTTAATAAAAATAATTTTTAATAATTTTTAATTAAATGAAAAATATAAATATTTGTCTCATTGGCAAACCGAATGTTGGGAAATCTACAATTTTTAATAAAATTATTGGAGAAAATATTTCAGAAGTTAGTGATGATTTCTGGAACAACTATTTTTCCAATTAATAAAATTTTTAAAATTGAAAATTTATAATTAATTTTATAGATATTGGTGGTTTAAAAAAAAAAATCTAAATCTCATGAAAAAACAAAAAATTATTACAAAAGAAACTTTAAAAAAATTAATATTATCAGATATTGTTTTATTTATTTTAGATGCAAATGATCAAAATTACAAAAAATGATAAACAATTATTTAGATTAATTTTAAATAAACTTAAAGATGTCATAGTAATTGTTAACAAAGTTGATCTAGTTAAAGAAAATACAAAAAATAGAGAGAAATATTTCAAATATTATTTTGAACATAATTTTTCAAATATTATTATTAAACCTATTTTTATTTCTGCTTTAAAAGATGTTAAAAAAGAATTTATATTAAAAAAAATATTTGAAATTTCGAAATATTCAAATGTTGATTTTATCAAATAAAATAATTAATGATTGTTTAAAAAATATTATTAGTTCTCATAAACCTGTAATTCATAAAAATAGTAGACCAAATATTAAATTTATTAAACATGTAAATTCTAAACCAATGATTTTTAAAGCTTTTGGAACAAAACTTACTTTTTTAAAAAAAGAATATAAAAATTATTTTGTGAAAAATTTAATTTCTTCTTTAAAAATTTATAATAAAATTGTTGTTGTCAAATATATTAATAACAAAAATCCTTACGCAAATTAAGTTCTAACGTTACTTAATAAAGATAATTGATTATTTTTTTCAAGCTGATTCATTTGATCCATTGGATGAACTGGATAATCTCCCGTAAAGCAATGATCTGTAAATTGAGGTTTGTCATTATTTCTTTTTTCATGACCTAAAGCTTTATATAAACCATCTATAGAAAGAAATTGTAAAGTATCTACTCCAATAATTTTTTTCATTTCTTCCAAACTGTGTTGAGCTGCCATTAAATCTTTAATATTCGGAGTATCTATACCGTAGTAATCTGGAAACTTGATTGGGGGACTAGATATACATAGATGTATCTCTTTTGCTCCTGCTGAGTAAATCATATCAACTATTTTTTTTGATGTTGTTCCTCTTACGATTGAATCGTCTATTAAAATTATTCTTTTATTTTTGATAACTTCTTTATTTGCATTATGCTTTAATTTAACTCCAAGTTGTCTAATTTGCTGAGTAGGTTCAATGAAAGTTCTTCCAACGTAATGATTTCTAATAATTCCCATATCGTAAGGATTTTTTGATTGATTTGAGTACCCAATTGCAGCTGGTATTCCTGAGTCTGGAACAGCAGAAACTATATCAGCATCAATACTTAACTCTTTTGCAAGCTCTATTCCTAAGTTTTTTCTATATTCATGTACTGCTTTACCACCAACAATGCTATCAGGTCTAGAAAAGTATACATATTCAAATACGCATGGTCTTTGTTCTGTTTTAGGAAAAGGTTTGATACTTTCTATTCCATTATTATCAATAATAATAATTTCACCATTTTCAATTTCTCTTATAAATTCTGCTCCTATAATATCTAGCGCACATGTCTCAGAAGAAAGTATGTAGGAGTCTTTTAATTTTCCAAGTACTAATGGTCTAATTCCGTACGGATCTCTAATACCTACAAGTTTTTTATTAGTCATAATTGCTAATGCATAACCTCCATGCACTTGAAAAATAGCATCAATAATTTTATCAATTGTTTTTGTTCTTTTAGATTTCGCAATTAGTTGAACAAGTGTTTCTGTATCTGATGTAGTTTGAAAAATAGCACCATCTTTAACCATTTTTTCTCTTATTGTAATTGCATTTGTTAAATTACCATTATGAGCAATACTTAAACCTCCCGTATGTAAATCAGCAAAAAAAGGCTGTATGTTTCTTATCATTGGCGCACCAGTTGTGGAGTATCTGTTGTGACCAATGGCACAATGACCCATAAGTTGTTCAATTATTTTTGGATCAGTAAAATTATCTCCTACAAGACCTCTTCTTTTAATTGAGTAAAAGTTTTTTCCATCAAATGAGTTGATACCACAGGCTTCTTGACCCCTGTGCTGCAAGGCGTGCAAACCCAGAGCTACCAAAGCTGAAGCTTCAGGATGGTTATAAACACCAAATATACCGCACTCTTCTTTTAATCGGTCATCCACAAAATCATAATTACTATAATTATTTAAAATTGTCATTTTGATATTTTATCAATTTTTTTTCTTCCCTTATCCAAATATTCATATCTTTGAGGAAATACATCAATTAATGTTTTATTTCCCCACATGATTACATTGATTGAAGCACCTTTACCTAGGTAATTTGGCCATCTCTCGATTGGGTGAATAAAATTTATTATAGTGAACAATGATACAAAATATAAATAACCTTTTAAAATTCCAAAAAAGAAGCCAAATATAGTATCAATTGACCCTAAACCAGACCACTTAAGAGTTTTTTTAGACCTTTATTTATCAAAAGAACTAAAAATAAAGTTACAAAAAATATCACAATTCCTAAAATTATATCTGTTACTAAAGCCGAAGATATATAGTCATCTGCATATGGTCGAAGTATTGGTAAGAAAAATTTTACTGCAATAAAAGCAAGTACCCATTTTGAAAATGAAATAAGGCTTGCAACAAATCCATTTCTCAAGCCAGAGAAAATATTTATTAAAATAAAAATACCAAGAATACCATCTAGTAGTGAAAAGTTTTCACTGAAAAAATCCAAAAAATTTTCCATCAATTAATAAAATTTAGTTAATAAGTTTGGTAGCAAAGTTAAAACCAAAAATAGAGCTGTCAACATTGCCAAACCTGTAAAAAGTCCAAAATAGATTGTAGGAATAAAATTAGACATAACTAAGATAGAAAAGCCAAAAATAATTGTGATTGAAGTGCTTATTATCGCTTTTCCAACAGATTGATGGCAATTATTTATTAAATCTGTTTGATTATTTTTTTTAATTTCTTCTCGAAATCTATAAATGTAATGAATGCTATTGTCGACTGCTATACCTATTGTAATAGCAGCAATTGTAATTGTCATCATATCCAAGGGTATGTTTAACAGTCCTATAAAACCCAAAACAAAGAATGCTGCTATAAAATTTGGAACAGTACCAAGAATTGATAGCTTTAAGGATTTAAATAAAATTAAAAACATTACAAATATACCAAGCATCACAACGCCCAAAGTTTTAATTTGAGAGTCAAATAAACTTTGTAACAAGTTATTAAATATTATTAAAACACCAGCTAATTTAAATTCATTTTCTTTTAAATTAAATTTTGTTCTAAGATCATTTTGAATTCTATTAATTAATTCTTTTCTTCTTAGGTCTTTCTTAGAATCAAGAATTCTCATAGTTATTCTTGCTTCATCATCTTTCACAGATATATAAGGTTTGATAATTTGTTCTTTAATATCATTAGGAAGTTTATCGTACAAAACTCCCATTTCTAAACTTCCAAGCTTTTGATTATTATTCAAACTTTCAGCAATACTTAAAATAGATGAAAAAGGATAATACTTTTCCAATTTCTGGTTGTTTTTCTAAATATTTGTGAATTTCAATAATTTTATCAATTTTATTTCTTGTGAACCAATATTTTGATTTTTCATCTTCGCTATTATTAGTTTCTCCAAGAAAATTATCAGTATTTTTCTTTTCTTCTCCTAAGAAATCATCAGAAGATTTTTGAGTTTTGTTACTTTTTTTAAATTTCAAAATAATTTCAAGCGGTGTAGTACCTCCTAATTTTTCGTCAATATTTTTCATTCCTTTGTAAATTTCTGTGCTTTTGTCAAAATAATTTACAAAACTATTTTCTACTTTAAGTTTGGATATTCCCACAACAGATGCAATTATTAAAACTACAGTTGAAAAATAAATTAAAATATTTTTTTTAGTCATTACTAAAAATAATTTTGCAATTTTTGAATCTTCTTCTTTTATTAATGTTGGTATTGGAGGATTAAAAAATTTAATCAAAGAAGGAAGTAATACAAAGGTTGTAATGAAAGAAATAATTAAACCAATTGTCATCATCCATCCAAAATCTATTACCGGTTTAATTTCACTAAATATTAATGATAAAAATGCACATATAGTAGTAAGAACAGCATAAAGAATTGGGTAGAAAATTGTTTTTGAAGTTTCAAAAATTCTACCATTATCTTCCGCCGAATACTCTTCGGTACCAATTTGCATGTATCTCACTAAATAATGAATGTTCATTGACATTGTTAAAATTAACATTAGGGCAATAAAATTTGAGGATATAACAGTAACCTTCCATCCAACGGTACTTAAAAAACCAACCATAATCGAAATAGAGACGAAACAAATTAAAAGGGGAAATATTACCCATTTAATGTTTTTAAATATTAACCAAAGTGTAAAAATAATAAAAATAAAAACACCAATACCAAAAACTATTATATCTTTTTTGATAAAAGTTATCATGTCATCTGCGATCATCGGTATTCCACTTAATCTTATCTCTGCAAACTGATTATGTTGTTTAATTAAGTTTTTAATAGATTTATTGTAAAAACTTATATTATCTGATTGTTGTTTTTGTAATGTTTCTAATTCATTGTTGATTTGTTTTAATTTTGATTGGTCTATATTTTTATTTTTCAGCAGATCTGATTTTTTTTCTAAAAGATTTAAGTAAGGTTTATTATCTTTAAGATAAACGATAACTCCAAAGGTTTTGCCATCTGAGCTTATAATTAGATTTCTATAAACTGGACTATTTATTAATTCTTTTAGAGCTTTTTCGTTATCAATATTATTATCTACAATATATTTAAGATTTTTTATTCTATCCATTAAAGGTTCATTGGAAGACTGAAGAAGAGGAGCGTTAATAACAGAGATAGTTTTGCTCACCCATTTGAAATTATTAATTTCTTTAACAAGCTTTTCCAGAGATTTAATAGATTGTTCGTTAGAATTAGTTTTTGGGGTATAGGTAATAATAAAAAACTCTTCTGATTTATATTTTTTATTTAATTCTCTTAAGTAGAGAAGGTCGGGGTCATTTTCGATTAATAGAGTGTCAGCAGAGGCATCTAATTTAAAATTTTTTGATTGATAAATAGAAGCAGATACTAGAATTAAAAAAAGTAGAATAATTAATTTTGGAAAATTTATAATTTGTTTATATAAATTTAAAAACATTCTTAGATATAATTTCTTATATATCTTTTAGATATGCAAGTTATTACTCTATATGGAATTGTACCAGTAATATTGGCAAAATCGTCAATTGTAAATTTTTCATCATACATAGTGACATGGTCACCAACTTTAATTTTATTTTTAAATTTTGTTATATCGATAATTGTTAAATCCATTGAAATTCTTCCAATCATTGGAATTTTTTTATTTTTAAAATGAACGTAACCTAAATTTGAGAATCTAAGACCAATACCATCTGCATAACCAAGAGGTATAGTTGCGGTTATCATATCTTTTTTTGCTTTAAAAGTTCTGTTGTAACCAGCTGTTTCACCTTTTTTTAATTTATTAATTTGAATAATTGGACATTTTAAAGAAACGACATGTTTAATATTTTTATTTAATTTTTGAGAACCGCCATATAAGCATATACCCGGTCTGACTAAATCGTAATGATATTTTTTTCCCATAAAAATTCCACCTGAGGCAGCCAAGCTGTATTTGTATCCTGGTAGAGTTTTTTTAATATTCTCAAATCTTTTTCTCTGAATTTCATTAAAATTATCTTTTTTTACACCAGCGCATGCTAAATGGCTCATAATGATTACTTCTTTAAACTCATCAATTTTGTTTTTAAGTTTAATAACTTTATTAATATCATTTTGCTGGATTCCCAAACGACACATTCCAGTATCAAAATGAATAATCAGTCTATTTTTTTTTTTATTTTTTAAAAAATTTAACCATCTGTTCAATTGTTCAGTAGTATTAATAACTGGCGTAAGATTGTTTGAATAAAGAATCTTTTCTTCATTTTTATTGCAACCATTAAGTATGTTTACCTTAATGTTTTTAAATTGTTTTCTAATTTTTAAACCTTCATTGATATGTGCTACAAAAAATTGTTTACAGCCACACTTTATTAACGTTGCAACAATTCTGTTTTCACCACCAAGCCCGTAGCTTGTTGCTTTTACGAGAGCCGATGTTTCTGCAGTTTTGCAAAACTTTTTTACATTCAAATAATTATGTTTAACTGCATTAAGATTAATGGAGACTGTAGGAACAGAATATTTCATATTTTTGAAAGATTGCTGACTATATATATGTAATTTTATATATTAAAACTATTAATTAGAAGCATCTTTAAATCTTGTGAACGCGCTTTCAAACTCTAGCTTAATTAATCCAGTAGGACCATGTCTTTGCTTACCTATAATAATTTCAGCTTGATTGTGAACCAGACTCATTTTTTCCTGCCATTCAACATGTTCTGCTGTACCAAGCCTTGGTTCTTGCTTTTCTAAATAATATTGTTCTCTAAATACAAACATAACCACATCAGCATCTTGTTCTATTGATCCAGATTCTCTTAGATCTGCTAACTGTGGTTTTTTATCCTCTCTTTGTTCAACTGCTCTTGATAGCTGAGATAAAGCTAGTACCGGTACATTTAATTCTTTAGCAAGAGCTTTCAAACCTTGAGTAATTTCAGCAATCTCAAGGACTCTTCCTTCATTTCTGTAATTTCCTGTTTTCATTAATTGAATATAATCAATAACAATCAGATCAAGACCATGTTTTCTTTTAAGTCTCCTTGCTCTATTTGAAAGTGTAGAAATAGTAATTGCAGGAGTATCATCAATATGAAGAGGTAAATTTTCTAAATTTTTGGATGTTTCTATAAACTTTTCAAAATCGTCCTGATTAATTTTTCCTCTTCTAATATCATTTGATTTTATTCTAGATTGCTCTGATAAAATTCTTGTTGAAAGTTGTTCTGAAGACATTTCTAGCGAGAAAAAAGCAACTGTAGATTTTGCTTTATTTTTTTCAATATCTTGAGCAGCGTTAAAAGCTATATTTGTAGCTAGCGCTGTTTTACCCATTGATGGTCTACCAGCTATGATAATTAAATCTTGTCTATGCAAACCACCAAGTCGATCATCAAGATCTTTTAAACCGGATGGAACTCCAACAATACCTTTTTCATTTTTAAAGGCAGCTGTAGCCATTTCAATAGTTTCTTTTAGCGAGTCTCTGAATTCAACAAAACTTTTTTGATATTCTCCTTTTTCTGCAATCTCAAAAAGTTTTCTTTCTGTATTTTCTAAAATATTGTTTGCAGATACATCTTCGTTTTTATTTCTGCTTTCATCTAATGTTTCATTGCTGATTTTTATTAATTCTCTTCTTACATAAAGATCATCTAGCAAACTTGAATAATATTTAATTTGATTTTTAGTAGTAGACACTCTGGTTAATTTTAATAAATAATCAACTCCTCCAATTTGATCTAATTCTTCAGCATTGTTAAAAAAATTTTTAATAGTTACTGGGTTTGCTAAAAGGCCTTTTGATATTAGATTTGAAATTGTTTTGTAAATTTTTTGATGAACTTGATCATAAAAGTGATTAATTGTTAAGTTGTCTGAAATTTCATCAAACATTTCATTATCAATTAGAACTGAACCTAAAATTGTCTGCTCTGCTTCAATATTATTTGGTGTAGAGTCTTTTGTTTTAAGAATTTCTATATTTGCTTCTGTTTTCACAAAAACTTAATATAAGTTTGAGTTTTTTTTTGAAGGAAAGTTTTGGATTTTAAAATGTGGAAAAGTTTACAGATTACTCTTTAGAAGCGATTTCAACTATGATTTGTGCTTGTACCTCTGCATGAAGATTTACAGTTAATTTGTAATCTCCTTTAGCTTTAATTTGTTTTTTAATTTCAATTTGTTCTGGTTTGATTTCTACTTTTGAAACATTTATAATTTCAGCACAAATTTCTTTAACAGTAACAGAACCATATAAATTACCATTCTCCATAACTTCTTTTTTTAAGGTTACTTTTAAAGAATTGATTTTTTTTAAAGTTTCTAGAGCTTTTTGTTTTTCTTGTTCGTTTTTCTTTTGAATTTCATCTTTTTTCTTTTCAAAATATTCAAGATTTTCTTTAGTTGTTAATAAAGCTTTATTTTTTTTTAATAAAAAATTTCTAGCATAGCCGTTAGCTACTTTCACTTTTTGTCCAATAGTTCCTAATTTTTTTATGTTTTCTAAAAGTATGACTTCCATATTAGTATCCAACAAAAGGCAATAATGCCAAAGTTCTAGCTTTTTTAATTTCTTTATTTAATTTTTTTTGGTTTGAGTGTGAAACACCTGTAATTCTTGTTGGCAAGATCTTTGCACTATCTGAAATATATTTTTTTAATAGCTTAATATTTTTATAATTTAATTCACTTTCATCTTTTCCTTTTAAAGGACAATCTTTTTTTATTAATTGATTTTTTAGGAATAAACTTGAACTGCTTTTTTTCCCTTTATTTTTTCTTTTCATATTATTTATCTTGTTTGTTTAATTCAGATATAGCTTCTGGAATTTTTTTAATTTTAAATGATAGAAATTTTATTATTTTTTCCTCAAATTTTTCAAAGTTTTCAATTTCTTTTATTGTATTTGACTCACCTTCAAAAAAAAGATTTCTATAATAACCTTTATAATTTTTTTTAATTGGATAAGCTAAGTTTCTAATACCCCAGTCCTCTAATTTGTGAATTTTTCCCTTGTTTTTTTTGAGAATTTGATCAATTTTAGACTCTATATTTTCAATGTCCTTTTTACTTGCTTCTGGTACAGCTATGTATGTATGTTCGTAGTATGCCACTTTAATAATTTATTATTATTTAAAAAATGGTTAGATATAAGAGTATTAATTTTAATTCAACAGGTATTTTTTGTTAAAAAATGACTAAATCACTCATCTTTCCAGGTCAAGGTTCACAATATTCTAATATGGGCAAATATCTTTTTGATAACTTTAAAGTAGCAAAAGATGTCTTTGAAGAAGTTAATAGCGCTTTAAATTTTGATCTTACAAAAATTATTTTTTCAGAAGACGCCAAGAGTTTAAATATGACAGAAAACACACAACCTGCAATAATGGCTGTAAGTATTGCTACTTTTAGAACTCTTGAAAAAGAGAAAGATATTAAAGTTTCAGATTTTAAATATGTAGCTGGTCACTCTCTAGGTGAGTATTCGGCTTTAGTAGCATCTAATTGCATATCACTTCACGATGCTAGTAAAATTTTAAAAAAAAGAGGACAGGCTATGCAAACTGCAGTTAAAGTTGGCGACGGAGCCATGGCAGCAATTTTGAATGTCGAATATGATGAAATAAAAAAAATCTTAGAAAAACTAAAGTATGATAGCGTGGAAATATCTAATGATAACTGTCCTGGACAGTGTGTTGTTAGCGGAAAAACAAATGAAGTTGATGATTTTGTAAAAAAACTAAAAAGTGATTATAAAAAAAAGAGCATCATGCTTCCAGTAAGCGCCCCATTTCATTGTGCGTTAATGAAACCTGCGGCTGAAGAGTTGAGTGGTTTTATTGAAAGTATCAATTTTAATAATGTATCTATTCCAATAATTTCAAATGTCAGCGTAAGACCAGAAAGCGATCCAAATCAAATAAAAAAATTATTAATAGATTGTGTATTTAAAACTGTGAGATGGAGAGAAATTATAAATTTTATGTTAAATGATGGTATAATTCAGTATGTGGAATGCGGTCCTGGAAAAGCTCTTACAAATATGCTTAAAAGATTTAATTCGGACAATATCGCAACTTTAAAAACTGATACTTTGGAGGATATTAAAGGTTATGAATGATTTAAAAGATAAAAAAGTTTTTATTACTGGTGGATCGAGAGGCATAGGTTTAGATATTATGAAGAAGTTTTATGATTTAAATTCTAAAATATGCATAATTGGTTCAAATTTAGAAAATTTAGAAAAAGTTAAAAAAGAATTTTCTAAAATAGAAATTGCACAGCTGGATTTGTCCAATACCGAAAAACTAACTGAAGAGTTTTCTAAATTAATTAAAAGCTTTGGCGGTATTGATGTACTTGTTAATAACGCAGGTGTAACCAAAGATAATTTGGCCATGAGAATGTCAAAGGAAGAGTGGTCAAGTGTTATAAATTTAAATTTAAGTTCACCTTTTTTGTTATGTCAGGAATCAATAAAAGCTATGATAAAAAATAAATCAGGATCGATTATTAATATAAGTTCTGTTGTGGGGCATACTGGAAATGCTGGACAATCTAATTACACCGCTTCAAAAGCAGGATTAGTTGCACTTACAAAATCTTTAGCAAAAGAATATGCTAAAAAAAACATTAGATGCAATTGTGTTTCTCCAGGTTTTATTCAAACTGATATGACAGCTAAGCTTAAAGATGAGTATAAATTAAAATTAATGGAGACTATACCATCGGGTAGGCTTGGAACAGGGCAAGATATAGCCAATGTGGTTATTTTTTTAGCATCTGATATGTCGTCTTATATTACAGGAGAAACTATCCACGTTAATGGTGGGATGTATATGGCTTGATTAAGTTTTACTTATCATCTAATAAATTAAGAAATTAATAAAGGAGATTCTAATGAGTGAAGTAAGAGAAAAAGTTAAAAAAATAATTGTTGATCATCTTGGTGTAGATATTAATAAAGTTACTGATGAAGCAAGTTTTATAGATGATTTAGGCGCTGATAGTTTAGATACTGTTGAATTAGTTATGGCATTTGAAGAAGAGTTTGGTTCAGAAATATCTGATAGTGAAGCTGAAAAAATTTTAACAGTTGGTGATGCTGTAAAATTTATTGAAAGCAATAAAAAATAAAATTGCCCAAAAAAAAAGATTTAATTTCTTCTAAAATAAATAGCAATTTTTTTATAATTTCATCTCCTTCAGGAGCTGGCAAAACTACTGTAACAAAAAAATTAATTAAAAATATTTAAAAATTCAAATTTATCTATTTCTTGTACAACAAGAGAAAAAAGATTAGGTGAAAAAAATGGAAAAGATTATTTTTTTATAAGTAAAAAAAAATTTTTTAAAATATAAAAAAAAAAAAATTTTTAGAAACTGCAAAAGTTCATAATAATTTTATGGAACATTAAAAAAATCAAGTTTTTAAAAATTTAAAAAAAAAAAAAAAACTATTTTTTTTGATGTTGATTGGCAAGGAGCAAGAGTTTTAAAAAAAAAATTTAAAAAAAATTGTTTTTCAATTTTTTTATTACCACCATCAATTAAAAAAGTCTTAAAAGATTGATTAAAAGGCACAAAGATAATAAAAAAATAGCTTTAAGAGATTTAAATTTGCAAAAAAGATATTATGCATTTTAATGAATATGATTATTTAGTTATAAATGATAATTTAACAAAATGCGTAAATCACTTAGCCAAAAAAATAAATGAGGTTTTAAGAGATAAGAGAATAAAATTTCAAGCAAATTTATTGGTAAAAAAAAACTTCTTAATTCTAAATTAAATTTGACATTTTGCAAAAAATTTCTTTTGATATTTTCTGCTCTTAAATTATAAAAACTTTTTCAAATTATTATTTTTTATTTGATTTTTCATTAAAAATTTTTTTAATTTTTTTTTATTTTTTTTTTTCTAGAATTAAAAAAAAAAAATTTGTAATTTTTTCTAAATTATCAAAATTTAATAATTATTTTTTTTTTTTTAATGGAAAAATTTTAAGACTATTGCATCAACTTTTGGAATTGGTTAAAAAAAATATTTTTTTTACCTAATTTCTTTTTCAACATTAAATATAGATTGAATTAATATAGAAATCTTCCATATTTTTTTGAATTTTTTACTGTAGAAATAATTCTTTCCCCCAATTCTTTTGAAAACATTAATACCATGCCATTAATTGAATTTTTTAGTTTGCATTTTAGTCCATTTAATAAGTAATTTACTAGATATATTAAATGGTAAGTTGGAAATTATTGAAAAATTTTTATTTTGAAAAAATTTAATTCTTCAAATTTTAAAGCATCAAAATTTAAATATAAAATTTGATACTTTTTTGACTATTTTCAATGATTTTTTTCAATAAATCTTTATCTATTTCTAATGAAATAAATTTTTTTGGTTTAGATTTAATTATTTGATTTGTTAAAGCTAAATTTCCAGATCCAACTTCAAGAATAAATTTATTTTTGATATTTATTGTATGAAACAATTTTTTTAGAGTAATCATCATTTATTAAAAAAATTCTGACCGTATTTCAATGTTTTAAAAGGGATCAAAACTTGGTCATGATACATTCCAATAAAAACCGAGTTTTTTGTAATTTTATTGAAAGCGCTATCAGCTGGTATTGGACCTTCAGCAATAATTTTTTCTTTTTTAATTCTCTTATTGCAGGAAAAATTATCGAGTTATCTTCATTTTTCCTCCCCAAATCTTTGCTACTATGAGGATTTAACCCAAGTACAATTAACTTTGGTTTTTTTTTTATTTTTTTTTTATAAAAAAAAAAAAATATTTTTTAATGTTTTTTTTATAACTTTTTTATTAATTTTTTGAGATACATTTTTTATTTTAATATGTGTTGTAACACGACTAACAGAAAAAAAATCATTATAAAGAAGCATAGTTTCTTTGCCTAAAGATTTTAACTTGTCCGAGAAAAATTCAGTAAATCCTAAATATTTTTTTGGTAAGTATTTTTTTTTTCTAAAGGCATATTAATCAAATAATTAATTTTATTTTTTTTAAAAAATTTAATAGCCAGGTTTGTGCTATCATTTAAATATTTAATATATTTGTTATTTTTTAATTTTATATTTATAAAATCAATTTTTTTAATTTTACTAACTTGTTTATCTAATTTAGAATAATGATCTTTAGATCCTATTAATATAATTTTTTTTAATTTACTTTTTGCCAAGTAATTAATTGATTTTAAAATAATTATTTCACTTGTGCTTTCATGATCAGATAAAATAATTCCAACTGAGCTCATTTTAGTATTGAATGTAATATTTTTTTTTAATTTTATTAAAATGCATTTTTGAGAAGATTTGTATTTTTTTATTTTTTTCTATTTCAATCAGTCTCTCTTTTTCTTTTTCATCAAAGTTTTTGTCTTTAGAAATTTCATTTATTTCATTTGTATTAATTGATAATTTATTAGCATATAAAATGACAATTAATCTATTCCATTTATATTCTATTTTTAGATTATTTATTAATCTATTTTTTAATATTTTTTTATCTTCTAAACTAATATCTAAATTTTCAAAATTTAAGAGTTTTAACCTTTTATTAGTCTCGGCAATTATAACATCTTCATTATAACCAATATTATAGAGGCTTGTTTCACTTTCTTTAATTTCGAGTTCAATTAATTGGTTTAAAATAACTCTACTTTCTGATTTATTAATTATTCTTTTATGAAAAATTTCTATTAATTTAATACCATAGTATAAATCGAGGTTTGTTATTGCTTTGTTATTAATTTTTGCTACATTTTTAATCTCAAGGCTTTCCAAAGGTTGATTTAAAAAAAAAAATAAAATTAAGAATAGAATAAGAGATTTTTTCATTATTTTATTAAACTTGATAAATCAGGAGCGATGCTATCTCCAAAAGGTTTAAAAACTATATTAAAAAATATAGATTTATTTGAGTTGATTTCTTCATCATTATAAAAATCTCTATTTATTGTAATTGAAGTTAATAAACAATCGTCTTCATAGTTAAATGATAGTTTTTGATTTTTTGTTCCATTAGTTATCAAATTTCTAGTGTTTGAAAAATAAAAAAAGTAATTCTGATCTAAGTATTTTGATATTTGACCTGTTAAAAATCTATCGGATCCAATATATGAATTTTTTTCATCAAAATTAAATTTTACTGAATATGATTCATAAATAGTATTTATATCAATCTCATTACGCAGTAATTTTTTAAAATCATTATTTAAAGTAAATTTATAATCAAAATTAAAATAATTTTGTTGAAAGCTTTGATTTAATTCACTTTCATCAAAAAAGATATTTTTTTTTCCAAAAAAAAGAATAATTCCCAAAGCCAACAAAATCAGAAGATATATTTTGTAAAGAAGATTGAGCAGGCATATTATCATCTCTTTTAGTTTTAATTACCTGACCCAAACCAAATTGTGATTTAATTTTCATAGAATTATCGATTTTTTGCTTTTTGTATGAATAATCTATTCCATGACCAAAGCTAAGGCCGGTTTCTGGTTTGGTAATATTATTTGATCTGTTGATTGAGAAGATGTCATTAATTTCTAAGATTTTGCTTGTATTATTACTATTTATTGAATTGCCACTTGTATATTTAGCATAAATTCTTGGTGTTAAAACATGTGTAACTTTCGTTTCAAAATTTTTTTTTAGTAATGGTAAGGAGTTGTCTGCGATAATCGTAAAATAATTTTTTAGATTATAATTTTCTTTTTCATTTTCTACGTTATTATTGTGGACATTTATGTTTAATAGTTCAAATGTATAACGTGAACCAATTCCAAATTTGTTAACATATTGTTTGCTATTAATTGAAGCGATATTTGTAATTTTGACTTGTTCTTGTGTATCTAGATATTTTTTTGCAGATGAGATAGATGAAAATTTTATATTAAAATCTTTATTTATTTTATTATATGCTGAATAGGTAACTTCTGGAAGTATGTACGTATATTTTTTTTTATCATTAGTTTCATCTAAATTTTCTAAAATAGAGCTTCTAACTTCAATTTTTTTATTATTACTAATTTTCAAATAATTGATATTATTATTTAATATTCTTTGATCGCTATCAAAAAGTTTTGTTTTTAAATTGTTAACTCTTAAATAATTTTTTTGAGATACTCTTTGTAAATTAAATTTGACTGAAGAATCTGAAAAATTATTTTTTTCTAGATTTTTTTCATATTTTAAAAAAAAATAATTTCTAGAACCATATAAATTATTATTTGTTTCTGTATTTTTGTAACCTCCAGAATAAGAAGTTTCAACTTGAAGAAAGCCATTTTTAATGGCTTGCCTATAACTTGTGTTTAACATATTTTTTGTTGAAAATAATATATTGGTGTAACAGTTAAATCTTTGTCATCGTCAATTGCAAAGAAGTATGGCAATTTTAATGTTTTTCCTAAATTTGATACGGTTTTGACCGCTGGTGTTAAAAAACCACTCTGTCTTTTTACAGTTGGGTCTGGATGTGAAAAGTAAGGTGTATAAAAAATTGGTATTTTTTTATTCTAATGACTGAATTTTTATGAATAACTTTTTTTAGCTCTTTGTCATGAATAATTTTTTTACTATTTAATGACCAGGAAGGGCAATATTCATTAGCATCATTATTAATTTTTTTACAAGCAGTATAATATGAGTTGTTATAAAAACTTAATCCTTTTATATGATCTGTTTTTATAAAATCTGCTTTAAAACTTGACCCATCATTTATTTTTGCAAAGACATTCTCTCCAAAACTTATTTTTTTAATTCAAAAAAAGTTGCTTTTTTTAAATTATATATATTGTTATTTTGGTCTTTTAAAACTACATCGTATTGTGCTTCAATTTTTTTTTCGTTTAAATTATAATTAAATTCTCTTGCAGTAATCAAGATTTTTTCATGTACAAATTTTGAGTTTCCGTAGGCTAAAATTTTTTGATCTTTTTTGTTATAAACAATTTTGTCAGCGTAAATTTTTTCTATTCTGATTGTCCCATGCTTCAGCTTTACCTGCAGCAGTAATAATACTCTTTTTGTCATTATAAGATAATTTATTAGCTTTTTAATTGGAATAATATTTCTTCACTATGGGCTAAATTAGATAAAATTAAAAAAAGAATAAAAATAAGTTTTGAAAAAGGTTTCATAATTTTTTTAATTATTAAAATTTATTCATTATTTTTAATTATTCTATAAAAAGCAACCGTCGTTAACATTAAAGTGGGCATCCAAACAGACAGCATTATTGGCACTGTACCACTTTTTCCCATTGCAATTGATAAATCTATCAAAAAATAAATTATTATACCTAAAAATATACCGATGAAAGTGTAAGCAAAATTATTGTAATTATTTTGGCTTTTAAGTGTGAATAATGAAGATATTACTATCATACAAAATAACAGTATTGGAAGTGATAAAAATTTATGAAAAGTAATAATGATTTCTTGACCAGAATATCCTCTTCTTTAATTTTGTCTAATTCATTCAATATATTCCAGATAGAGAAAGTGTTTGAGTTATTGAAAAAATTTACTAAATCCTCAAACATTATGTTGCTTTCATAATTTGATTGTTTTTTTTTAATAATTTTATTGTCTTCAATTTCTCTAATATCTTTTAGTAACCATAATTTTTTATTTAGTTCTGCAGTATCGGCTTTTATAATTCTTCTAATTTTTTCATTTTTTTCTAAAATAAAAACTGATAGGTTTTTTAAAATAAAATAATCATCACCTTCAAATTTCTAATTTATCCGCTCTAATAATATGTGTGTTTGAATTTTTATTTTCTTTCATCCATATTCCTGTGTTGCTAATTATTATTAGATTATCATTATCTGATAATTTTTTTTATATGTTTCGTAATACTTAGTCAGTGAAGATGATATTGGTGTCAAAAAAATTACTAAAAAGCATCCAATTAAAAATGAGTATATTGAAGGTACCAGAGTTATAAAATTATCTGACAAGCCTGTAATATTTAATGATGTGAACTCATGATTTTTTTTAAACTTAATAAAAAAAAAAATGCCAGAAAATAAAAAACAAAAGGAGACATAGCAAGGAAAATTGTAGGAGTTTTTATGAGTGTTAAGCTTAATGTTTTAAGGTAAACATTTTCTAAAATTTCTTTTTGTTTTATAAAAATTAACTCTTCAACAAAAGTTGTTAGAATTATTAAGCTAACAAATATTCCAGTTGAAATTATAAGTAATAACGAAAATTCTTTTTATTAAATAAAAAATAATGTTTTTGGATGAAATTTTTTTGTAGTCATATTATTTTTTTATTAAATAAATTTTGAATTATTAAATACTCCAAAACAACAGCAAATATTATAATAAAAATGTAAATTCCTGTTTCTATTAATCCTGCAGAGCTAAACCCAAGCATAATTTCATTTATAATTAATAAAACAAAACCTAAAATAAAAATTTTTATTTTAAAAAATTTAGGTTTATCTAAATTTGTTTTATTTTTGTAAAGACACAATGATCCTAACAGGCATAGTATAAATATAAAAAACGGTTTAATTAATCTTTTGTTAATTTCTTGCCTGATTTCTTTTTTTCTTTTTAAAGAAATTTTTTTATCTTGAAGATCTTCAATTAACCACAAAATATTTTTTTCACTTATTTTTGGATCATTAATATTTTGAGTTTCATATTGATTAAAATTAAATATTGTGCTTTCGAATTTTACACTATTAATATTTCTATTATTCTTTTCAAATGTTTCTCCATTGATAAGTTCTAGGTATGAACTTTTTCCATCTGAAATCACTCTTCCAGACTGAGCAATTATAGTTCTATCTTTTTCATAAACAAAAACCCTTTCAGATTACCTTTATTGTCATTTGTGTTTACATAAATAGTGAGTCCCTTCAACGGAGTGTTAAAGTTTTTTTCTTTAACAAGAGCATTAATTAATGAAAATTTTGAAGATGCCAGTATTTCTCTTGCTTTTAACGAAGCAAGAGGTGCAAAATAAATTGAGAGAAAAAAATTAAATCTTGTTTTTAAACATTTTAAAGTGTATTAACATTTTTTTATTTAATATGTTTAATATTTCAACAAAATATAGTCAAAATGCTGACTTTAGAGCAATTCTTGTTAATAAAAATTCAAACTTAATCTCTTAAATCTTTATTAGATTTAAAATCTTTAAATTCTTTAAGAGATAAAGCTGCTAAAAATAAAAAAGGTTATACCTTTGTTTCTAGCATACAAAATTCAAAATTTAGAAATTTTTATTTTTTTAATGTTGATGAAAAAAAAATTGATTTTGAATATCAAAATCTTGGAGGAATAATTGTTTCTGAAGCTTTAGCTCTTAAAAAAGATAAAATTGAAATTTTATTTGATACTTTGCCTGAAAAATTAAAAAAAAATAAAATAATTATTCAAAATATATTAATTGGACTTTTGTCTAGAAATTATAATTTTGATAATTATAAATTAGATAAAAAAATTAAAAAAAATTAAAAATATTACAATAGTTTCAAAAAATAAAAATTTAATTAATCAATGTCTTAAATTTGCACAAAATATTAATGAAGGTGTTACTGAAACTAGAAATTTAGTAACAACACCTCCAAATATTTTAAATCCAAATAATTTTGTTAATCAAATTAAAAAATTATCTAAAGTTGGTTTAAAAATTGAAATATTAGATGAAAAAAAATTAAAAAAACTTGGAATGAATGCACTTTTAGGAGTTGGTCAAGGTAGTTCTAATAAAAGTTATGTAGCAATTATGAAATGGAATGGTGGAAAAAAAACAAGCAAACCATTAGGTTTTGTTGGAAAAGGGGTATGCTTTGATACAGGTGGAATTTCTTTAAAGCCTGCAAGATTTATGGAGGAAATGAAATATGATATGGCCGGGGCAGGTACAGTTGTGGGATTAATGAAAACATTAGCTTTAAGAAAAGCAAAAGTTAATGCAGTTGGTGTTGTTGGATTAGTAGAAAATATGCCAGATGGTAATGCACAAAGACCAGGAGATGTTGTTAAATCATATAGTGGAAAATCAATTGAAATTTTTAATACAGATGCTGAGGGAAGGTTGGTACTTGCAGATATTCTTACTTATACTGAAAAAAGATTTAATCCAAAATTTATTATAAATCTTGCAACTTTAACAGGAGCTATAATAATTTCTCTTGGAAATGAATTTGCAGGACTTTTTTCTAATAACGACCAATTAGCCGATAGAATTAATAAAACTGGTTACAAAGATGATGAAAAAGCTTGGAGACTTCCTTTGCATCAAAATTTTGACAAGCTGATGGATTCTGAAATTGCAGATATACAAAATATTAATTATTCTGGAGGTGCAGGTTCAATTACTGCTGCCCAGTTTTTACAAAGATTTATACTAAAAAAAACACCTTGGGCACACCTTGATATTGCTGGTATGGCATGGTCAAAAAAGACTACGCATACTATACCAAAAGGTGCCACAGGATATGGAGTTAAACTTTTAAATAGATTGGTGGAGGAGTATTATGAGTGAGAGAACTTTATCTTTAATAAAACCTGATGCAGTAGAAAGAAATTTAATTGGTAAAATTATTCAAGTTTTTGAAGATGGTGGGTTAGTTGTAGAAAAAATGAAAAAAATTCATGTTGATACTGAATTTGCACAGAAGTTTTACTCGGTTCATTCTGACAAACCTTTCTTTAATGATCTTTGTAGTTATATTAGTTCAGGACCACTTGTAGCTATGGTTTTAAAGGGTGATAATGCTGTACAAAAAAACAGAGATTTAATGGGTGCAACAAATCCAAAAGATGCAAAACCAGGAACAATAAGAAATTTATATGCAATATCTATTGATAAAAACTCAGTTCATGGATCTGATTCAGTAGAAAATGCAAAAATTGAGATTGATCTTTTTTTTAAAGATTAAATTATAAGGTTTAAGGCCTCACTATAAGCAACATGTTCTAGCTTTAATATTTTTTTAGCCAAAGATTTAGGTGTATCTTTTTTTAAAATTTTAACTTTTTTTTGCAAAATTATTTTACCAGAATCTAGTTTTTCATTAACAAAATGTACGGAGCAACCAGAGTATTTATGCTTTAATTTTATTGCTCTTTCATGAGTATTTAAACCCTTAAGTTTAGGCAGAAGAGAAGGGTGAATATTGATAACTGGAATTTTAATTTTGCTCAAAAAATTTTTACTCAAAACTCTCATAAAACCGGCAAGACATAATATTTTTATTTTGTGTTTTTTTAACAAATTTAAAGATTTTTTTTCAAAAAATTCAAGCTTTTCCTTCTATTGCAAAGTTTTTAATTTTATTTTTTTTTGCATAAAATAAACCTTTTGCTTTTTTTTTATTTGAAATAACCAGCTCAATTTTATATTTAGAGTTAATCTTTTTAGAATTCTTGATTAGACTTTTTAAATTAGATCCTCTGCCAGATATAAAAACTGCAACTTTTTTTTTAGTATCTAATTGATCCATTAAAAATAATATTTTTTTTTGAAGAAGATATAACTTCTCCTATAGGGTAAGGTTTATATTTTTTTTCAAAAGTATTTATTATTTTTTTTACATTTTTTTTATTTACAATTATACAAAATCCAACTCCACAATTAAAAGTTTTAAGCATTTCCTTATCATCTATATTTTGTTTTTTTAGAAATTTGAAAATATTTAAAATTTTTATTTTATCTAAATTTATTTTGAATCCTTTATTTTTTGGTAAGATACGTGGCAAGTTTTCAACTAATCCTCCACCAGTAATATTGCAGCAGCCATTAATTAAATTCATTTTATGAAGTTTTAAAATTTCTTTTACATAAATTTTTGTAGGAGTTAAAAGATCTTTTAAAATTTTTTTATTAGATATTTTTTTCTTCGATAAAATATGTCTTACTAGCGAATATCCATTTGAGTGAACTCCTGAAGAAGGAACAGCTAAAAGAACATCTCCACTTCTAATCCTTGTGCCATCTAAAATTTTCTTTTTATCAACTAATCCTACTGAAAAACCCGCTAAATCAAATTTGTCTTTACTGTATACTCCTGGCATTTCTGCAGTTTCTCCTCCAGCCAAGTAGCAGTTTGCAAGTTTGCAACCTTTAGCTATTCCTTTAATTAATTGTTTATATTTTTTATTTTCAACTTTTCCGAGCGATATATAGTCTAAAAAAATTAATGGTTTAGCACCTTGTACGATTAAATCATTTACACACATTGCAACCAAATCAATGCCAATTGTATCAAATTTTTTTAATTTATTTGCTATTTCAAGTTTTGTTCCAACACCATCTGTAGAGGCTACAAGAATTGGATTTTTGATTTTTTGAGATTTGATATCAAATAAACTTCCAAATCCACCTATATTTTTAAAACCTTTCACTTTGGATCCTTTTATTTTTGTTTTGTTTGATAGGTTTGATATATATTTTACGAGATTATTGGTGTTTGAAGTATTTACACCGCTTTGCTTATAAGTGAATTTTTTATGCATTTAATAAACTATTTTTTTAAAAATTTTTTTCTACTTTGTGTGTTTTTAGTCTGCTTTGTTATCAATGCCAACTCAAGTATTTATACTGTTGATAATTTTAAATATACTACAAATTTTCAGTCAGTAAAAAAAAATAGACCTAGCGTTATTGAAAAGATCAAAATTGATGCCTTTAAAACAATTGTTTCAAGATTTTTAATTAAAGGTGATACTGATAAAGTAAATGTAGGAAGTAACTATCAAAAAACTATTAAAAGTTTTAACATTTTAGATGAAAATAAAAATAACAAGACTTATGATTTTTTAGTTAAAGTTGAATTTGATCAAGATCAGTTAAAAAAAATATTTAATGAAAAAAATCTTAAATTTATAGATTTTAAAAGCAAACCTATTTTAACATTAATAGTAAAAAAATCTAAAAATAATTTTTTTTTATGGGAAAATGATTCATTGAATAATCTTTGGACAGAAATTAATCAGAATGATCTTCTTAGTTTTGTAATTCCTTCAGGAGATTTAAAAGATAGAGGTCTATTTAATGATATAGATCTTAAATTTTATGAATTAATATCATTAGATAAATTAAGCAAAAATTATGGACTTAATGATTATTTATTTTTAGTGATAGATGAAGATAGGCAAGCTGATAATTTGTATATAAAATATAGTTTTAATAACCTAAAATTTAATAAAAAATATACTCTTAAAACTTTTCAAGAAAGCTCAATCAAAGATATATTTAAAACCATCCAAAACGATCTAGGTTTTACATGGAAAGAAATTCAAATTCTTACTCCAAAAAAACAAAATGAAATAAAATTTATAGCAAATTTAGAAAATCTTAATGACTACTTGCTCATTAAGAAAAAAATAAAAATTACTCAAAATATAAATACCATCGAAGATAAAATGGTATCATCTAAAAAATATGAAGGTTTAATTAATTTTTCAGGAGACCTGGATTCTTTGTTAGATAAACTTAATGAAAACAATGTTGTGCTTGAAAAAAAAAATGAAAATTGGATTTTAAAAATTAAATGACAAAGGAACAAGAAATTATAGATTTTGAAAATAAGATTAGTTATTCAGATAGCGATTATATAATTGATGATTCAAATGCTGACGCTTATAATTATTTAAACAATTTTCCTAATTGGGAAGTTAAGTTGGTAAATTTGGTTGGATCAGTAAAATCAGGAAAAACTCATTTATTAAAAATTTTGGAAAGCAAAAATAATTTTTACTTCATATCTTCTGTTGAAGATTTAAAAAAAAAATATGAAGAAATTTTAAATTACGACAAAATTTGTATTAATAATTCATCTATTGATGAAGATGTTTTGTTTTCAATAATTAATAACTCTATAATAAATAAAAAATTTTTAGTTATTTCCTACTTTAATTCCATTAACTCAAATGGAATTTAAAATTAAAGATCTAAAATCAAGAATAAAGCAATTTTTTATTCTAAATATTAAAAATCCAACAGATAAATTAGTCTACTCAATTTTATTAAAATTTTTTTCAGATAATCAAATTAAAATTAAAAGCGAACTTCTTGATTTTATCGTCAAAAAAATCAATAGATCTTATGAAGATATTTTTTTATTTTCAAATAAGATTATCAATGAAAGTTTAAAACAAAAAAAGAAAATAGATTTTAAGCTAATTAATTCTGTAATTGATTCTTTATAAATTTATTTAATTTTATTTTAGAACTACCAGAAAAAAATTTTACAAATGGATCAAAAAATATTTTTTTTCGCCATTTAGATTGATTTTTTATTTTTTTATAATTTTCAAAATTATATTTTGTACAAATTAAATTTTCATCAATTTGATATTTTTTAGATATCAAAAATCTAAAAAATTCTAATGCTTTAATTTCTATTATATTTGTTTTGTTTGTTTTTTTTATTTTTTTTAACTTCAATATTGATTTAGAAATATCATTTTTTTGATTTGAGTTTAGTAAATTATTTTTTTTTAGATCATTTAAATTATTAATTTTAATAAGCTTTATTAAAGTTTCATCTTTGATTATCCAATTTTTTGGCATATTTCTTTTTATTGCTTCATTTTCTCTAATTTTTAAAATATCTAAAAATTTAGAGTTTAAATAAATATTCTTATCAAGACTTTTTTCTGAAATTTAGTATTTATTCCATTATTTTTTTTATATTTTTGTTAAAAAAATCAAACTCCTCTTGAACAAAAGTTAATTTTTTTTTCTTTTTTAGTTCAGATACTTGTTTGAGATAAATTTTTTTTAAATATTTTACATCATTTTTCAGATAAGAGAGAGTTTTGTTAGATACAGGTCTCTTTAACCAGTTTTGATTTTGCAGGTCTTTATTTAGAATTATTTTAAAATATTTTTTTACAATATTCGCGTAAGATATATTTTTGTCCATTCCAAGAAAACCACTTGCTATTTGTGTATCAAAAAAGGGTTCATATGGAATTTTGTTTTTAATAAAAATCTCAATATCCTGAGAACTGCCATGTAATATTTTTAAAATGTTTCTTTTTAAGACTTTTTTAAGACCATCTAAATAATTTGGATATTTTATTAAATCAAAAATAAAAAATTTATTTCCATCAGTTACACTAATAAAAGATAGATTAGCAAAATAGGTATTTTTTCTCTCAAACTCAGTGTCTAAACATATTAAGCTTTTATTTTTAAAATGATTAAAAAAAATATTTAGTTTTTTCTCAGAAGTGATGATCATTTAAATAACTTGTTTTTCTTAACGTTTATAGATAATTAGGTTTTTACTCAAATGAATACTTATAGAACTCACACATGTGGTCAGCTTAATATAAACAATAAAGGTAGTGACGTTGTATTATCTGGCTGGATACATAAAAAAAGAGATCATGGAAACTTACTTTTCATTGATTTGAGAGATAATTATGGAATTACGCAGTGTGTAATAGAAAAAAGTCACAAGTCTTTTGCTAACATAGAAAAAATTCCTCTTGAGACTGTAGTTTCTGTTCAAGGAAAAGTGCTTGAAAGATCAAAAGAGACAATCAATGAAGAGCTTAAAACTGGAGCAATAGAACTTTCTATAGAGTCGTATAATATTTTGGGCGAGTGTGAGGAGTTACCACTTCCGGTTTTTTTAGATGATGACTATTCAGAAGAAATTAGACTTAAATATAGATATTTAGATTTAAGAAGAAAAAGAATTCATCAAAATATTATTTTAAGATCAGAAGTTATTTCATTCATAAGAGATGAGATGAAAAAAATGGGTTTTTTAGAATTTCAAACTCCAATTTTAACCTCATCAAGCCCAGAAGGAGCAAGAGATTTTTTAGTTCCCAGCAGATTAAATCCAGGAAAGTTCTATGCACTTCCTCAGGCGCCTCAGCAGTTTAAACAATTAATTATGGTTGCTGGTTTTGATAAATATTTTCAAATTGCACCCTGTTTTAGAGATGAGGATGCTAGAGCTGACAGGAGCCCAGGTGAGTTTTATCAGTTAGACATCGAAATGTCTTTTGTTGAACAAGAAGATGTTTTTAAGGTGTTAGAAAAATTATTAAATAATGTTTTTGAAAAGTTTTCTAAAAAGAAAATTACTAATAAAAAATTTCCTAGAATTCCTTATGACGAAGCTATGTTGAAATATGGAACTGATAAACCTGATTTGAGAAACCCATTAATTATTAATGATGTAACTGAAATATTTAAGAGAGATGATGTAAATTTTGAAATATTTAAAAAATTAGTTTCTAAAGGAAACATAGTAAGAGCTATTGTTACAAAAAATACAATAGAAAAACCTAGAAGTTTTTTTGATGGCATAGACAAGTGGGCTAGGAGCGAAGGAGCGTCGGGCTTAGCTTATTTTTCATTTGAAAATGAAAGCAATGTTCTTTCTGGAAAAGGTACGATTGGAAAACTATTTTCTAAAGAAGCTGTCTCAGAAATTGCATCAATTACAGGAGCACAAGAAAAAGACAGTATATTTTTTGCATGTGGATCAAAACAAGAAGTTGAAAAAATCTTATCATTGGCAAGAAACAAAATTGCTGATGAGTTAAAAATTGTTGATCATGATCAATTCGCATTTTGTTGGATAGTTGATTATCCAATGTATGAAATTGATGAAAAGACAAAAAAAATTGCTTTCAGTCATAATCCTTTTTCAATGCCACAGGGGGATAATGAAAAACTTGATTTATCAAAACCTTTAGAGGTTAAAGCATATCAATACGATATTGTTTGTAATGGTATCGAATTGTCTTCTGGCGCTATCAGAAATCATAAACCAAAACTAATGTATCAACTTTTTGAAGTTGCAGGATATTCAAAAAAGATGTAGATGAAAAATTTTCAGGCATGATTAATGCTTTTAAATTTGGAGCACCTCCACACGGTGGTATTGCACCAGGAATTGATAGGATTGTTATGCTCTTAGCAGATGAGAAAAATATTAGAGAAGTTACAATGTTTCCAATGAATCAAAATGCTCAAGATATAATGATGAATGCACCATCTGAAGTTGATGAAAATCAACTTAAAGATTTAAATATAAAAATTAATAAAAAAAATTAGCCTTTTTTACTTTTAAGATTTAATTTTACACTTGTAAGATCTACAAGTTTCTCTTTGTACTGATTTCTAACAAAACCTTTACTTGTTACATTTTTAAGCACATCTAAAAACTTCACTTCTTCTGGCGAAGCTTCAACTGCGTTTGTTTCAACTTTGTTTATAGATGGTGTATGGGCCAAATCTTCTCTACCAAGGTAAGAAATGGCCAATTCTCTAAAAATATAATCTAAAATTGATGTAGCGCTGAGTATTCTGTCATTACCGTGAACTTTTCCAGATGGTTCAAATTTTGTATCAATGAAAGCGTCAACATATTCTTCTAATGGAACACCGTATTGTAATCCAAGTGAAATAGCTATGGCAAAGTTATTCATCATAGCTTTAACAAGTTCACCTTCTTTATTTGTATCAATAAAAATTTCTCCAATTTTACCATCATCATATTCACCAATATGTAGGTAAACTTTGTTTTCATCAATTGTAGCTTTTTGAATATAACCTTTTCTTCTGTCAGGCATTCGCTTTCTAAAATTAAAGGCTTTGTCATTGTAATTTCTTGTTTCACTTGTTTTAGATTCTTGTAGACCCAAAGAAGATTTATGAATTAAATCTTTTAATTCAGTTTGTTGATCTTGATTATCTAAAGTTTCAGTAGTTTTTTTAATGTCACCAATTGCTTTTGTTTTTCTTTTGTTAAATTTGACATCAATAATTTCAAATTTTCCATCATCTCTTTGATCAAGATTTTTTAATGTTTCATTCGTAATTTCGTTTAATTTGTGACTTATCTTGAATAGACAAGTATAAAAACTTTCAGCTATGTATTTGCTCATATTGTCTTTAGAATCGTTTTGATTTAACAATAGTTTTCTAAGTGACTCTTTGCTATAAGTCTAACAAAAAAAAAAAAACAACTTTGAATTGTGTTAATGAATTTTTTTAAAATAATTTTCTCTTGGTGGAACTCTCAAACTCTTGGAACTTTTTTATTCACTTTGTTTAAAGGAAAAAAAGTTGGAACAGATGAGTTTGGAAACACCTATTTTCAGAATAATAATGATACAAAAAGATGGGTTATTTACAAAGATTTAACTGATGCTTCAAAAATACCTCCAGAGTGGCACTCTTGGCTGCATAAAATGATTAAGACAACACCTGATAAAATCAATTTTAATAATTTTAATTGGCAAAAGAAACATAAAGAAAATTTAACTGGGACTTCAAAAGCTTATTTACCAAAAAATAATAAAAAAATGCCTTATTCAAGATGGCAGCCAAAATAATTTTTTTTATATTTTTAATTTTATTTTCTACCAAATCTTTTGCTGACGATTTATTTAAAGTTTATCAAAAAGATAATTATCGTTGCTGAAATTAAAATTTTAGACAAAATTACTTCAAGATTAGAGGTCAAAAAATTTAAATTAAAGAGTATCAATAGATATAAAGATTTTGAATTTTTTATAGATAAATGTGTTGTTGATACTAGAAAAGGCTTTAGAGAAGTTTTAGCTTTAGTTCAAATTAAAGATTTTAAAAACAAATCAAAAGATACAGTTTTTGTATTTAATGGATGGATGTTTAAAACAAATCCAGCATTAAATGAATTTGAACATCCAAATTATGATATTTGGTTAAACGATTGTTACAAGGGTTAATTTAGAATATCTGACTTTGCTAACCAGTTCACATCATAGTTGAAGCTTAGAAAGTCTTTATGATTAAGAATTCTAGTATGAAGATCTATTGTGGTGTCAATTCCAGATATGACAAACTCATCTAAAGATCTTAAAGATCTTGCTATTGCAGACTCTCTATCTCTTCCATGGTTAATGAGTTTTGCAATCATGCTATAGTAAAACGGCTGAACCGTATAACCTTGATAAATTGCAGAGTCTACTCTTGTTCCTGGTCCAGATGGAATATGGCATGTTGAGATTTTTCCAGCACTTGGTTGAAAGTTTTTTTTATAATTTTCAGCATTAATTCTGCACTCAATCGCATGACCTGTAAAATTAATCTTTTCTTGTTCTAAACTTAATTTTCCAGTTGAAGCTATTTCAATCTGTCTTTTTACAAGGTCAACTCCTGTAACAGCTTCAGTAACAGGGTGTTCAACTTGTAATCTTGTATTCATTTCTAAGAAATAAAATTCACCATTTTCATAAATAAACTCTAACGTTCCAGCACCTTGATAACCAAGTTTTGATAAGCTTGTAACACATGTATTTAATAAATTTTGCCTAATTTTATCTGTCAGTACTGGGCTTGGGCTTTCTTCTATAAGTTTTTGATATCTTCTTTGAACTGTACAATCTCTTTCACCAAGATGAACAACATTTTTTCCATCTGATAAAATTTGGACTTCAATATGTCTTGGTTTTTCAAAGTATTTCTCAATAAATACTTCATCATTATTAAAAAATTTCTTAGCTTCACTCTTTGCATCAATAATATTTTTTTCTAATTCTTTAGCTTCGTGAACAATCTTCATTCCTTTTCCACCACCACCGCCAGCAGCTTTAATTAAAACAGGAAATCCAATTTCTTCAGCAATTTTCTTAGCTTCATTAATATCGCTTACACCTTTATCTGAACCTTTAATTGTAGGAAGACCAAGTTCTTTAGCAATTTTTTTAGCCTCAATTTTATCACCCATTTTTTTAATAAGTTCTGATGATGGACCTATGAAGTTAATCTTGTGATCTTCTAAAATTTTAACAAACTCATAGTTTTCAGATAGAAAACCATAGCCTGGATGGATTGCATCTGAGTGAGTTAACTCATAAGCTGAAAGTAAACTTGGAATATTTAAATAACTTTCACTTGCTTTCGCCTGACCAATACAAACACTTTCATCAGCAAGTTGTACGTGCATAGCATCTTTATCAACATTGGAATGAACAGCTACACTTTTAATTCCTAATTCTTTACAAGCTCTTATAATTCTAACAGCTATTTCACCGCGATTTGCGATGAGGATTTTTTTGATCATTTAATTTTGACTAATTCTTGATCGAATTCAACAGCTTCACCATCACCAACACATATTTCTTCAACCACACCATCTTCAGTTGATGCAATATGGTTCATGGTTTTCATAGCCTCAATGATTAATACAGTATCACCTTTTTTAACTTTTGATCCAACTGATACAAATGGTTTAGCGCCAGGTTCAGGAGCAAGGTATGCAGTTCCAACCATTGGACTCTTTACGCCTTTGAAAGCTCCAGAAGATTTTGTTTTAGAACTTGTTTGATTAGCTTGAGGCGCAAAACTTACAGCTGCCTTAGCGCCTTTTCCAACTTTGATACTTTCTTTGCCATCTGAATAACTTAGTTCAGTTAGCGAAAGTTCATCTAAGATTTTTACAAGTTCTTGGATTTTTTCTTTATTTATTTTCATTTTTAAAAATATCTTCTAAAGCGTTAATACCGAGTTTATAGCTATTTACACCAAAACCGCAAATCACACCATTTACAGCCTGACTAATCAAAGATTTGTGTCTGAATTCTTCTCTCTTATAAATATTTGAAATATGAACTTCAATAACAGGAATACTTAAAGTTTTAATCGCGTCTAATATTGCAACAGATGTATGAGTAAATGCTGCTGCATTTATTATTAACCCGTCTACATTACTACATTCTTGAATTTTATTAACTAGTTCACCTTCAACATTAGATTGGTAAAAATCTATTTTAATATTTTTATCTTTTGCATAATTTTCTAAATCTTTATTCATAGAATCCATGGTCAGATTTCCATAGATATCAGGCTCTCTTTTGCCAAGTAAATTAATATTAGGCCCGTTAATGATTTGTATTTTTTTTGACATGAATTTATTAGATAATTAATAAAGTAGAATAATGCAAATATATTTAAATGGAAAAATATATAAAGCCACGAAAGATATCTCTATTTCAAAGCTTTTAACTAAATTAAAGATAAAACCCTCAAAAGTTGCTATCGAGATTAATAAATTGGTTATACAAAAAGAGAATTATAAAAAATATAAAATTAAAGAAAAAGACAAAGTAGAAATTGTAACTTTTATAGGTGGTGGTTAATGAAAGATATTTTTAAAGTTTCAAAATATAAATTTAAATCAAGACTTATTGTTGGAACAGGTAAGTATAAAAATTTTAAAGAAACAGCAGATGCTGTGAAAGCATCTGGTGCCGATATGGTTACTGTTGCAGTTAGAAGGGTTAATGTTTTAAATAAAAAAGAACCATTACTAATGGATTATATTAATCCAAAAAAAATTAGATATTTACCAAATACTGCTGGATGTTTTACTTCAGAAGACGCTTTAAGAACTTTAAGACTTGCAAGAGAAAGTGGCGGGTGGAATTTAGTTAAGTTAGAAGTGTTAGGTGATGAAAAAACTTTATATCCAAACATGAAGGAAACTTTAAAGTGCACAGAGATTTTGGTTAAAGAAAAATTTGAAGTGATGGTTTATTGTTCAGATGATCCTATTGCTTGCAAGCAGTTAGAAGAAATAGGAGCTTCTGCTGTGATGCCTCTTGGTTCGTTTATTGGATCAGGAAAAGGAATTCCAAATAAGGATAATATTAAAATTATTAAAGAAAATTCTAAAATACCTGTCATTGTTGATGCAGGAATTGGCTGCGCATCTGATGCTAGTATTGCAATGGAGCTGGGATGTGACGGAGTATTAGTGAATACTGCTATAGCTAAAGCCAATAAACCAATCCTGATGGCTGAAGCAATGAAATTGGCGGTTGAAGCTGGAAGAAAATCTTATTTATCTGGAATAATGAATAAGTCTGTTTTTGCTAAAAATTCCACTACACACAAAAGAAAATTTTTATAATTTATTTTTTCTTTTTAAATCTTCGTTTAAAATTTTTCTTTTTTTTTATTATCTTTAAATTTTTTATCGTCTTCTTGTTCAGAACTGCTTGGAACTTCTTCTGCAAGTTCTTCATATTTATCTAAAACTTTAGATTTATTATCTAAAAAATAAATTTTAAATTCTCTAGAGAGAATGTTTTCATCTTTTACAAAAGATACTTTGTATTTAAATTTTTTTGAAAAGGAGTTTAATTCTTCGCTCATATTATCATTGATGTAATTGATAGTTTTTTGAGCAAGGTGTATTTCAACTTTTTTAACTTTATTTATTTCAAAAATCTTTTCTTCAACTTTTCGCAGTATTTTTTGGCAAAAAGAGTCTTTTGATAATGTAGTTTCCCATTTGATATAGCTTTCTCTTAATCTTTGTCTTGTCATTTCAAGTAAGCCAAAATTACTTATTCTTCCAACTTGAGTTCTTGCTTTGTCAGATCTTAAAGAATCTCTCATTTTTCTCTCGACAAGCCTTCTGTTTGAATAATTTTCCATATCGATAAAATCGATTACAATTAAACCTGCAAGATCTCTTAATTTTGCTTGTCTTGCTATTTCTTCAGCAGCTTCCATGTTGGTAGCTAGCGCAGTCTTTTCAATATTTTTTTCTTTAGTGGATTTTCCTGAGTTTACATCTATTGCAACTAAAGCTTCTGTTGGATTTATAATTAAATATCCACCTGACTTTAGCGTGATCCTAGTATCAAAAATTTGGTTTAAATTTTTTTCAATACCAAGTGAATGAAATAAAGGAATTTTAGCTTTATGTTTTTTTATTTTCTCAACCTGATCTTTTGCAATAGTATCAGCATATTCTTTTGCTTTTTCATAAGCATTTTCTCCATCAATTAGTATTTCTTCAATATCATTATTAAAAAAGTCTCTTATAGATCTATAAATTAGATCGCCTTCTTCATGGATTAGACTTGGCGCATTAGAATTTAAAGTTTTATGTTTAATTTTTTCCCAAATATTAATCAAAACTTCTAAATCATTTTTAATGTCATTATGAGTTTTTTTAGCCCCAGCAGTTCTTACAATTAAACCCATTGTTTTTGGAATTTCTAAATTATTGATAATTTCTCTAATATGTCTTCTATCGCTTGAATGAAAAATTTTTCTGGATATCCCGCCACCTTTTGCAGTGTTTGGCATTAGAACAATATATTTTCCAGCTAGAGATAAATAAGTTGTAAGAGCGGCACCTTTTTTGCCTCGTTCTTCTTTAACAATTTGAATTAAAACAACCTGACCAGGTTTGATAACTTCTTGAATACGATAACGTTTTTTTCTTTTATTTTTTATTTTTTCAATTTTATTATCTTCTTCATTTGCTTGTTGAGCTTGTTCTGTATTCTCAGTAACTTCTTCACTATTATTGCCATCTTCCGAATTTTCTTCATCTTCAGAGGTTGCTTCTTCATGGTTTTCATCGTCTTCAGAATCCACGCTCTCTATTTCTTCGATCTCTTCAGAATTTTGATTTTCATCATTATTTGAATTAACATCTAAATCTTTAGTTGCTTCGTTTAATTCTTCTCTGATTTGTTCTTCTTCTTTAAGTAATGCTTCTTTATCTGAAGAAGGTAATTGATAATATTCTGACTGAATATCATTAAAGGCCAAAAATCCGTGCCTTTCGTTTCCAAAATCTACGAATGCAGCCTGTAAAGACGGTTCTACTCTGCTAATTTTGCCAAGGTAAATATTACCTTTTAATTGCTTTTTCTCGCTGTTTTCAAATTCATATTCTTCAACAGCTCCATTTTTTGCAATTGCAACTCTAGTTTGTTTAGCCTGTGAGGCATCAATAAGAATCTTTTTTTCCATAGTAAATCTCTCTTCAAAATATAAGTTTGTAATTGTATTGAATTCTTTAGTGTTCATAATTATGACAATTATTTATAACAAAAATAATAATTATTAAAGTTTATTAATGAATCGTTTTTTTAAGAATTTTATCACCTTCAGTTTATTCCTATCTTTTATAGGCTTATTTTTAGTATTTTCCTTGTTTTGGTATTTTTCTAGTAACTTACCTGACTTCAAATTTCTAAAAACATATGTGCCTCCAGTGTCTACCAAGGTCTATGATATTGAGGGTTTAGGAGTTGCTGATTTTTCTAAAGAAAAGAGGTCTTTTATTAAGTATGATCAAATTCCAAAAAAAGTCATTTATGCTTTTTTATCAGCTGAAGATAAGAATTTTTTCCAGCACCCTGGAATTGATGCAGTAGGGAATAACAAGAGCTGTTATAAAAAATATCCAAAATGTTATTACTGGACAAAGATTAGAAGGGGCATCAACAATAACACAACAGGTTGCTAAAAACTTCTTACTTTCATCAGACGTTTCGTTAGCAAGAAAGGTTAAAGAAGCAATTCTAGCTTTTAGAATAGAGAAATCTTTATCTAAAAATAGAATTTTAGAATTATATTTAAATGAGATTTATCTTGGCGAGAGATCATATGGAATTGCATCTGCTAGTATGGTTTATTTTGATAAATCAGTAAAAGATTTAAATTTTGCGGAGTCGGCATTACTTGCGGCCTTACCTAAAGCGCCTAGCAAATATAATCCTTATAGAAATTTTAGCACAGTTAATAATAGAAAGAATTGGGTTTTGGAAAGAATGTATGAAAACAAATATATTTCAAAAAAAGAACTTCAAGATTCTATTGGTTTTAAAATTAATTTAAAAAAGAAAGATAATAATTTAAAAAATGATGCAGATTTTTTTATTGAAGAAGTAAGAAAGCAACTGATTGAGCGTTATGATGAAAATACTTTATATAAACAAGGTCTTTACGTTAAAACATCTTTAAATAATAAAATCCAAGAAGTTGCTACAGAAGCTTTAAAAAATCAGCTCATTAACTATACTAAACGACACGGATGGAAAGGTCCTGTTTTTAAAAATTATAATGAAGAAAAATTTTTTGATTTAGTTAAATCAAGATCAAAGTATTCGAAAGTTTTTAGTTTAGCATTAGTAAAAAGTATTTCAGTAAATAACGCCAATATATTAACCGAAAATAAACAAACTGGAATTATTCCATTTGAGCAAGTTAAGTGGGCAAGAGCCTATATAACAGCTGATAGTGTTGGTAAAAAAATTGATCGAGTAGAAGATGTTTTGAATGTCGGCGATGTTATTTTTGTAAAAAAATTAAAAAAAACAAATTTATGGTCTTTAGAACAAATACCCAAAATTAATGGCGCAGTAGTTGTTATGAATCCATGGAATGGAAGAGTGTTTGCTTTAACAGGTGGTTTTGACTTTGGTTTAAATCAATTTAACAGGGCTACTCAAGCTTTAAGACAACCAGGTTCATCTTTTAAACCCATTGTCTATGCGACAGCATTAGAAAATAACTTTAAACCTAACTCAATTGTTATTGATGCTCCTTATGTAGCTTATCCAAACAGCAAAGAAGATTTTAAATGGAAGCCAAAAAATTATTCATCTAAATTTTATGGACCATCAATTTTTAGAACTGGAATTGAAAAATCAAAAAATTTAATGACAATTAGAATAGCTAACACTATCGGTTTAGAAAAAATTAATCAAAAAGCAACTCAGTTAGGCATTTATGACAAACCACCTATTTTATTATCTACTTCACTTGGATCATATGAAACTACATTATTAAAATTAGTTTCAAGTTATGGAACTTTTATTAATGGTGGGAGAAAAATTAACCCAACTTTAATTGATCTTATCCAGGATAGGAATGGAAATACAAAATATAAAAATCAGTTACTATTCTGTAATGGATGTAAAGATTCTTTTGATGAAACAAATCCTCCATTTATTGAAAATAGATTTGAAAGAGTATTTGATGAATCTACTTCTTATCAGATTGTAAATATTTTAACTGGAGTTGTTCAAAGAGGTACCGCTAGAAGTTTAAGATCACTAAATTTAGAGCTTGGAGGAAAAACTGGAACTACTAACGATAACATGGATGCTTGGTTTATTGGTTTTACCCCTGAATTATTGGTAGGAGTTTATGTAGGTTTCGATGAGCCTGCAACTTTAGGAAAAAGTGAGACAGGATCTAGAGCTGCACTTCCAGTATTTAAAGATATTATGAGCAAATTAAGACCCGTTAATTTTGTTCCTTTTTTCAAGCCACCCGCAAATATTAAGTTAGTGAATATTGATCTTAATACTGGAAAAAAGTTTTTACAAATAGAAGAAATACAATTAATGAAAGTTTTAAGACTGAATCAATAGTTAATGAAAGTATACCAACAGAAATTTATAAGGATTATTAAATGATTGAAGAAAAAAACACCTTAGTTAATTTAAAAAAATCATTAGAGAATATCAGGAGCTATCTTTGACAACAATCATGTTGAAGAAAGTTATAAAGTTTTAAATAATCAAATTGTAGAAGAAGGTTTTTGGGATGATAATGACAAAGCCCAAAAAATTATTAAAGAAAAAAACTTTAAAGAAAAAATTTTAAAGAGTTTTAAACAATCCAATACAAACTTAAATGATCTAAATGATTTTATAAAATCATTAGAACAAGAATATGATGATGGTCTTTTTAATGATCTTAAAATTTCAATTAACAAATTAGATAAAGACATAAAATCTTTAGAGGCTAATTGTTATTTATCAAATGAAAATGATGAGCTTGATTGTTTTTTAGAAGTCCATGCTGGAGCAGGTGGAACTGAAAGCCAAGATTGGGCCGACATGATTAGACGAATGTATGTAAAATGGTCTGAAAAAACTGACCGAAGTGTTGTTTTAATTAGTGAAAGCAAAGGTGAAGAGGCTGGGATTAAATCATCTACTATAAAAATTTCAGGCATTAATAGTTATGGTTATTTAAAACATGAAAGTGGTGTTCATAGATTAGTTAGGATTTCTCCTTTTGATTCCAATCAAAGAAGACACACAAGCTTTGCAAGTGTTTGGGTTTATCCTGTTGATAGATGATAAAATTGAAATTGAAATTAATGAAAAAGATTTGAGAATTGATACTTACCGCTCAAGCGGTGCAGGCGGACAGCATGTTAATACAACTGATAGTGCCGTAAGAATAACACATTTACCTACTAAAATTATTGTTCAGTGTCAGAACGAACGTTCGCAACATAAAAATAAAGAAACAGCAATGAAAATGTTAAAATCTAGGCTTTACGAACTAGAGATTAAAAAAAGAGAAGAGAGTTCAAAATCATTAGAAGACTCTAAAACAGACATCGGTTGGGGACATCAAATTCGCTCTTATGTTCTACAACCTTATCAGCTTGTTAAAGATAACCGAACTAATATAGAAAATACTAGTCCTGATTCAGTATTAAATGGTGAAATTAATGAATTTTTAGAAGGAAGTTTGATTAAATTAAATAAATAAATGAAACGAATTTTTAAAATATTATCTATTTTATTTTTCCTTGTTTTTACAATTTTAATTTTACTTTCTTATGGAATTACGACTGATAAATTTAATCAAAAAATTAAAAATAAAATCACTCAAAAATTACCAGATTCAACACTTGATTTTAAGGACGCAACTTTTTCTTTAGATTTAAAATCGTTTAATCTAAAAATTTTAATAAACAAACCAAAAGTAATTATAGAAAAACAAGAGGTTAATATAAAAAACTTTGGTATTTTTCTTGATTTAAAATCATCAATTCAACAACAATATTTACTTCAAACTTTAGAAATACAATTTGATAAAAACAAATTAAGTAAAATTTTAAAAACGTCATACGGAAGTAAATTAGCAGTTTCTAAGCAAATTAATTTAGTTGATGGAATTATTGAAGGCGATTTAATCCTAAGTAATTTTGAAGAAAATAAAATTAATACTAATTTTAAAGGTAAAGTATCAGATACATCAATCGAGTTTTATGATGATTTACCTTTAGTTAAGAATTTACAATCTAACATTAAACTTTCAAATAAAGAGATTAATATCACTAATACCAAAGGTGAGTTTGCAAATTTAATATTAGTCTCACCTAACCTTGATTATAAAATTGATAAAAGAGAACTAAAAGGTGAAATTTTATTAGACGGTAAGTTAGATAATATTTCAAGAGTTAATAAGATTTTATCGATTGTGTTAGGTGAGGAAATAAAAATAATTAATAATTTAAATGGAAAAATTAATCTTAAATCTGATGTTGATTTAGTATTTAATGAAAAATTTGAAGATTGTTAAAAATAAAACTCAATTTACTTTAAATACTTCAAAACTTGCCTTTGTTATTAACGATCCAAAGGCACAATATTCATTTGAAAATGTAAATTTAGAAAGCAAGTTTGATTTTAATGGAAAAATTAATGCAAAAGGAAACTTTAAGCTTAATCAAAAAGATAACAGTTTTGTTGTTACAAGACCAAGTTTAAAAAGTTTTTATGATATTAAGTTAAATGGTGAAGTTAATTTAAAAGAAACATTCTTTAAGAATACAGATTTTTTTATCAAAGATGATTTAGATTATATTTTAGAAACTAAAATTCAAACTCTAGATAACTTTACAGCTGATGCAGAATTTAAACTTAAAAACACAGAAATAGATTTATCTATTTTTAACTATACTAAAAATAAAGGGGTAGATGCAAATTTAAAACTTAAATTTTTGAAAAACAAAGATCAAGTAAGATTAAAAAATGTAAGATTTAAAACTTCAAATGACAAACTGTCTGTTAAAAATTTATATTTAGACTCTGAATATAATTTTAAAGATTTTGATCAAATTGATGTCAATTTGGGCGAGAATAATAAGCTTGCTTATCAAAAAGGTTAAGAAGAATTACATTATTACTGGCTCAAATTTAGATTTGAGAAAAATTTTATCTGAGAAAAAAAGAAATAAAGACGTTCAATTTAGCAAATCAATTAACGGCTCTTTAAAAGTAGATATTAAAAAGATTTTTTTACCATCAGCTAATTTAATTAATTACAAAAATACTGGAAAAGTTACCAAAGGAGAAATTTCTGAACTGAACTCATTTGCAAACTTTGAAGATTTTACAACTTTTGGACATGAAGTTAAAAAAAATAAAAATGGTAATAGGCAAATTGTTTTAAATAGTGAAAAAGCAAAACCTTTTTTATCAAACTATAAGTTTTTAAAAGGTTTAGAAAAAGGACAATTAAAAATTAATAGAGAAGTTTTAAGTAAAGATTATTCAATTACCGAAGTTAGAATGAATGAATTTTATCTAAAAGAACTTCCAATTTTATCAAAAATTTTATCTTTAGCTTCTTTAACTGGCATTGCTGACACATTAACTGGAAAAGGAGTTTATTTTAAAGAAGCATATTTAAAATACGAATTATTAAATAATGAATTAAAAATTTTAGAATGTTATGGAACGGGACCTTCATTAGGGTTTATTCTTGAAGGTGGAGTAGGAGCTGATGAATATGTAAGTCTAAGAGGAAGTTTGGCTCCAGCTAACACTTTAAATAATATTATCAGAGGGGTTCCAGTCATTGGAAAAGTTTTAACTGGTAGAAAAGGGGATGGTATTTTTGGTGCAAGTTTTAGTATTAAAGGAAAAGATGAATTAGTTTCAGAAGTTAACCCTGTAAGAACTATTACTCCTCGTTTTCTTCAAAGATTTTTAGAAGTTTTTAAAAAATAAATTAAATAATTTTAATTAAGTGATGTTTCTTTTTTCCAAAAGAAATTTTAATCGTATCTTTTTCAAAATCTTTTAGTGTAATTGTATAATTTTCATCACTAATTGTTTTGTTCTCGATTTTATATGCCGAGTTTTGAAAGTTTCTTTTATAGTCGCTATTTGAGCTAGCAAAACCAATATCTAAAATTACTTCTTTTAAACCAACTCCTTTTTCAACAGCACTTTTTTTATTTCAGTTGTAGGTAAGTTTTCATCATAACCTTTTTCATCAAATGTTTTCTTAGCAGTCACAGATGCTTTTTCTGCTTCAGCTTTTCCGTGAAGCATAGCGGTTGCCTCATTCGCTAAAACTATTTTCGCCTCATTAATCTCTGTCCCTTGAAGTGATGAAAGTTTATTAATCTCTTCATCTGACATTTCTGTAAATAGTTTTAAATATTTAATGACATCACTGTCCTCAGTATTTCTCCAGAATTGCCAATAATCAAATGATGATAATAAATCTTTATCTAACCAGACAGCACCGCTTTCTGTTTTACCCATTTTCTGACCAGATGATGTTGTGATTAATGGCGTTGTTAAACCATACGAATCTTTTGATCTGACTCTTCTTATTAATTCAACACCATTTACTATATTTCCCCATTGATCAGATCCACCAATTTGCAAAAGACAATCATGACTTTCATGTAATTTTAAAAAGTCATAGGCTTGAAAAATCATGTAATTAAATTCTAAAAAACTAAGCGACTGTTCACGGTCTAATCTTAATTTAACACTGTCAAAAGTTAGCATTTTATTAATAGTAAAATGTTTTCCAAAATCTCTAAGAAATTCGATGTAATTTAAATTTTTTAACCAATCTTTGTTATTGACGTACTGAACTTTGTTTTCTCCTTTGTCAGATAAAAAACTTGAGAAAACTTTTTTGATACTTTTTACATTTTGTTCAATTTCATCATTAGATAAAATCTTTCTACTTTCCTCTTTGCCAGATGGATCACCAATTAATGTTGTGCCACCACCAAGAAGAACGATAGGAGTATGGCCGTGTTTTTGAAGTAATCTCAAACACATAATTTGAAGCAAGCTTCCTACATGCAAGGATTTAGCTGTGCAATCAAAACCAATGTAAAATTTTATTTTTTTATTCGATAATAATTTTGTTAATGCTTCTTCATTCGTGCATTGAAAAAAATAGCCACGATTTTTTAGGATATTAAAAGCATTATCTGTCATTTTTTTTTGAATACAGTATTTAAGAACTATTTTAAAGATATAAAAATGAGCAAAATTTATAACTCTCTTGGAACTATGTCAGGCACATCGTTTGACGGCATTGATGTTTCAATTTCAAAAACTAACGGAGAAGATGTATTTGAAAATAGTATCAATTTATATTGTAGTTTTGATCAAAATTTAAAAAAGGATTTAAAAAACTTAAAAGATAAAATTAAAAATCCAGAAGATGTTGCAGTACTATCTCAGACAAAAGAATTTAAAGATTTAGAAAATAAAATCACACTTCTTCATATCGATTTAATCAATGAAGCTATAAAAAAAAGTGACGTTAAGTTAGATATTATAGGTTTTCACGGCATTACTTTATTTCATGATGCTAAGAAAAAATTCACCTTTCAAATGGGTAACGCAAACTTAATTAAAGAAAAAACTGGAATTCATGTTGTTAAAAACTTTAGACAAAATGATTTAGATCATGGTGGACAAGGGGCGCCACTGACACCTATTTTTCATCGCTTTATATTGAAGAAGCAAAATAATTATGATGCAATTATTAATATTGGAGGAATAAGTAACATTACTTATTTAAAAAATAACAAGTTATTTGCAACAGATATAGGACCGGGCAATTGTTTAATTGATAGTTGGATCAATCATTTTTTTAATTTTCCTTTTGATGAAAATGGTAAATTTTCATCTATCGCTAAACCAGATTTAATTATTGCTAATAATTTTATCGATAGGTTTAATTTTCAAAACAACTTATCTTTTGATGCTAATGACTTTTCCATCTCTGAATTTAGAAATTTAGAAAAAAATATTGGAGCAGCAACGCTTACTTTTATAACTGCTAATTTAATTTTAACTTTTATGAATGAAAAAAAGATTAACAAAGCCTTATTATCTGGTGGAGGTAGAAAAAATAAAACAATTATAAATTATCTTGAAGCAAGAGCTGATAATATAGACCAATTAAACTTTGACGGAGATTTTATTGAATCCCAAGCCTTTGCATATCTTGCGGTAAGATCATTATTAAAATTACCTTTATCTTTTCCCGAAACAACCGGTGTATCAAAACCTGTTTCAGGCGGCGAAATTGTAAATTAAAATAATCTAGATTCTTTTTTGATATATGTGTCGATTGTATCAACGAGATCCTTTTCTTTACCTGTAAAGAAATGGTTAGCTCCTTTGATCTCATGAAAATCGACTGTAATATTTTTTTGACTAACTAATTTATTCCTTAATACTCCCATAGTGTCTTTTGGAACCAGTTGATCTTGATCACCATGAATAACCATACCTGAAGTAGGGCAAGGTGCTAAAAAATTAAAATCAAAAATATTAGGCTGGGGTGAAATTGAAATAAATCTAAAAATTTCAGGTCTTCTCATTAAAAGTTGCATAGAAATTAATGAACCAAAAGAAAAACCAATCACCCAACTTTCATTTGAATTTGGATTATTTCTTTGAATAAAATCTAATGCAGCAGCAGCATCTGATAATTCTCCTAAACCATTATCAAATTTGCCTTCACTTTTTCCAACACCTCTAAAATTAAATCTACAAACTGAAAAACCGTTTTTTAAAAATGTGTGATAAGCATGATAAACAACTTTATTATTCATTGTTCCTCCGTATTCAGGATGAGGATGCAGAACAACTGCAAGCGGAGCGTTTTCTCTTCTACTTTGTAGGTATTTAGCCTCTAGTTTTCCGTCAGGACCATTGATAAAAATTTCAGAATTGTTAAGTTTCATGAGTAAGTTGTATTTTTTTGATGACGGCTTATATCATAACTGCCCAAACTAAATAAAGTTTTTTTAGGGAAATGAAGGATAAAATTAGGAGCTAAATGAGTGCTAGTGATGAAATAATTCAGCAGTATCAGGAGAGATCTGAGTACGATCACGGGTTTGTCACGGACGTTGAGACGATAGAAGTTCCAAAAGGTCTTAGCGAAGAGACGATAAAATTTATTTCTGCTCAAAAAAAAACCACAATGGATGTTGGACTGGAGACTGAATGCTTACGCAAGACTAAAAAGTATGAAGGAGCCAGATTGGCAAAAACCAAAATATCCAAAAATTGATTATCAAGACTTATATTATTATTCGGCTCCAAAAAATTTTAAAGATGGACCAAAATCATTAGATGAAATTGATCCTGAAATCAGAAAAACATACGAAAAGTTAGGAATACCATTAGAGGAACAAAAGCGATTAGCAGGTGTTGCAGTTGATGCTGTTTTTGACTCAGTTTCTGTTGCAACAACATTTAAAGATAAATTAAAAGATATTGGGGTTATCTTTTGTTCAATCTCAGAAGCTATTAAAGAGTATCCTGAACTTGTTAAAAAATATTTAGGCTCAGTTATTCCTGTCACAGATCATTTTTTTGCAACATTAAACTCAGCTGTATTTACTGATGGTTCATTTGTTTACATTCCGCCAGGGGTCAGATGTCCAATGGAGCTATCAACTTATTTTAGAATTAATGCTCAAAACACAGGTCAGTTTGAGAGAACTTTAATCATTGCAGATAAAGATAGTTATGTGAGTTACTTAGAAGGTTGTACTGCACCTATGAGAGATGAAAATCAACTTCATGCTGCAAACGTAGAGTTGATTGCATTAGATGGCGCTGAAATAAAATATTCGACTGTTCAAAATTGGTATCCGGGAGATAAAGAAGGAAAAGGTGGAATTTATAACTTTGTTACCAAAAGAGGAGATTGTAGAGGAAATAATTCTAAAATTTCTTGGACACAAGTTGAAACAGGATCTGCTATTACTTGGAAATATCCAAGTTGTATTTTAAGAGGTGATAACTCACAAGGCGAATTTTATTCTGTTGCGATTACTAATAATTTTCAAAAAGCAGACACAGGAACAAAAATGATCCATCTTGGAAAAAATACAAAAAGTAAAATTATTTCAAAAGGAATTTCAGCAGGTCATGCAGATAATACATATAGAGGATTAGTTTCTATTCATCCAAAAGCAAGTGGATCTAAAAACTTTACTCAGTGTGACTCTCTTTTAGTAGGAAATAAATGTGGCGCTCACACTGTTCCATATATCGAAAATAAAAATTCATCTTCAGAAGTTGAGCACGAAGCAACAACATCAAAAATCAGTGATGATCAGTTATTTTATTGCAGACAACGAGGATTAAACCAGGAAGAGGCTGTTAGTTTAATTGTAAATGGTTTTTGTAAAGAAGTATTACAACAGTTACCAATGGAGTTTGCTGTTGAAGCGCAAAAATTAGTTGGAATTAGTTTAGAAGGAAGTGTTGGATAATGATTGATATTAAAGACTTAAAAGTAAGTGTTGAAGATAAAAATATTATTAAAGGTTTAAACCTTAAAATAAATAAAGGAGAAGTACACGCTATCATGGGTCCAAACGGATCTGGAAAAAGTACTTTATCTTATGCTTTGTCAGGCAAAGATGGCTATGAAGCAGAAGGATCTATTATTTATAATGGTGAGAATATTTTAGATTTAAATACAGAAGAAAGAGCTCAAAAAGGTATTTTTTTAGCATTTCAATATCCAACAGAAATACCAGGCGTCTTCACTAATAATTTTTTAAGAACGTCATTAAACGCAGTTAAAAAAGCAAGAGGCGAAAAAGAAGTAAACGCGTTAGATTTTTTAAATTTAATTAAAGAAAAATCTGAAAAATTAAAAATTGATAAAGAAATGTTATCAAGACCACTTAATGTTGGTTTTTCTGGCGGAGAAAAAAAACGAAATGAAATTCTTCAAATGTCATTACTTGAGCCAAACTTTATTATTATGGATGAGACAGACTCAGGGTTAGATATTGATGCATTAAAAGTAGTATCAAATGGCGTTAATGCCATGAGATCACCTGAAAGATCTTTCTTAATTATTACGCACTATCAAAGATTATTAAATTATATCAAACCAGATTTTGTTCATGTTTTTTCAGATGGCAAAATTGTTAAAAGTGGAGATTGGAAGTTAGCCTTAGAACTAGAAAACGAGGGTTACGCTAAGTTTGTTAATTAAATGAAAGATTTGCAAAAATTAAAGGATCATTTTCAAGCTTTCACAAAGTCAGGCATTGTGACACCTGATAATAATGAATTTAGAAAAGAAGCTTTTGAAAGATTTTGTAAAAAAGGTTTTCCAAATATCAAACAAGAGCATTGGAAATACTCTCCTTTATCAAAAGACCTTTTCAAGATTGATGAATTTAAGTTTGAAAAAACAACAGACACAAGCATTAACCAAAGTGCATTCGAGCAATTCGATCATTATAAAATTATTTTAAAAGACGGAATTTTAATAAGTGAAGGTTGTAATGAACAAGGTTTAAAAATTATTCAAAACAAACCAAGAATTTTTTGCGAAATTGTTAAAAATCCTATTTTAGATTTTAACAATGCTTTTTTTACGTCAGGCTTTGAAATTTTAGTTGAACAAAATCAAGAAATATCAAAACCAGTAGTCATTTATAATATTTTTTCAAAAAGCTTTAATGGAAATAATATTAATATTAAAAATAAAATTACAGTTGAGGCAAATGCTAAATTAGAAGTTTATGAAAAAAACATTTTTGAAAAAGATGAGTTCATCTTCTTCACAAAAAATTTAGAAATTGATTTAAAAGATGGTGCAAAGTTAAATAAATATTATTTAAATAGTACGACTAAGAATAAAACGATTTATAATTTAGTAAAAGCTAACCTTGCAAAAGATTCTCAGTTTGAAAAATTTAATTTTTCACACAATGTTAGCTCTTGTAGAGATGAAATTATTATTGATTTAAATGGGAAGAATTCTTTTGCTTCACTTAATAATATTCAGCATTTAAGTGATAAATGTTACCATGAAATTAAATGGGAAGTTAATCATAACGAAGAAAACACAAGAAGTTCTCAGTTTGTAAAATCTGCCCTTCACGATGAAGCCGTAGCAGCGTTTCAGGGGAAAATTTATGTGGATTCAAAAGCTCAAAAGACAGATGGTTACCAGCTTTCAAGAGCTTTATTATTATCTGATCAGTCGAAGTTTTTATCAAAACCTGAATTAGAAATTTATGCAGATGACGTTAAATGTAGTCACGGTTCGTCATCAGGTAGCATTGATTCAGATTCAATTTTTTATTTAAGATCTAGAGGAATTCCAGAACAAGATGCAAAACGAATGATGATCCAAGGTTTTTTAAATGAAGTGATAGATAAAGTTCAGAATGAAACGATTAAAGAGATCTTTTTAAATAAATTAAATGAGATCAATCAATATTAATGAATATTAATGAGATTAAAAAAGAATTTCCAATTTTTGATAAAAAAATTAATGGGAAAAATTTAGTCTATTTAGATAGCGCCAATTCATCTCAAAAACCAAAATCGGTTATTAAAGCAGTTAACGATTTTTATTCACATCATTTTGCGAATGTTGGAAGAGGTATTTATAGTTTAGCAGCGAATGCTTCTGAGATGTATGAAAATACAAGAACTGAATTAAAAAAATTTATTAATTGCCCGGAAGATGGTGAAATTGTTTTTACAAAAAATTCGACTGAATCTTTAAATTTAGTTGCAAGCTGTTTTGGTGAAAAATTTATTAATGAAGGTGATGAAATTATCTCTACAGAATTAGAGCACCACGCAAATTATGTGCCTTGGCATTTTTTAAGAAAAAAGAAAAAAAAAGCTGTGATTAAATTTATCCCAATTGATGATGATGGAAATCTTCAAATTGAAAAATTAAATGAGCTGATTACCAATAAAACGAAAATTATATCTGTGACTCATATGTCGAATGTGACAGGCACCATTGTTGATTTAAAAAAAATTAAAGAGATTGCAGATGAAAAAAATATTCCAGTTTGTGTTGATGGAACACAAGGCGCTGCACATCTTAATATTGATGTAAAAGATTTAGATTGTGATTTTTATGCTTTTTCAGGGCACAAAATGTATGGTCCTACTGGGGTTGGACTTTTATATGCAAAATATAAATGGTTAGAAGCATTCGGTCCTTTTATTGGTGGAGGAGGCATGATTGATTTTGTCTCAAAAGATGATGTGGCTTACGCAAAAGGTGTTTGGAAGTTTGAAGCAGGTACTATGCCAACTGCTGAAGTTGTTGCGTTAAAGGAAAGTGTTAATTTTATTAATAGCATTGGAAAAGAAAATATTTTTAAACATGAAGATGGTTTAAAAGATTATGCCATTGATACTTTAAAGAAAAATAATGCAGTTATTTTTGTAGGATCACCTAAAAATCAAGGAAGCGTTTTTTCATTTAATATTAAAGATATTCATTCTCATGATGTTTCAACTATTTTTGATCAAGAGGGAGTGGCTGTTAGAGGAGGGCATCACTGCTGTCAAATCTTGCATGATAGGTTGAATGTTAACTCATCAGTGAGAGTGTCATTTGGAGTTTATAATAATAAAGAAGATATTGATGTTTTAAATGAAGCCATCAAAAAATGTCAAAAAATTTTTAGTTAAATGAGCGATATTGAACTTTATCAAAAAAACATTCTAGAACACAGCAAGCAACCTTTAAATTTTAAAGTGTTAGAGCATTATAATCACAACTCAAAAGGCTATAATCCACTTTGTGGTGATAAAGTTGAGATTTTTATGAATTTAGAGAATGAAAAAGTAAATGACATTTCTTTTCAAGGCTCAGGTTGTGCTATTTCCATGGCATCAGCCTCAATTTTAACAAAAGTGCTTAATAAAAAGACTCTAACTGAAGCTAATAATATTTTTAATAATTTTATCAAAATGATCGAAAATAAAGATTCTAACTTTGATCAGCTAACAACAGAAGAAAAGAATTTACTTTTAACATTCTCAGAAATAAAAAAATTTCCTATGAGATCAAAGTGCGCAACTATTAGTTGGTCGACATTTAATGCGGCACTTAATAATACTAATTTTGATACCGAGGCAAAATCATGAATGAACAAGAATCTAAATTAATGGATGAAATTGTTGCTAAACTAAAAACAGTTTACGATCCTGAAATTCCAGTTGATATTTATGAGTTAGGATTAATTTATGATGTTAGATTAGATGGAAAAAAAGCATCGCTTGATATGACTTTAACCAGTCCGCATTGTCCGGTCGCAGAAACGCTACCAATGCAGGTAAAAAGAACAGTTGAAGAAATTCCAGAATTAGAGGAAGTTGAGGTTAAAATAGTTTGGGAGCCACCTTGGGATAAAACTAAAATGTCAGAGGCGGCAAGATTGGAATTAAATTTATGAGTTCAGTATTAACATTTTCTGAAAAAGCAAAATCACGCTTAAAAGAAATTATGTCATCTAATGAACATAAAGAATCTAAAGGATTAAGAATTACAGTTAAATCAGGTGGTTGTGCTGGCATGACCTATGACATGTCTTATGTCAAAGAAGAAAATAAAAATGATGAAGTCGTAGATGCTGGTGGCATTAAAGTTTTTATCGATCCAAAAGCCATTATGTATTTGCTTGGAACTGAAATGGATTTTAAAGAAGAAAAATTTTCTTCAGCATTTGTCTTTAACAATCCCAATGAAACAGAACGTTGTGGTTGTGGTGAATCGTTTAAAATTTAAACTGTTCAGCTAAATTTCTTTCATTTAAACCAAACTTTTTATTATAAAGAACTGTAAATCTTTTATTTTTATTTAATTTAATTTCGACTGATTTAATTCCTCTCACTTCAACGTTATCCGCAACAGCATTCACTGGCCTTTTAACAGTATCTAAGTTTTTAATAATAATTTTTGATTTATTCGATACAATAGCGCCTCTCCAACCACGCGGAGCAAAAGGACTAATTGGAGTAATCGCAAGATAATGACTATCCAAATTTAAAATAGGACCTCTTGCAGATAAATTATATGCAGTGCTTCCAGCAGGAGTTGCAACTAAGACACCATCACCAATTAATTGTTTAATTCTTTTTCTATTATCAACGGTCACTTCTAATTTAACAGTTTGTCTACTGTGTCTAAAAATAGAAACTTCATTAATTGCAAATAGTTTTTTAGTTTTACTCTTTGTTTTTATAATAGCTTCAAGTGGCGATAGTTTAACTTTGTTTGCTTTTTCAATTTTTTGATGAATATTATTTGAGGTATAAGCATTTAATAAAAATCCTCTGTTACCCGTATTAATTCCATAAAAAGGTTTTTCAAATTTTTGATATTGTTTTAAGCTTTGGAGCATAAATCCATCTCCACCAATGACGATAATATACTGACAAGATTTAAGAGGTGAGTTTCCGTAAACTTTAACCAAAGCTCTCTTAACTTTAGAGGCTCTCGCAGTTTTATCAGCAATTATGTGGAATTTTACACTCTTCATTATTGGTATAGAATTTTGTTATAAAATAGCACTTAAAAAAAATTATGAAATCCTTCAAAACATATTTTGACAGCTACTGCAAAAAAAACAGTATCAAGAAAAATAATGAACAGCTTGATTTAGTTGAGAAATTTGAAGAATTTTATTCGGCACTTACAACAGATAAATCTCTTCTTTCAAAATTCTTTGGCAAGGGCCCTGAGAAACTTGGTTACTATATTCATGGTGATGTAGGTGTTGGAAAAACAATGATGTGCAATGCCTTTTATGAATTTGCTGAAGTGAAAAAGAAACGATCACATTTTAATAAGTTTATGATTGAAGTGCATGATTTTCTTCAACAAAATCAAAAGAATGAAAAGTCAGATAATTTGCTCACTCAGTTTGCCAGAAGTTTAAAAGAAAAAATAGAATTGCTTTATTTTGATGAGTTTCAAGTCACGAACATTGTTGATGCTATGATTTTAGGAAAGTTATTTGAAAGTTTATTTGATGAAAAAATATTCGTTCTGATTACATCTAATATTAAGATTAATGATCTTTATAAAGATGGTCTGCAAAGAGAACAGTTCATGCCTTTTTTAAAAATTATTAAAAAAAAAATTAATGAATATGAACTGAAAGGTGATGTCGATTATAGAAAGCAAGATGTGACGAAAATTGATAGATATTTTTCACCTAACGATAAAAAAGCATTATCAAGTATTAATCAGTTATTTAGAAAATTAACTAAAGACAGAAAAAAATTAGAAAAAGAAATTATTATTAGAGGAAGAAAATTTCCTTTAGAAGAGTTTTATGATGGTGTTGCTAGATTTGATTTTAAAGAATTGTGTGATCAAAATCTTAGGCGCTGAAGATTACATCGAGATTGCAAAGTTTTGTAAATTTATCATTATTGAAAATATTCCTGATTTTAATGAAATGATTGCTAATCAACAGCAACGTTTTATTACACTGATCGATGTGTTTTATGAAAACAGAATTAAACTTATGGTGAGCGCCAAAACTTCGCTTGAAGATATGAATTCAGCAAGTGCTTTAGAGTTTGTTTTTAAAAGAACGAAAAGCAGATTATATGAGCTAACCTCACCTATGGTGACTTGATTTAGATAATTTGATTTACAAAATTATTTAAAGGATTTCCTTTTCTAATCTTTACAAAATTTTCAATTTTATTTTTTAACAAAACTCTTGTTCGGTAAATATCTTCAATAATTCTTTCAATTTTAAAACCAAGCTCTTTATTATCTTCCACCAACCAACAGCATCCATGATCTTCATAATATTTAGCATTATAGTACTGATGGTTATCTAATGAACTTTTTAAAGGAACAGCAATAAAAGGTTTGTTTAAACTTGCTAGTTCTGACAGGGTAGAAGATCCTGATCTACAAATAACGATATCTGCTTTTTTAACAAAATCTTCAATCTGATTAGAAAAGGTAAATAACATAAAATTAAATAATTGATCTTTAGAATTAATCTCTAATCCTTTGATACTATTATCGTAATAGGTGCTGATTTTTTTTAATTGTTCTTCTTTAACTTGCTGATTTAGAGAAATACTAATTTTTTTCTTATTTAATGAAATAAATCTCTCAGGCAATATCTCTCCAAATAATTGAGCTCCTTGGCTACCACCTAGAACTAGAATGTTTAAGGCACCATCTTTTTGCACTGTAGACCCATAAAATAAACTTTCTTCATTAATTTTTGCAAATTGAGATCTTACAAGTTGACCCACATAAACCATTTTATTTTTATATTGTTTAGGAACCGAATGGATAGTTTCGTAACCCGTTAATAATTTTTCACAGTACGGTAAGAAGAAAATATTAACTCTGCCGAGGACAGAGTTTGTTTCATATAAATAAAACTTTATTTTTAGAAACCTTGCAACCATCAACAAAGGAAAAGAAACATAACCACCTGAACCTACAATGATATTGGGTCTATCAAAAACTATAATAAAAAAGCTTCTTATAATTGATAAAGCAATAGTCATGATGGATTTTATTAAGTGAACAATCCCTTTTTTTCTATAAGGGCTTTCAGCAGGAATAATCGTCAAATCTTGATTAGCTTCTAAATATCGCAAGGCTCTTTTGTCTGTAATAATTTTAACTTTATTTTCTTTTTTTAACTCTTCATAAAGAGCCATCATAGGAAAAATATGACCCCCAGTCCCTCCTGTACAAAGTATTATTTTTCTCATGATTATTTTTTTAGGAAATATATTTTTTTTGAAACCAAAAATGGAATAATTAATGTCAATTCTATGTTCTTCATTTTGCTAATTTAATCAAGAAATCTAACAAATTGCTCAATCCACTTTGCCTTTGAGCAGTAAGAAGTTCCATAATGCCAAGTGGTTTAAAATCTTCCTTAGATAGTTTTGAAATCTCATCTGCAGATTGATTATTTAATAAATCAACCACAAACTTAGTTGTTCCTTTAGTAATAAAAGCATCAGCATCAAAGCTATAATACATTTTTCCATTTTCTTTTTTTCCAACAACCCAAAGATTAGAGGCACAACCAAATATTTTATTCTGATCAATTTTATATTGTTCATCTAGCGACCCAGCTTCCTTTGCAAGATCAATTAAATATTGAAGTCTATCTTCACCTTCTAAAACAGAAATTTGTTCACCTTTTTTTATAATTAAATCTTTAATCATTAATAGCCTTTATCACTGCTTGAAAAGGAAGAGAGATACATTCTTTTCTAGTTTTATTCTCTTGTTTTAATAATAAATCAAATTCCCTAATTTTAACTGGTAAATCTCTTTTTTTACCTTCTAATTTATCTTTAATGGCATTTAAAAAATTTGAAAAATCTTCAGATTTAAATTTCTTGAAATGATTGGCCAATAGAGCAGCTGATGCTTGAGTGAAAATACAAGCTTCGGTTTCAAATCTCATGAACTTAATGTCATTACTTACTTCGACACTAATTTCATCACCGCAGACTTTATTTTTAACCTTAGCTTTTAGAGGATATTCATTTTTTAAACCAAAGTACTCAGTGTCTGACGCTATTTGTATAATTTGTTTTTCATCCATATGAATTAAGGCAAATTTTTTTATTTTTTCATTATTTTACTTAAAATGAAATCATAATAGACATATCCTAAGCATTGTAATAATAGAACTCTAATTTTAAAATGTTAATAAACTGTATTTGCGGACAAAAAACCTTCGAAGTTGATGATCATGAAATTCCTCATGAAGGTAGACAGGTAAAATGTGGCGCATGTTCTAAAGAATGGTTTTATAATCCAGAAGACTCCAAATTAGAGTCTAATGACTTAGTTTTAAAACCAACTTTTAATGATGAAGATATTCCAAACTCTGCAGAAGATATCATTTCACAGGCAGAAAGATCTTCACAAACAAAGAAAATAAATAACAAAATTTTTAATTCCAAAGAAAATGTTGATCAAAGACATATTATAAATATTAAGTTTTTTATTTATTTAATTATCATTACTATTTTTGCAGGATCTGTCTTTTTGGTTCCTTACAAAGAGGAGGTTATTATTAAATATCCTCAATTAACAAATTGGATAAATATTATTACACCTGTTTATGAATATATTAGTAGTTTGTACTTTAGCTTTTTGCAAAAAATTAATTAGATTAATAATTTTAGTTTAACTTAATGTAAATAAACTATTATTTTAAAGAATATTTTCTTTTCTATCATTAAAATAATTATTATAAATACTATTAAAATATTATGGCTGATAAAAAAAATTCAATTGAAGAAATACTACAATGTACTCAAAAAATCTTAAATGATGACAAGGATTTTAAAAGTGATTTTGATAAAATAATAACAAAAACGCCAGATAATAAAGTTTTAGTTCTTAACAAAATTGTCTACGAAAAAGATTCTCCTAAATCTTTTTATGAACAGTCAAAAAAAATTAATGAAATTGTTGATCATCAAATAAAAAATAACAAGGCACTATCAGATCATGATTTTGTAAATAGTGATACCAATTCAGAAAACGCAAAAGAAAAACCTCAAGAAAATTATGAGTCTGATCATGATTTCTTTAAAAAAATTAGAGAACTTGAAAGCGAACAAGGCAATCTTAAAGCAGTCTTAACAAATGCGTTATCAGATTTCAGGAATAAAGATTACTCTACAGAAATATCTTTAAAGTTTGATATTTTAAATAACCAAATTTCTAATAATATTAATCATAAATTACAAGAAACCGTAACATCTCTTGATGAAAAAATTGAATATAAAATTAATTTACAATCAAGTAATATGAATGCTCAACAACAAATATTTGAAGAACGTTTTAATAATAAATTAAAAGATCTTCAAACTCAAATTACTGAAAACTTTAATGAATTAAAAAAACTAATAAACGAAAATGGCGCTAATAGTGATAATAAAATAAATAATAATACCAATTCAAATTTTGATCATCTATCTAAATTAATTGAACTACAAATGAGCCAAGTTTTGATGGGAAGACCTCAAGAACATTCTTATGATAAAAAACAACTTAATACTTTAGTAGCTGATATTGAAAATTCAGAAGTTTTTTTAGATTTAAGTAAAAAGTTGGGATCACTTGAAAAACTTTATGGTATTTTGACAGAATTAGTTCAAGTTGTTCAAAAGGGAACTCAGGCTAGTTTAGATAAAAATGAAGAAATTAAAAAATTAGTTCAATCTCAATCTCCACAACAAGCCAGCTTATCCGAAAAATCAATGACAGATTTTGTTAATATGATGAAATCTTTAGGTTTTAAAATCTAGCAGTAATTGAGCAAAAATTTTAAAAGTAACACTTAATTTATTAATTGTAATTTTTTTTAATTAAATATAAATATCGCTCACTGCCCAAATAGCTCAATTGGTAGAGCAACTGATTTGTAATCAGTAGGTTGGCGTCAACTCACTAACGAGTTTATTAGTTTTTTTTAATTTGGGCTTTGATTTGGTAAAGTAACCTTAATTAATTTTCTAGTTTGGGTATTCATTGTTGTTTCTTTTTTAATTGTGATGCCATTTCTACTAATTTCAATTTGGATTTTTTGTTTTCTTTGAGCAATTTATTTTTTTCATTATCATCAATTGCATAAAAAGTTTTATTTGAAATATTAAGTTTATATAAAGGTTAAGAATAAATGCCCATCTAATATAAGTATTGGAGTTTGTCATAATACATATCTTAATTCTTTTTTGTTATTTTTCCTCTCAAAAGCTTGAGGATTGTTAATTTCATTATTTGAATTTTTGCTTTAGAATTTTTCCTCTCAAAGAGTTTTTTTTCTATCCCTTGCTTGTTTTGCAGAACCACCCGCAGAATCTCCTTCAACAATAAACAACTCTGTACCTTCAATATTATCGCTTGAACAGTCGGCTAATTTTCCAGGCAACCTAATTTTTCTATATGCATTTTGTCTTTCAACATTTTGATTTAAATTGTTAATATTTTTTTCTCTTATCTTTTCTTCAAGTAGATTTAAAATATCTTTGGCTAGTTTAGCATTTCTGTTAAGCCATTCATTAAATGAGGTTGAAACATATTCATCACAATATTTTGTTACAAATCCAGAGGTTAATTTGTGTTTTGTTTGTCCTTCAAACTCTGGGTTAGAGATATAAATTGATAGAACAAATGAACAATATTCAAAAATATCATCCTGACTTGCTTTACTTACTATTTTATTGTTTTTTATTTTAGCAAATTTTCTGATTGATTTTGCTATACCTGATTTAAAACCAGACACATGTGTGCCTCCATGAATGTTTAATACCGTATTACAAAAGACTTGGAGAAAGAAGTTTTTCTTTATTAAACTGTAAAGAAAATTCTATTTTACCTTTTTTGTCTGAAAAATCTCCAGATTGATAGCAAATTTTCTCGTGTAAAATGTTTTTTTGATTAGTTTCATTTTTTAAAAAATCAGCCAAACCGTCAGACTGAAAGACTTCTTTATTAGAAATATTGCTATTTCTATTCAATAAAGATTTATTACATTCCCAATAAATTTTAACTCCTTTTTGTAAATAGGATTTGTTTTTTGCAATTTCATATACTTTTTTCAGGATCAAATTGTATTTCTTTACCAAAAATATTTTTATCAGGAGTGAAAGTAACAGAGGTTCCACTTTTAAATTTACTTTTTCCCTTTGTCTTAAGCTTATTTAAAATTTTCCCTTGAGAATAACTTTGAGAGTATATTTTTGAATTTTTAGTAATATCTATAATTAGCTTGGAACTTAATGCATTCACAACAGACAAACCAACACCGTGTAAACCTGCAGAAGATTTGTATACATTGTTATTGAACTTGCCACCTGAGTGGAGCGTAGTCATAACCACTTCTAAAGCAGTTTTCTTTTTTTTTTTTTTCGATGTTTATCTATTGGAATACCTCTTCCATTATCGGAGATCGATATTGTATTTTTATCTAATAATTTAACATGTATTTCTTTTGCATAGCACGATACTACTTCATCAATACTATTGTCTAAAATTTCATTTGCGAGATGATGGTAAGCAATTGGATCTGTTCCACCAATATACATGCCAGGTCTTTTTCTGACAGGAGCCAAACCTTCTAGAACTTCAATGTCTTTTGCAGTGTATGATTTTTGATTAACCATATTTTAAAGCTTTAAGGAATTGTTATAATTTTTCAATTAATAAAAAAAAAGCCCCGAATAAATCGGGGCTTTTGATGTTGAAAATTTAATTTTAGATTAGCAGCTATAATACATTTGAAACTCAATTGGATGAGGAGTGTGTTCAAAAATTATGAATTTCCTCCATCTTTAAGTCAATGTAAGCATCAATTTGGTCATCTGAGAATACTCCACCTGCTTTAAGAAATTCTCTATCAGCATCTAGATGAAATCACTGCTTCTCTTAATGAACCACAAACTGTTGGAACACCTTTAAGTTCTTCTTCAGATAAAGCATATAAATCTTTATCAAATGGTTTACCTGGATCAATTTTGTTTTTAATACCATCTAAACCAGCCATTAACATTGCTGCAAAAATGTTAAGTAAGGGTTACCTGCAGCATCAGGGAATCTAACCTCAACTCTTTTTCCTTTTTAGGCTACTACTAAAAGGAATTCTGCAGCTAGCTGATCTATTTCTAGATGAGTAAGCTAATAAAACTGGAGCTTCAAATCCTGGAATTAATCTTTTATAGCTGTTAGTTGTTGAGTTTGAAAAAGCATTAATTGCTTTTGCATGTTTGATGATACCACCAATGTAATGTAAACACATATCAGACAAACCTGCATAACCGTCACCAGCAAAAAGAGGTTTACCATCTTTCCAGATTGATTGGTGAGTATGCATACCAGAACCGTTATCACCTTTAACAGGTTTTGGCATAAACGTTGCAGTTTTACCGAATGAGTTTGCTACTTGATGAACAGCATATTTATAAATTTGCATATTATCAGCATTAGTTACAAGAGTATTAAACAAAACTCCAAGTTCATGCTGAGAAGGAGCAACTTCATGGTGATGTTTCTCTACTAATACACCCATATCTTTCATTGCCTTTAAGCATTCAGCTCTTAAATCTTGTGCACTATCAACTGGAGGAACTGGAAAATATCCACCTTTAATTCCTGGACGGTGTCCTAAGTTTCCATTATCATATTTTTTGTCAGTATTATATGGACCTTCATTACTATCAATTTCAAATCCTGTTTTGTTCATAGAGTTTGAAAATCTTACATCATCAAATACAAAAAATTCAGGCTCTGGACCAACATAAATAGTATCACCAACTCCTGAAGTTTTTACAAATGCTTCAGCTTTTTTTGCTGTTGATCTAGGATCTCTCTCATAAAAATCTTTTGAGATTGGGTCTACGATGTCACAAACAGAACTAAAGTATTGTGTGACATGAACGGATCTAAAAAAGATCTACTTAAATCAGGTTTTAAAATCATGTCCGATTCATTTATTGCTTTCCAACCAGCAATAGAGGAACCGTCAAAAAAAGTTCCATCGTTTAAAAAATCTTCATTTATAGTTGAGATGTCTTGAGTTAAATGTTGTAATTTACCTCTAGGGTCGGTGAACCTAAGATCAACGTACTCAACATCTTTTTCTTTTATTGTTTTTAAAATATTAGCTGCGCTCATTATTATCTCCTTTTTAAATTTTCAACATCAGCAAATTATAAAAAAAACTTTGAAAAAGCACTGTTTTTTAGTTATGTCAGATATGCATAAATGCACAAAAGGTGTATTAAAAGGATCTAAAATGTCAAAAAAACAATATTAGTAACAGGTTCAACTGGTGCGATAGGCTTATCTGTATCTGAATTTTTTTTTAAAAAAGGTTGGAACGTTATAATTAATGGAAAAACCAGCTCAAAACAACTCAGCTCGATTAAAAAGAAATTTTCAAAGTTAAGATCAATATATTTTAACTGCGATTTAACTAAAACAGTAAATATTAAAAAGATAGTTAAACAATCTTTAAAAAAATTTAAAAAAATTGATGTTTTGATTAATTGTGCAGGTATTCAGTATGTGGAGTTATTAGAAAAATATCCTGAAAAAATTTGGCGAAATATGATGGATATAAATCTAACTACCCCTTTTTTGTTTACTAAAGAATTATTACCATTAATGAGAAAAAATAAATGGGGAAGAATAATAAACATTTCTTCTACCCATGGATTAATAGGGTCAATAAAAAAATCAGCATACACAGCTTCAAAGCATGGTTTGGTTGGATTAACAAAGGTAACAGCTTTAGAAACAGCAAAAGAAAATATTACATGCAATGCTATTTGTCCTGGTTTTGTTTTGACAAGGCTGATTCAAGACCAAATTGATTTTGTTGCTAAAGAAAAAAAAATATCTATCTCAAAAGCAGAAATTGAGCTTTTAAGAGAAAAGCAACCATCTTTACATTTTATTAAAAAAAATCAAATAGCTTCATTAATTAATTTTTTAATTTCAGAGGATGCTTCACAAATAACTGGCGCCAGTATAAATATTGATGGTGGATGGATAGCTCAATGAAAATTTTTTTTTATTTTTTTGTTTTTTTATATCTTTTTTAGCTCAAGCCAACGAAATGATTAATGAGTTAAAAAACTTAAACATAAAAGTGGAGCTTTGACAAATGAAGAATTTACTAAAACAAAAGAAATAATTTTGAAAAAATATTCAAAAAAAAAAAAAAAAATATTACTTCTAAAAATAACAGCAATCCTGATGGCAAAAAAAATTCAAGCGAAAGCTTTAATAATTTACTTAATATTTATAATAAATTAGAATTAGGACCATCAGATGCCAATTTAGTTTATAAAGGCATTAATGGAAAATTTGAAAAATCTGTTAGATGGGATACTCAGTTTATCGCTTTTTATATTGAAGAACATAAGTTTATTTGTGTTTTTTAAAAAACCTTTTCTTTTGCATAGCCCAAATCCAAGAAATCAGACTTATTATGATTTAAAGTGTTCAGATGGTTTGAAATCAAAAAGGGCCTGCTATTCTTGTGAATAGTACTGGTGGAATTGCTTTTACTAAAGTAAAGGAAAAGAATAAGGTAATTTTAGAACTAAAAATACACAATATTTATGGCTATGGTTAGAATCAAATTATTTTTTTTAACTATTACAATATTTCAGCTGTTTTTTTGAAACAAAAGCTAATTCAGAAAATATAAAACAAATTTATCAAAAGATGCAGTATGGACCAACCAATTTAAAAATAGACGGGCTTTTTGGATATGCGAATAAAAGATTTAAAAGTGCATTTAAGTATGATGAAAAATTTTTTGCATTTTATTTAAAAGATAAAAACTTATTTTGTATTATGAAACATGAGTATAGTTTTAATACTCAAAATATTCAGCCAAACACTTTCAAAGATTTTTATTGTTCTGATGGTACAAAGACAAAAAGTGGATCAACCAACATATCTTCTAACGTGCTGTCTTATTTAAAAATTTCAGGAAAAGGAATAACCAGGATGAGCACTGGATCGGGCGGGTATTTAAAAAATTAGTGGTTACAACTCTAATGGTCTTAAATTCTTAATTACTGCTGATTATGTCGATTTTTTGGCGACGCTGATTAAACTGGAATTGAAATTTAATTAAAAAAATATAAACACTCACTGGACGCGGGAGTGGTGGAATGGTAGACACGCTAGTCTTAGGAACTAGTTCGGCAACGAGTGAAGGTTCAAGTCCTTTCTCCCGCACCAGTATTAAAAATTATGAAAGTTAATATAACATCTTCTAAAGGTCTGGAGTCTAATCTTACTGTATTAGTAACAAAAAAAGAAATAGAACAAAGAATTGATGAAAGACTTAATGAAGTAAAAGTTCAATAAATTTAAAAGGTTTCAGACCAGGAAAAGCACCTAGACAACTTTTAAAAAGCAATTTGGACAGGCTTTATATGCAGAGGTTATTGAGAAAACATTACAACAATCTACTTTTAAAGCTTTAGAGGAAAAAAAAATTAAACCAGCATCTCAACCAAAAATAGATATAAAATCTTCAGGCGAGGGTAAAGATTTAGAGTTCACTATAAAAGTTGAAAAAAGTACCAGAAATTAAAAATATTATTTTTGATAAAATTAAAATTAAAAAATACAAAATTAAAGCAGAAAAAAAGAAATTGATCAAAGGCTAGAATATCTCGCAGACAGTGCAAAAAAATATAAAGAAAAAAATACCGAGGCGAAAGATGGTGACTTGATCGAGTTTGATTATGAAGCTAAAGTTGAAGGAAAACCTT
>JAYQJR010000005.1:0-62531 GCA_038142265.1 Candidatus Pelagibacteraceae bacterium | reverse complement strand
AAAAAGCTCGCCGTAGAAATACGGCGGGCTTTAATATTTTAGAAATACTTGATTTTCTTCTAATTTCTGAATTTTTAAATTATCTCCTGAACCTTTTCTATCAACTACTAAAAAGTTCATATCCTCAGTTGCGATTAAAGGAAAATGCCAAGTACCAGTTTTGTAATTAATTCCAAGTCCTGGCGGGATAATAAAAGCTTCAACTTTATCTAAATCAGGTTTGTCAGCATTAGGTGCCACAAAAGATAAAAAAGTAGTTTCTTTCATTGGAATGAAAGCCTGGCTACCTAACGGATGTTGCTCCATCATATCAATATTCATTGGAAAAGTTCGTTTTATTGCAGTGAATATACTTATTGTTGTTTCACCATTACCTTTTTGAAGTATCTAAATTTGCTATTCCATCAAATCTTTTTGCATAACCATTATTAATTGAGATAGGTTTAATATTATCAGTCGTAATTAGGTCACCAAATTTGGCAAAATTTTCTTTAGTTATTTTTTTGGGGTAACAGTTATTGCCATTATTGAACCTTTCCAAAAACTCTTATTCTTGAAATGCCACCATCAGGAAATATATTTATTCTTAAATAATTAACTTTATTTTTCCTTATTAACTTATTTAAAAAATTATGTTTTTTGTGAGCATGCAACTTTGATTTATTTAATAGAAGCTTCCAGCTTTTTGATTTATTAATAATTTTATTAGCTGAAATTTTTCCGCTTATATAGGCAGCTTGGATAGAACAATGATCAGGATAATTTCCTTTAAAATGGTGAGTATCAATTTGAATTTTATCAATCTGAGCTGCAGCAGCACATTTTTATTATTAACCAATCAAAGTTTTTACCCCTACTTCTTCTTGTTTCCCAGCCATCACCCATATTCCTTTCCTTGGCCAGGAGCCAAAACATTTTCTGCTCTACCAAAGTGTTCATTGTTACAAGCAACTGAACAGAGCCATTTAAAACTGAAGTTAAATTAATAGTTTTATTTCCAAATTTTTTAAATTTCTAATTCTCCAAACAACCTTAATCTTGCAACTCCACCATCAGAAAATATTTAATCTTACATGAGTAATGATTGAAGTTTTTAACATTAAAAAAATGATGTCTAATTGGGACCTGTAGATTTTTTTCCTAAAATATTAATCCATTTTTGATTTTTATCAGGAACATTTTTTTTTGAGTAGCAAACATCTAATGAAACTTTTTATTTGGCTGGTTTCCATTAAAGTGCGATGTATCAATATCAACTTTATGTATTTTTCCAGGTTTTCCAAGTTTAATAATTAAATAATCATGACCAGATTTTCTTTTTCTTCTTGTTTCCCAACCATCATCCATTTACCCTTTTTATCAAATACTCCTTCTAAATACTGGAGGCATTGGATCTATAATTCTTTTTGCTGCAGCAAAAAAATCATCAGTTTTTATAAACTACTTTTGTGCCAATAACTAGGTTGAGCTAGATCAATTAAACCATTTGGAAAATGATATTTTTATTTTTTCATTAATTAAATATTTGAATAATTCTTTATCCACTGTTTCTGGCTTTATCTTTCTTTTACAAATCCAAACATCTTTGTGTTCTAAAACATAATCTAAAAATCTTTCTAAAGATTTTAATCTACCTGGTCTACCAACTATTCTACAGTGTAAACCTACAGACATCATTTTAGGATTTGTTTCACCTTTTCCTTATATAAAACATCAAAACTATCTTTAAAGTCTTTTCTTCTATTGGTCACCACTGTTAAATCCTTGATTATTGCAAATCTCATATCGTTATTATCTAAAGTGTAAGGTACTATTAATTGCTTCTTTTTATTTCTCTTTTCAAAATAAGGAAGATCATCACTATAGAGTCGCTATCATATACAAAAACACACAATTCTTTCGTTAGAATATAAACCTTTCTCAAGATTTAGCTTAGCCAAGAGTTTAGATGAAGTATTTGAAAACAAATTAAGCCAAACATTAATTAAAATTCTTAATGATAGAGAAACAGGAACCGTAATTGTTGAACCAGAGATTGGTAATAAGAAATTTGATAAAGACTTTTTAGTTAAACTATCAACTGGACTTGCTTACTTAGTAGGTAATCCAAATTTTGACTCCATGACTGATAAATATTATGCGAGATTTTTTGTAAAACATCAGGATAGTAGCGACTCTTATCTTAGAAAGGCTTATACAAATTTAGATCTTCACACTGATGGAACTTACGTTAAAGAAAAAACAGATTGGCTTATTATGACAAAAATGGAAGAACAAAATGTGAGTGGAGGTGAAAGTGTAATCTTGCATTTAGACGATTGGGAACATTTAGATGAATTAAGCAATGACTAGTAGGACAACAGAACTTTATATGGGGATCACCTAAAAGTAAAAATGTAGATTATAAAGTTGAACATCCTGTGTTTTCAAAAGATAAAAATGGCAAACCTACTATTTCTTATATTGATCAATTTCCACAACCAAAAAATATGGAGCAGGGTTTATTTCTTCAAAAACTTTCTGATGCTTTAGAAGAAAGTAAAAACAAAGTTGTATTTCCATTACCTGTTGGATCCACAATCTTTTCTAATAATTATTTTTGGTTACATGGAAGAAAAGCATTTAATGAGCATACTGGGTTATCTAGAGAATTATTAAGAATTAGAGGAACTTTTTTCAATTAATTTAGAATTATTATAAATAACAGTTGTTGACTCTACCACTTCATTCATTTTTAATATGCGCAATTAATTAATTAATTAACAGAGGGAAATAATATGTTTAATAATTTGAAAAAATTAATTAGCTTAGTTTTCGCAACTGTTCTTTTAACTTCAATCTCATCAACTAGTTTCGCAATTGATAAGTTACACTTCGTTATCGGTGGTGGTGCTGGTGGTGGTTGGGATGGAACTGCTAGAGGAACTGGTGAAGCTTTAACTAAAGCTGGTTTTTTAAAAAGCGCTTCATATGAAAATATGTCAGGTGGTGGTGGAGGAAAAGCTCTATCTTACATAATCAATTCGAAGCCTGAGGGAACTATACTAGTTCAATCAACACCTCTAGTGTTAAGATCAATCACTAGACACAAAGGTTATGTTAAAGGATCTGGTGTATTATCTTATAAAGATGTTAAGCCAATCGCTGGTGTAATCGGTGACTACGGTGCAATCGCAGTTGCAAAAAACTCACCATACAAAAACTTTAAAGATGTAGTGGATGCTTACAAAAAAAACCCTAAGTCAGTTAAAATGGCTGGTGGTTCTGTAAGAGGAAGCATGGACCATTTAATTGGTGCACTTGCATTTCAAGAAGCTGGCGCAAATCCTAACGACGTAGTTTACGTACCTTACGATGCTGGTGGTAAAGCTTTAGCTGGACTTTTATCAGGAGAAACTCAAATTCTTTCAACTGGTTTGGGAGAAGTAATGGGTGCTAGAGACCAAGTAAGAATTATTGGTATTACAGCTCCTAAAAGAGTAGGTGATGCTCCAGAAGTTCCAACTCTTAAAAGAACAAGGATACGATGTTCAGTTTGTTAACTGGAGAGGTTTCTTTGCTCCTAAGAGTATGCCAAGTTCAGATGTTAAGAAGATCGAAAAAATGTTAGGCGATGTTCAAAAAACTCCTGAATGGGAAGCAGTAAGAAAAAGAAATGCTTGGGTTAATATATAAACCCAGGACGTAAGTTTGACAGTTTCTTAAAAGGTCAAACAAAAGAGATGACAAAGTTAATGAAAAAACTAGGCGTTATCTAGTTAGTTAACTTGGAGAAAAAGCAGTGAAAATTAGTCCTTCCAAATTAATTTCACTGCTTTTCTTCGTTTTTTCAGGTTATTATTTATATACAGCTTATCAAATACAAGTTTTTGCTTTTGATGAAAATGCACCATTTAATGCTAAGACATTTCCAATTTATTTAGGTTTCGCTGGAATAGTTTTTTCTGCACTCTATATTATTTTACCAGAGGCAAATCCAACTAACGTAGATTTAAAGGTTTTAGATTATAAAAAAACAATTGGTTTAGTTATTTTAATGATTTTATACGGCTTAACTATTCTTAGAGCTGGATATTTTCTTTCAACTTCAATTTTTTTAGTTGCTTCTTACATAATTTTAGGAGAAAGAAAATGGATTTGGATATTCATTTTATCTTTCCCTTTCGTTGCAATATTTATGTATCTCCTTCATGGATTATTAAATATTTATCTACGTGATCCTTTCTTAAAATATATAGGAATAATGGGATGATTGAGGGAATTCTCATAGGGTTACAAACAGCTTTATCATTTAAAAATTTAATGATGGTAATGATTGGTTGTTTCTCTGGGACTATTATCGGAATGCTGCCTGGTCTTGGACCAATGACTGCAATTGCACTAATGATACCTATTACTTATGGTTTTGATCCTGCAACAGGATTAATTTTAATGGCAGGTGTTTATTACGGAGCAGTTTTTGGTGGATCAACTTCTTCAATTTTAATTAAATGCCCCAGGAGTCCCAGGAACAGTAGCAACATCTTTTGATGGTTATCCCATGGCACAACAAGGTAAAGCAGGTAAAGCTTTAGCTATTGCTGCTTACAGCTCTTTTGCTGGCGGTACAATATCTGCAATCTTTTTATTAATTGCTGCACCAAGTTTATCTTTAGTAAGTTTATCTTTTAGATCACCAGATTATTTTGGTTTAATGATCCTAGGTTTAACAGCTGTTGCTGCATTTTCATCAAAAGGAAATTTTTTAAAAGCTATGATGATGGTTGTTCTAGGATTAATGTTAGCTAGTGTTGGTCAAGATACTCTTTCTGACATACCTAGATTTACTTTTGATAATATGAATTTATCAGATGGGATAAGTTTCGTTTTAGTTGTTATGGCTACTTTTGCTATGAGTGAAGCTTTAACAATTATTTTTAAAGCAAACGACCCAACAAAAGCAGCAAAACAAATTTCGTTATCTCAATTAGGGTCTATAAAACTAGATAAAGATGAAACTAAAAAAATGGTTACTACAATTCCTAGATCATCAGTTTTAGGATTTATTATTGGAGTGCTACCTGGCGCAGGTGCAACTATTGCTTCTTTTTTAGCTTACGGGATGGAAAGAAATTTTGTTAATGATGAAGAAAAACAAAAATTTGGTAAAGGAAGTGTAAACGGTATAGCTGCTCCAGAAACTGCAAATAATGCAGCTTGTTCTGGATCATTTGTGCCTTTACTTACATTAGGTATACCAGGAAGCGGTACTACCGCTGTAATGCTTGGAGCTCTTTTAGGATTTGGTATTCAACCTGGTCCAAGATTATATCAAACCAATCCTGAGATTTTCTGGTCTGTAATTATGTCAATGTACATTGGAATGGTTGTTCTTTTAATACTTAACCTTCCATTAATACCTTACATTGCAAGAGTTTTGGCAACTCCAAGAACTTTTTTAATTCCGTTAATTTTATTTTTCTCCTTAACTGGTGTCTATTTAATGTCCTTTCAATAACTTTGATATTTATATGATGATTGGAATTGCGGTAGTGGCTACAATCCTTCGCTTGTATGATTTTCCGATGCCACCATTAATTCTTGCTTTTGTATTAGGAGGTTTAATGGAAGAAAATTTAAGAAGGTCTTTACTTATAAGTGATGGATCTTGGTCATTTATGTGGGATAGGCCATTAACTGTAGTAATAATGTTAACAATAATATTTATTGTTGGATGGCAAATTTATAAAAGCTTTTTTAAAAAAAAATTATAATCTAACGTATTTCTTTTCTCTATCTACTGACCAATCTTTTGTTCCATTAGCTACGATAAATAAAAATCCACCAGCTAATCCTAAGTTTTTAAGGAATGCGATAGTTTGCATTTGATCTACAAAATCGTAGTGAAATAAAAATGCAGTAGCTATACAGAAAATTGCAAGAAGACCCGCAGAAACTCTTGCTTGATATCCGATGATGACAAATAAAGGTAAAATTATTTCTAAAGCTATAGTCGGATATAATAAAAATCCTGGAATTCCAAATCCTTCCATCCAACTCATTGTACCATCGATACTAAAGATTTTATTATACGCTGAAATCAAAAATAAAGCGGAGATAAGAAGTCTGCCAAGAAGAAGTCAATTAAATTTGCCATACAAATTTGTACTTAATTGAACTATATGAGTCAAAAACAGATGAGTTTAATTTAGGCTTTTTTAGAAATTATTTTCAATATTACTGGAACAGTAAATAAAATCATAAGTAATCTTATTATATGATGAAAAGCGACAAAGTCTGGATCTAGATCAAAAGAAATTGCTATAACTGCAACTTCATAAATTCCTCCAGGACAATATGAAAGCAATAAAGTAAAAAAGTTTTTATCAATTATTAAACCTGCAACAACTGCTGCAGCAACACCTAATATTACTAATAAGAAAGTCGCTACAAAACTATGCAAAGCATTTCTTCCTATTTCACCAAAAGTTTTGTCAGCAAATCTACACCCCACCGAAGAACCTAAAATTAATAAACAATAATCGATGATGTCAGGAGATATTTGATAACTTGCAACCTCTGTAATTTGCAATAAACCACTTGCCACTAAAGTTCCTGTCAACAGAGCAGCAGGAACTTTTATCTTTTCAAAGAATAAAATTAAAATTACTGACGATACAATCAAAATTATTAAGTGGTATAAATTTTGACTAGCAATTATCTCTTCAGAAATATTTATGCTATCCACGTCGTAAAAACTATTCACGATAAAAGGAAAAACAGTAATTATTATAATTAATCTTATTAGATGAGATGTAGCTACTTGACTCAAGTCAGTTTTTGCATCTTCAGCTAATATCATTAACGGACCTAATGCACCTGGTGCAGCTGAAAAAATAGAGGTTTTCTTTTCATATTTTGAAAACTTTTCTAGATATTTTGAAACGATTAGAACACTCAAAATTATATAAATTAAGCATGATAAAAGAAGTCCAGATCCAATCTTGCATTTGGCTGAATAAATCTTTGTCTATGTAATTACCAATATAGAGACCAAGAATTATTAATATAGAAGATAATACCAACCTGGGCATTTTAGTTTTAAGACCCATTAATGAAGCTAAAGAAGTTATTAGCATTGGCCCCAAGAACCAGGCTAAAGGAATATTAAAATATTCAGCTATTATAGCACTTGGTATTGATATTATGATGACAGATATAAACGGTATTGAAAATATCTGTTTAAAATTTTCTTTATTAAAAGGAATAGCTTGGTTATTCTGCATCATTCATGATTTTAGGATTTATAGGAACTGGTAAAATTTCATCATCAATTATCTTTGGTATTTTTAAATCAAAGCTAAAAATTAAGAGAATTTATATATCTTCAAGAAATAGAAACATAGCTAAAAAACTATCTAAAAGTTATGGAAAAATAAAAGTATTAAACAATAATCAAGAAATAATAGATAAATCCTCAGTAATATTATTGGGTGTTACACCTAATGTTGGTAATAAAATATTACCTAAATTAAAATTTTCAAAAAATAAAAAAATAATAAGTCTCATTTCAACAATTAATTTGGATAAACTTAAAAAAATTACAAAGATTAAGAATATAGTAAGAGCTATACCTTTACCTCCAATTGAAATTAAAAAAGGACCAGTTATTGTTTGTCCGCCAAGTAAATTTGCTAAGAATATTTTTAAACATTTAGGACAAGTTATAGAAGTAAGAAATGAAAAACTAAGCTATAAGTTTTGGTCTACTGCTTCTTTAATGGCAACATACTATGAGATACTTAATACGAGTTCTAAATGGTTAAGTAAAAAAGGTATTAACAAAAAACTTGCTGACACCTATGTAGCTGAATTATTTTTAGCTTTAAGTCAGGATGCTTTAAACAAATCCTCTCAAGGATTTAAAAAACTCGTAGCGGACTCACAGACCCCAAAAGGCCTAAATATGCAGGTTCTTAATGAATTGAAAAAAGGAAAATTCTTTACTAAGTTCACCAAAGCTCTTGAAAATGTAAACAAAAGAGTAAGTAAGTAAATCATGGAATATTTTATACAACAATTAGTTAACGGGATTACTTTAGGTTCGATCTACGGACTTATCGCAATTGGTTACACCATGGTTTATGGAATTATTGGAATGATTAATTTTGCTCATGGAGATATTTTTATGATCGGAGCTTTTGTTGCTTTAATTTCATTTATTATTTTTGGTTTAACTGGAGTAGCCTTACCAATTATTTTACTTTTAGTTTTATTAATAGCTATGCTTTTCACAGCTTGTTATGGATGGACTGTTGAAAAATTAGCTTACAAACCATTAAGAGGATCTTTCAGATTAGCTCCACTTATTTCTGCTTTAGGTATGTCAATTGTTTTACAAAACTATGTGCAAGTTGCTCAAGGAGCTAGAGTAAAGCCTATGCAGCCTTTGATTAGCGGTGGTTTAGAATTTTTTAAGAATTCTGAGTTTATTGTAACAGTAAGTTATCTTCAAATTTTTATCGTTATCTTAACAATTATTTTAATGGGTATTTTTACTTATCTTATTACAAAAACAGATTTAGGTAGAGCTCAAAGAGCCTGTGAGCAAGACAGAACGATGACAGCATTGCTAGGAATAAATGTAGATAGAACAATTTCAATTACATTTATAATTGGTTCTTCATTAGCATCAGTAGCTGGAATGATGTTTGTTCTTTATTACGGTGTAATTGATTTTTACATTGGGTTCTTAGCTGGAATAAAAGCTTTTACTGCAGCAGTGTTAGGAGGAATTGGATCATTGCCCGGAGCAATGTTAGGTGGCTTGTTAATCGGACTTATAGAAACCTTCTGGGCTGGATATGTTTCACTTGAATATAAAGATGTTGCAGCCTTTAGTGTTTTAATTGTAGTTTTAATTTTCTTTCCAACTGGATTTCTTGGAAAACCTGATATCGAGAAAGTTTAATGGAAAAGAAAGATATCATTCAGTCATTTAAAGATAGTTTATTTACAGGCTTAATTGCTTTAGCTTTGTTTGGCCCGATAGTTGGTCTTAGAACTGCATCTAAAGGAGAAGGTTTATTTATCACTCCTCAATGGGGAGTAGTTTTTTTATTAGTTGGACTTTGTATTTTAGGACGATTTTTAATTAATTTAAATTCTGCTAGAAAAACTGAAATTACTTTTTTTTCAAAGTTCACATCTAAGTTTTCAGCGATAACTGAAGATAAAGCAAAACACTTTGCAATTACTGCAATTTTATTTGCTGTTGTGTTTCCGTTTCTACCTTTTACCGACAGATATTTTATGGATGTTGCTATAATGATTTTAACCTACATCATGCTTGGTTGGGGTTTAAATATCGTAGTTGGTTTAGCAGGTCTTCTCGATTTAGGTTATGTAGCCTTCTATGCAGTTGGTGCATATTCATATGCATTAATCGCAACTACTTTTGGTTGGTCTTTTTGGATTTGTTTACCATTAGCTGGAGTGTTTGCAGCTTTTTTTGGAATTTTACTTGGCTTTCCTGTTTTAAGATTAAGAGGAGATTATCTTGCGATTGTTACTTTAGGATTTGGAGAAATTATAAGAATAATTTTAATTAATTGGTATGAAGTAACTAATGGACCTGATGGTATCACTGGAATACCACGACCATCTTTTTTTGGATTACCTTTTAAAAGATCTCCAGATGAAGGCGAAACAAGTTTTCATTTGTTTTTCAATCTTGAATATTCAACAATGCACCGAATAATATTTCTATATTATTTAATTTTAGTATTAGCCTTAATTACAAATTACTTTACGCTGAAGATAAGAAAACTTCCTGTTGGTAGAGCTTGGGAGGCTTTGAGGGAAGATGAGATCGCTTGCAAATCTTTAGGTGTAAATCCTACAAATACAAAACTTACTGCTTTTGCAATTGGTGCTATGTTTGGTGGTTTCGCTGGTTCATTTTTTGCTACACGACAAGCATTTATAAGTCCAGAAAGTTTTACATTTATTGAGTCCGCAATCATTGTTGCTATTGTTGTATTAGGTGGTATGGGCTCACAAACTGGAGTAGTTCTTGCATCAATTTTCTTAATCGGAATTACAGAAATGTTCAGAGATTTAGAGCAATACAGGATGATCGCTTTTGGTGGAGCTATGGTTTTAATTATGGTGTTTAAACCAAAAGGAATTTTAGCAAATCGAAAACCAACTATTCTTATGCACGGAGATAAGAAATGAGCAATTTATTATCAGTAGAAAATTTGACAATGAAGTTTGGTGGTTTGACTGCAATTGATGATTTAAGTTTTGATGCAAAAAATAATCAAATTACTTCTATCATTGGACCTAACGGTGCAGGAAAAACTACTGTATTTAATTGTCTAACAGGATTTTATAAACCTACTAATGGTCAAATGTTTTTACACAAAGAGGATAGCAAAATTTCATTAAGAAAATATACAGACTTTAAAATTGCTTATGTAGCGAAGGTGGCTAGAACTTTTCAAAATATTAGATTATTCCCAGCAATGTCAGTTCTTGAAAATTTATTAGTCGCTCAACATAATGAATTAATGGTTGCTTCGGGCTATTCTTTATTTGGCTTACTTAATCTTAAAACCTACAGAGACAAAGAACAGCTAGCAGTTGATAAAGCAAAATACTGGTTAGATATTATTGGTTTAACTCATAGAGCAGATGATAATGCAGGTGATCTACCTTACGGAGATCAAAGAAAATTAGAAATTGTTCGTGCAATGTGTATTGAACCAAGGTTATTGTGCTTAGATGAACCAGCTGCAGGATTAAATCCAAAAGAGTCTGCTGAATTAAATAAATTATTAAAATTTATCAAAACAGAGAAACAAACGGGAATTTTATTAATTGAACATGACATGAGTGTAGTGATGGGAATCTCTGATCATGTTGTTGTTTTAAATTATGGTAAAAAAATATTTGAAGGAACAGCTGATCAAACTAAAAATAGCAAAGAGGTTATCGAAGCCTACCTAGGAGTAGATGAATAATGCTTAAAATTTCCAATGTTGAAACTTTTTACGGCAAGATACAAGCTTTGAGAGGAGTTGATCTTGACGTGAATGATGGTGAAATTGTTTCTTTAATCGGCTCTAACGGAGCAGGTAAATCAACTTTGCTTATGACTATAAGCGGAGTGAATAAAGCTAAAAGAGGAAATATAGTTTTCAACGGTGAAAATATTGAAAACCAACAACCCCACAAAATTGTTGATATGGGTATTTGCCAAGTACCAGAAGGAAGAAGAATTTTTTCAAGATTAACCGTAGAAGAAAATTTAAGATTAGGAGCTCATGCAAACGAAAAAGGGAAGTATTTTGAAAATGATATTAAGGAAGTTTATGATTTATTTCCTGTATTAAGTGATAGAAAAACTCAAAGAGGGGGAACCCTTTCAGGAGGAGAACAACAAATGTTAGCCATTGGAAGAGCTTTAATGAGTAAACCCAAAGTGCTTTTATTAGATGAACCTTCACTAGGAATAGCACCTAAATTGGTTAATCAAATTTTTGTTTCAATAAAAAATATTAATAAAGAAAAAAATGTTACTATTTTTTTAGTTGAACAAAATGCTAAAAAAGCTTTAGAGCTTGCAGACAGAGCATATGTTTTAGTTAATGGCAAAGTGACCATTAAGGGTTCTGGCCAAGAGTTGCTCAAAAATAAAGACATACAAGCCGCTTATCTCGAAGGTGGGGCAAAAAATTAACTTTTTTTCATATTTACAAGATTGTAATTAAGGTGTTCAATATCAATAATTAATTAATTAACAACAAAGGGAAATAATATGTTAAGAACGTTCAATAAACTTCTTTCATTAATTGCCGGAACATTAATGCTTGCAACAGTATCAGCTAAAGCTGACGTTGTTGTTGCTTCTGCTGGACCTATGTCAGGTCAGTACGCTTCATTTGGTGCTCAGTTAAAAGCTGGTGCTGAAATGTGGTTAAAGCACGTTAATAAAAAAGGTGGAATTAATGGTGAGAAAGTTAAATTAGAAATCGGAGACGATGCTTGCGATCCTAAACAAGCTGTTGCTGTAGCCAACAAATTTGCTGGTCAAGGTGTAGCTTACGTTGCAGGTCACTTCTGCTCTGGTTCTTCAATTCCAGCTTCTGCGGTTTACAATGAAGAAGGAATTATTCAAGTTTCACCAGCTTCAACAAATCCAGCGTTAACGGATAAAGGTGGAAAATATACTTTTAGAGTTTGTGGTCGAGATGATCAGCAAGGTGAAGTTGCTGGTAAATTCTTAGCTGACAACTACAAAGGTAAAAAAGTAGCTATCCTTCATGACAAAACTGCTTACGGAAAAGGTTTAGCAGATGCGACTAGAAAAAATATGAAGAAAGCTGGCCTTAAAGACGCTATGTACGAAGCTTATACAGCAGGTGAAAAAGACTATTCTGCTTTAGTTTCAAAACTAAAATCAAATAACATTGATGCAGTATATCTTGGTGGTTACCACACTGAAGGTGGTTTGATCGTAAGACAAATGAGAGATCAAGGTATGAAAACTAAATTAATCAGTGGAGATGCATTAGTAACGGCTGAATATTGGGATATTACAGGAAATGCAGGTGAAGGTACTTTAATGACTTTCTCTCCAGATCCAAGAAATAACCCTGCTGCTGCAAGTGTTGTAAAAGAATTTAAAGCTGCTGGTATTGAGCCAGAAGGTTATGTTCTTTATTCATATGCTGCGTTACAAGTATTCGAACAAGCTGCTAATCAAGCCGGAACAAACGATCCTGCTAAAGTTCTTAAAGTAATGAGAAAAGGTAAGTTTGATACTGTAATCGGTTCACTAAGCTTTGACAGAAAAGGTGACGTGAGCTTACCAGGTTATGTATTTTATGAGTGGAGCAAAGGTAAATACAAACAACTGTAATCCAATTGCTTAACTAATTTAAAAGGGGGCTTAGGCCCCCTTTTTTATTTATAGAAAGGAAATTATGGAAATAACTTATGATGATTTTAAGAAAGTGCAGATTAAAGTTGGAACTGTTTTAGAAGTAAAAGTAAATGAAAAAGCAAGAAAACCTTCTTTAGTAGTTAAAGTTGATTTTGGAAAAGAGATTGGAATTAAACAATCTTCAGCTCAAATTACTCATTACTACAATGCTGAAAGTTTAGTAGGCAAACAAGTAATAGGAGTTTGTAACTTTCCAACAAAGAATATAGCTGGCGTTGTATCAGAAGTTTTAGTACTTGGGGCAATTGAAAAAGACGGAAAAGTTGTCTTAGTGCACCCATCTCAGAAAACTGATAATGGTTTAGATATTGCTTAAATGATATTTGCACTAAAAGCTTTACTTGCTGGATTAATTATAGCCTTCTCATCTTGGCTTGCTGGTCAAAATCCTAGGATGGCGGGTTTTATAATTGCCTTTATTTTTCATTAATTGCAATTGCCTTTGTTTACTTTGAACAAATAGTGTTGAAAAAACAATTTTGTACGCGAAAAGTATTTTAATTTTACCAACAGCTATTTATTTTTTTCCTTTTTTCTTTTTTCTTAGCTAAACAATTTAATATGAATTTTTGGATGATCTATGGTGATCTGGAATACTACTGTTAACTTTAGGTTTTTTCATTCATAAGTATTTTGCAAATTTTTTATCATGAGTTCTGAAACATTCCATTGGAGCTGTAAACACACTTGGTCTAGAAGTGCAAAAAATACATTTTGGTGTTTACTCGGATGTTCTATAGGTGATTTTGGAACTATTTTATTTTTTCAATTATCTAAAATACCATTTCCAATTCTTGGAATAATGATTTTGGCAATAATTAACGGCTTAATTACAAGTATAATTTTAGAAACAATTATCTTATTAAGACAAAATTTTTCTTTAAAAATAGCTTTTAAAACAGCTGTTGGAATGAGTTTAATTTCAATGGTCCCATATGGAAATTGCAATGAATTCCACTGATTATTTTTTAACTGGAGGAGCTATTTTAACATGGTGGGTTGTTCCAATAATGCTTAGCTGTAGGATTTGTCACTCCTTGGCCATATAATTATTGGAGATTTTCTAAAGTTTCAGAAGCTTGCCATTAAAAAATTTTAATTTAAGTTAAATAAAATAAAATTTTATTCCAACTAAAAACAAAATGATGAATAATAATCAGAAAATTCAAAGATATGCAAAATCCAACAAGCGCTATTAAGAAGATATTTAAGCAATAAATAAATAATGGAACAATCATAAAAAAACTATCTTTTTCAGCTAATTTAAAATTTCTTGATTAAATCCATATTTAAAAAATAAAAAAATTAAATTTTCTCCACTTTTTTTATTTTTATCTTTTTTAGTATCTTAAAAATTTTTTTAAAGATAAAAAAAATGATTTAGCCAATATTAACAAAAACAATTGTCAAAGTTTTTAAAAACTATAAATTCCATCAGTGTTGCTATGGTTATGGATTTTTAGAAGAAAAAAATTTTAAACAAACAGATATGAGAAGCCTTCATACAATAAAACAAAAATATAACATCCCAGTAGAAATGCAGTCTTGCCATACTACTATTATGGGTAAATACTTTATTGAAGGACATGTCCCTTTTGAAGCGGTTGAAAAATTATTAAAAGAGCAACCTGATATTGATGGTATAGCTTTGCCTGGAATGCCGATTGGCACACCAGGAATGCCAGGTGATAAAGATGAACCCTATGTTATTTATCAACTTAAAGATGGGAAATCTTCAGTATTATGACAATATAAAACTTATGAAACAAAAAATAAAAATAATACAAACAATTATTTTTATTTTTTTCATGAGCTTTCCCTTTTCTGCAAACGCTATGACTGTAGAAGAAATCATAAAAGGTAGAAAAGCTATGTTTAGTGAAAATTATCAAAATGCAAAAAAAATATCTATATTATTGAAATCTAAAAAAATTGAAGAGGCAAAACCTTTAATGAAAAAAATTTCAGATAACTATAAAAAATTATTGGATTATTTCCCTGAAAATACAAAAGAAGGTTTTAAAACGGAAGCACTTCCAAGTATTTGGGAAAACAAAGATGAGTTTAATGCTTTAATGCAAAAAGCTTCAGATGATATGATCAAACTTGCAAAAGCAATTGACACTGCTGATGATCTTAGAGCAATACAAAAAAAATTAATGTGGAGCAATTGTTCAGCTTGTCATAATAGATTTAGAGCAGAACATTAAATTTACATCTCAACTTTTTCCATTAATCCTATTTGGGATTGCAACAGCCTTTTTCTCCTGGACCAAATAATATCATGACATCTTATACAGCTTTTAATTTTGGATTTAGAAAAGCTATTCCAACAATGCTTGGTGTCATTATCGGATGGACACTTTTAATTATACTTTTGCAATTAACTTCAGGAGCTATTTTTCAAAAATATCATTTATTCAAACTATTATTAAAATTTTAGGATCAATTTATCTTTTATATATGGCGTATAAATTATCTTTTGCAGGACAAACTAAAGATAAAAAACTTGATCCAAAACCAGTAACTTTTTTAAATACTTTTTTTTTTCAATTCGTAAATCCTAAAAGCATTATTGTTGGTTTAACTTCAATTTCTTTATTTGTTGATACGGAAAATAATTATTTAAGAGACTCAATTGTTTTAACTATTCTATGGTTTTTAATGGCTGTTGGAAGTCAAACAGGCTGGTGTTTGATGGGAAAATACATGAGAAAATTCGCCACAAGTGATAAATTTATTAAGAATTTTAATTATACAATGTCTTTTTTACTTATCGTTTGTGTGATTTTGTTCTATGTATAGCGCATGAAATTTAATAGTAAAAATTCTTTTCAATCACTTGAAACTCTCAATTCATCAGGAAAAGATTTTAAATATTTCAATTTAAAAAAAGCAGAAAAAAATGGATTAGAAGGAATTTCAAAACTTCCTAAATCACTTAAGGTATTATTAGAAAATCTTCTTAGGTATGAAGATGATGTAACTGTAGATAAAAAACAAATATTAGCTTTAAAAGATTGGCTTAAAAATAAAAAATCAAACACTGAAATAGCTTACAGACCAGCACGTACTTTATTGCAAGATTATACAGGAATTCCTGCAATTGCCGATCTAGCAGCAATGAGAGATGCTGTGAAAGATAAAAATAAAAATCCAGATAAAATTAATCCATTATCTACTGTTGATTTAGTTATAGATCATTCTGTAATGGTAGATGAATATGCTTCAGGAAAATCTTTTAATCAAAATGTTGAAAGAGAATTTTCAAGAAACGGTGAGCGTTATTCATTTTTAAAATGGGGTCAGAAAGCATTTGATAATTTTAGAGTTGTACCTCCTGGGACAGGGATTTGTCACCAAGTAAATTTAGAATATTTATCCAAAGTTGTTTGGTCATCAAAAAGTGGAAATGATTTATATGCTTATCCAGATACTTTAGTTGGAACTGATAGTCATACTACTATGGTCAATGGTTTATCTGTTTTAGGTTGGGGTGTTGGTGGAATAGAAGCAGAGGCTGCAATGTTAGGTCAGCCTATTTCAATGTTAATTCCAGAAGTTATTGGAGTTGAACTTAAAGGAAAATTAAAAGAAGGAACAACTGCAACAGACCTAGTTTTAATCATTGTTGAAATGCTTAGAAAAAAAGGTGTGGTTGGAAAATTTGTAGAATTTTATGGTGAAGGTTTAAAAAATTTAACTTTAGCTGATAGAGCAACAATTGCAAACATGGCCCCTGAATATGGAGCTACATGTGGTTTCTTCCCAGTAGATGATGAAACTCTTAAATATTTAAAATTATCTGGAAGAGATCAAGAAACAATATCACTTAGTCGAGAAATATTCAAAAGAACAAGGGCTTTGGGCAAGCAATGATGTTGTGTTTACCGATACTCTTTCTTTAGATGTTAGCAGTGTAGTAACAAGCATTTCTGGACCTAAACGACCACAGGATAAAGTTTTACTTACAGAGGCTTCAACTGCTTTTGCAAAAGTTTATAAAGAAAATGCAAAAAGAGATAAGGCTATCGAAGCCAAAGTTGAAGGTACTGACTTTAATGTTAAAGATGGTGATATAGTAATTGCAGCAATAACATCTTGTACAAATACTTCTAACCCAAGCGTAATGATTGGTGCAGGTCTTTTAGCGAAGAAAGCTCATGAAAAAGGATTAAAAGTTAAACCTTGGGTAAAAACTTCTTTAGCTCCTGGCTCGCAAGTTGTTACAGACTATTTGGAAAAAGCTGGTTTAAATAAATATTTAGATGAACTTGGTTTTAATTTAGTGGGTTATGGTTGCACTACTTGTATTGGTAACTCTGGACCTTTAAATCAAAATATATCAGATGCAATAAATAAAAATGATCTTTACGCTGTTTCAGTTTTATCTGGAAATAGAAACTTTGAAGGAAGAATTAATCCAGATGTAAAAGCTAATTACTTAGCTTCACCTCCGCTTGTTGTTGCTTATGCTTTAGCAGGTAACATGAATTTTGATATGTATAAGTCTGCTCTTGGAAAAGATAAAGATGGTAAAGATGTTTTCTTAAAAGATATTTGGCCAAGCAATAAAGAGATTGAAGATTTAATGTTAAGTTCTTTGAATGCAGATATGTTTAAACAAAGATATTCAAATGTTTCAGAAGGACCTAAAGAATGGCAAGCTATTAACACAACAGATAGTGATATTTATAACTGGGAAGCAAATTCTACGTATGTAAAAAGACCACCATTTTTTGATGATTTACCTGACAAACCAGAAGGTTTTAAACCAATCAATGATGCTAGAATTCTTTTATTGTTAGCTGACTCAGTAACAACAGATCATATTTCACCAGCAGGAAGTATTAAAAAAGAAAGTCCAACAGGCGATTATTTTATGAAGCATCAAATACAACAAAAAGATTTTAATTCATATGGTGCGAGAAGGGGAAATCATGAAGTAATGATGAGAGGAACTTTTGGAAATATAAAAATTAGAAATGAAATGGCTCCTGGTACTGAAGGTGGATTTACAACGTTACAGCCAGATGGAAAAGTAATGAGCGTTTATGAAGCTGCAATGGAATACAAAAAAAAAACAATGATTTAGTTGTAATAGCTGGAAAAGAATACGGAACAGGTTCATCAAGAGATTGGGCAGCTAAAGGAACTAAACTTTTAGGAATTAAAGCTGTTTTAGCAGAAAGTTTTGAGAGAATTCATAGATCGAATTTAATTGGAATGGGAGTTTTGCCCCTTCAATTTAAAGAAGGTTTTGACCGTAAAAAATTAAATATTACAGGAGCAGAATTAGTTTCGGTTATTAATATTGATAAAGGTGTTAAACCAAGACAAGAAGTAACTTGTGAAATTAAATATCAAGACGGAACTAGTAAAAAAATTCAAATGCTTTGTAGAATTGATACCGCTAATGAAGTTGAGTACTACAAAAATGGAGGAATTTTGCAGTATGTTTTAAGAAATATGCTTGCCAACTAAATGAGAGATATAAAAGTAAAAGTTCATCCATCAAAATCAAATCTAAAAAAAAAAGATCAATTAGCCTGGAAAATCGCAGAGATCGCATCAGATAAAGCAAAAATAGATAAAGATGCAGTTGATATGGTTATCAATAGAATAATTGATAATGCTTCAGTTGCTATCGCTTCATTTAATAGAAGACCTGTTGTTTCAGCGAGAGCAATGGCTTTAGCTCACTCTAGAAAATCAGGTGCTACTGTTTTTGGTTTAAATCCAAAAATTAAAGTGGATTGTGAATGGGCTGCATGGGCCAACGGAACTGCTGTGAGAGAACTAGATTATCACGACACTTTTTTAGCAGCAGACTATAGTCACCCAGGTGACAATATTCCTGCAATCCTAGCAGTTGCTCAACAAAAAGGATGTAATGGTAAAGATTTAATTAAGGGAATACTCACAGGTTATGAGGTTCAAGTTAATTTAGTTAAAGGTATTTGCTTACATGAACATAAAATTGATCATATAGCTCATTTAGGACCAAGCGTTGCTGCTGGTTTAGGAAGTTTATTAAATTTAAAAACAGATCTAATTTATCAATCTGTTCAGCAAGCATTACATATAACTGTTTCAACAAGACAATCTAGAAAAGGAGAAATTTCTAGCTGGAAAGCCTTTGCACCTGCTCATGCCGGTAAGCTTGCGGTAGAGGCTGTTGATAGATGTATGAGAGGTGAGGGTGCTCCATCTCCAATATATGAGGGAGAAGATAGTGTAATTGCTTATGTTTTATCAGGACCAGACAAAGAATATACAGTTCCATTACCTAATGTTAATGAGCCTAAAAGAGCAATTCTTGAAACTTATACAAAAGAACATTCAGCAGAATATCAATCCCAAGCTTTAATTGATCTAGCAAGAAGCCTTACATAAAAAGATTTCTAATGTTAGTGACATTGATAATATTGTAATTGAAACTAGTCATCATACTCATTACGTAATCGGAACTGGAGCAAATGATCCTCAAAAAATGGATCCAAAAGCAAGTAGGGAAACTTTAGATCATTCTATAATGTATATTTTTGCCGTAGCTCTTGAAGATGGTGCGTGGCACCATGTGAAATCCTATACTCCTCAAAGAGCACAAAGAAAAAGCACAGTTGAACTTTGGCAAAAAATTTCAACAAGAGAAGATGCAAGATGGACAGAAAAGTATCACGATCCAAATCCTGATAATAAATGTTTTGGTGGAAAAGTAATAATAAGCATGAAAGATGGATCTACTATTTCAGAGGAAATAAATGTTGCTGATGCTCATCCAGCAGGAAAAAGACCTTTTACACGAAAAGAATATATTAATAAATTCAAAACTTTAACTGATGGGATAATTTCTAAAAAAGAGTCAGAGCGATTTTTAAAACTTGTACAAAATCTTCCTAAATTAAAAGCTAAAGATTTAATGGGTTTAAATGTAGAGGTTAAAAGTTCAATAAAAGATAAATCTAAAAGCAGTAAAGGTATTTTCTAATTATTTTATTTTTTTTGCAAGATCATTAGCGCTTAGCCAGGCATTTTCAACTTTCGGTCCATTTAACCAATCTCCACAAACACCTAAATTAATTTTTTTATTCCAAATACTTAAGTAAGGTGTTTTCTCATAATTATATGAATATTTCCAACCATGAATTCTTTTAAAAATTATTTTATTTTTTTCAAATCCTGTTAATTTTATAAAGCGTGCTATCAATTGATTCATAATTGATTTATCATTTTTATATTTGTTGATAGTTTTTTTTGACCATTTGAGTGTGGCCTGAAGAGTCCATAAATTTATTTTGGATTTAAATCTTTTTTTGCTATTTTCATTAGCAGCCCAAGCTAAAATATCATCATTAAATTTTATCGAACTAATAGGAAGAGTTTTTTGATTTTTTAAAGCTAGCATTACCGTAATATTAGGTTGCATTTGAACTTTAAGTTTTAGGATATTTTTATCTAAATAATTCTTTGCTAATTTTTTTAATTGAGGAAAAGGACAAGTTATTATTAATGATTTAAATTGATGTTTTGATTTATTTTTTAAAGTAATTTCCCAAAAATATTTTTTAAAATCAATTTTTTCAATTGGAGATGCGAATGATTGTTTGATATTTTTTAAATTATATTTAACTAAATCATTATTAGCTTTTCTACCTATATATTTTGTTGAAAAAGGTTTTTTTTCAAAAGTAAAATCTAAATGATTACCATCCCAACTTTTTAATATTTTATTCTTATAAAGTTTTTGAATGTATTTAATAAATAGTTTTGATTTTGGAGATATATATTGAACTCCATGATCAAAGCTTAAATTATTTTTGAATCTTTTATTTGATGATCTTCCGCCAGGGCCTCTTGCTTTATCGAAGACATGAACTGAGTATTTTTTAGATAAAAGATTTGCAATTGTAGAGCCAGCAATCCCTGACCCTAGAACGCAAAAATCTATCATATTGCGAATAAGAATTTAAATTTCTCGTTAATTGATAGAACTTCGTAGTTTACAAGACCACCAATTATTAATTGTAAAGCTATGATTAAAATTACAATTAAACCTAAATAGCCAAGCCATTGATGTCTTTTTATAAAATCTGCAAAATAACTTGCAAGTGTAGCTATTAAAAATACAGATAATAAAAAACCAATTACCATTATATGAAAATTTCCTTTAGATGCAGCTACTACAGCTAATACGTTATCAAAACTTAATGTTAAATCGGCGATCAAAACTTGATACACACCAGTACCGAAACTTTTTGGTTCTTTTGATTTTAATTGTGGAGATCTAATTTTATTTTGACCAAAAAAATCTTGTCTTAAATTATTTATTACCCAAATTAAAAGTAAACCACCTAAAATTTTTACCCAAGGAAATTCAAATATATAATTTGCACCAGTTGCAAAAAATATTCTAAAAATAAAAGCTCCTGCTACACCTAATGCGATAATTTTTTTTCTATTATCAGGTGCAAAGTTTGCAGCAATAAGACCTATTATGATGGCATTATCTGCGGCCATCACAACATCGATTATAAGTATTTGAAAGGTAATAAATAATTGCTCTAACATTGTCCTAAGAGGTGTATATAAGCATAATTGTGTATTTTAAAGCAGAAAAATGAAATTAGCAAAATATTCAACAAAATTTTCAAAAAAACAAATCATCTTATTGTCCATTCCAGTGTTTTTTTCAAACTTAGCTATTCCTTTAGTTGGAATTGTGGATACCGGTTTAATGGGAAATCTTGGAGAAACAAAATATTTAGCTGCAACGAGCATCGCTACATCAGTAATGACTATGGTTATTTGGAGTTTTGGTTTTTTAAGAATGGGTACCGTTGGAATTGTTTCTCAAGCTTACGGTAGAGGTGATTATAGAGAAATTGTAAGAACATTATTAAGAAATTTTGTAATTGCTATGGTGATAGCTTTAGTAATTATAATTTTAAAACCTTTAATAAATATTTCTATTCAACATTTTTTTAATACATCTTTAGAAACACAAAAATTAATTAATACTTATTTAAATGTAAGAGTTTTTTCAGTCCCAGCAGAGTTAGCAATCTATATTTTAGTTGGATTTTATCTTGGAATACAAAAAACTAAGATATCTAGCTTCATGATAGTAACTTTATCTATTTTGAATATAGTTTTTAGTTCTGTTTTAGTTTTATCTTATAATCTTAGATGTATTTGGTGTTGCTCTTGGAACTTTATTTGCAAGTTTTATAACAGTAATTATTTTCAGTTTATTTACTTACCGATTTATAATTAAAAAATTTAAATTAATACCTAGATTTGAAAAAATTGTTATTAAATCAAAGCTTATAAGATTATTTAATATCAATTTAGACATTTTTATAAGAACTTTGTTTTTAACTTTTTCATTTTTATGGGTCACTTACTTAGGTTCAAAATTTGGAGAAGACTATTTAGCTGTAAATACTATACTCATGCAATTTATAATATTAGCAGCTTTCTTTTTAGATGCTTATGCGTTTTCTACTGAAGGCATAGTAGGTTTCACTATTGGTAGAAAAATAAAAAATTCTTTTTTATCTGTTGTAAAAAACTCTATTCAAATTAGTTTTATTACTGCATTAATAGTATCGTTTGTTTACATAATCTTTTTCAAACAAATAATTAATATTATTACAGATATAGAATTATTAAGATTTATTTCTTATAAACATTTTTTATGGGTAATTATAATTCCACCAATTGCATCATTCTGTTATCAACTTGATGGAATTTTTATAGGAGCTTCACAAACAAAAGAAATGAGAAACGCTATGATAATTTCTGTTACTAGCTTCATTATTATTTCTATTTATTTGACTAAATATTTTGGTAATCATGGATTATGGTTTTCACTTATGAGTTTTATGATATTAAGATCATTAACATTAAAGTTTTATTTTAATAAGATCTTAAGAAAGTTTTAAATGCAATTTCTATATCAAATTCCAGGGTACATCCTTCTTTTGTTTGGAGGATTTTGTTTAAGCTGGGGTGGTTTTATAATTAGATCATTCGAGGAAGCAACTGTTTGGCAAATCTTATTATTAAGATCTGTTTTTTTTATGATTGCATTAATGATTTTTTTAATTGCAACTTACAAAAAAAATACAATTAAGATTATAAAAGATGCTGGTTTTCCCGCAGTGCTTGGAGGACTTTGTAATGTCTTTAAGTTTTATCGCATTCGTAGTTTCGATGAGCATCACTACAGTTGCTAATGTTGTATTCATTATAAGCACTCAAACAATGTTTTTAGCAATTTTTGGTTATTTTTATTTAAAAGAGAAAGTTTCATTAATAAGTTTCTTTTCAATCGTATTAGCTATGGGAGGAATTACTATAATGGTTGGAGACTCTCTTTCAACTGGTTCCTTTTTAGGAAATATTGTTGCATTAGCGATTCCAATAAATTTTTCAATATTAGTAATGATCATCAGGAAAAATAAAAATTTAGATATGGTACCTGCAATTTTTTACTCAGGAATTTTTAGTATCATTTATGGATTAATTCTTTCCGAGTCATTTGTATTTACTAGTCATGATATTTTAATGGGCTTTTTTCTCGGAGTTCCTCAACTTGCTTTTGGATTTATCTGTATCACTATTGGATCAAGAACGACTCCTTCAACTACGATCGGTCTATTAATGTTAACCGAGACTTTATTTGCCCCTGTATGGGTATGGTTATTCCTTAATGAGATACCACCTTTAAGTGTGCTTATTGGAGGATGTGTAATAATTACTGCAATTATACTTAAAAGCTTTGATAAAAATAAAGTCACATCCTAATAATTACATTTGACATTTTGGGTCTTTTCGATGAAAGTCCACTTGTGACGGGAGAGACCAATATTTGGCGCCGAAGGAGCAACCACCCCGGAAACTCTCAGGCAAAAGGACCGTTACCGTAATAACTCTGGAAAGCAGGCTTTAGCCTCACCGAAGGATTAAATCTCTCAGGTACATAGACAGATGGGGTTTGAAAAGAGTTATTATGGAAGTACAAAAAACAGCTTTATACAATTACCATAAAGATCTTGGTGCTAAGTTTGTATCCTTTGCAGGTTATGAAATGCCAATTCAATATAAAGATGGAATTGTAAAAGAACATATTTCAACAAGATCATACGCTGGTTTTTTTGACGTTTCTCATATGGGACAGTTTTTTTTAGAGGGAGACGAAACATTAATTAATGCTTTAGAAAAAATTATTCCAGCAGATCTTAAATCTTTAAAATTAAATCATTCTAAATATTCTTTCTTACTAAACAATAATGGAGGAATTATAGATGATTTAATTATTACAAAAACTTCTAAAGGATTTTGTATTATTTTAAATGCAGCATGTAAAGAGAACGATGTAAAACAAATCGAAAAATTTTTAAACAAAGATCACAAGTATTTTTTAAATAATGATTTATCTTTAATAGCATTACAAGGACCAAAAGCAGTTGAGATTTTAGAAAAACTTGTACCTGGTGTTTCAAATTTAAAGTTTATGACTGGTGATAATTTTAAATTTGATAATGAAAACCTATATATAACTAGATCAGGATACACTGGTGAAGATGGTTTTGAAATATCTATTCCTAATAACAAAGTTGAAAAACTTATTTCATTTTTTAAAGAAAACAAAGTAAATGCTGTAGGATTAGGAGCTAGAGATACATTAAGACTTGAAGCTGGACTATGTTTATATGGTCACGATTTAAATGAAAAAATTAATCCAATTGAAGCTAATTTAAAATGGGCAATAGCTAAGAGAAGAAGAGAAGAAGGTGGCTTTAATGGTTGGGATAAAATTAAAAAATTAATTGAAAATGGTAGTGAAAAAAAAAGAGTTGGTATTTTGCCTGAAGGAAGAGTCATTGCCAGAGAAAATACAAAAATTTTTTCTGAAAGTGGAGAAGAGATTGGATTAATAACTAGTGGAACTTTTGGTCCTAGCGTAAACGCGCCAGTTGCAATGGGTTATATAAATACAAAATACGCAGAAATTGGAACAAAAATTCAATTAGAGGTGAGAGGAAAGAAACATGGGGGTAAAGTTTCTGAACTTCCATTTTTTAAGAAGAGTTATGTTAAATAACAAAGGAGTAAACGATGAGTGAGAAAAAATTTTCAAAAAAACATGAGTGGGTTTCACTTGATGGTGATACTGCAACAGTGGGTATTACAAAACATGCTACTGAAATGTTAGGAGACATTGTTTTTGTTGAAGTTCCTGAACCAGGTAAAACAGTTGAGAAGGATGGCCAAGCCGCTGTCGTTGAGTCCACTAAAGCAGCTAGTGATGTTTATTCTCCAATCTCAGGAGAAATTTTAGAAGGGAATAAATCAATTGTTGATGACCCAGGAAATGTAAACTCTGATCCTGAGGGAGCAAGTTGGTTTTTTAAAATAAAAGTAAAAGATAAATCTGAATTTGACACATTAATGAATAAATCAGATTACGATAAATTCTGTGCGGAGAACCCTAGCTAATGATTGACGATAATTCAAAAGAATTTATTAAAAGACATATTGGTCCTTCTGAAGAAGAGCAATCTAAAATGTTGAAATACAGTTGGATATAAAACACTAGAAGATCTAATGGAAAATACTGTTCCGAAAAAATCTTATTAAAAGATGATTTAAAATTGATCAACCAATGTCAGAAAATGATGCTTTGAAAAAATTAAAATCTATATCTAAAAAAATAAGATCTTTAGAAATTTTATTGGAATGGGATATTATAATTCTATTACACCCAATGTAATATTAAGAAATATTTTAGAAAATCCTGGATGGTATACTTCTTACACACCTTACCAGCCTGAAGTAGCGCAAGGTCGACTTGAAATGCTGCTAAATTTTCAACAATCAATAATTGACTTAACAGGTATGGATATTGCTAATGCCTCTTTATTAGATGAAGCAACAGCAACAGCAGAAGCAGTTGGATTAAGCCAGAGATTAGATAAGACTAATTCAAAAAAAATATTTATTTCAAGTAATTGTAATCCTCAAACGATTGATCTTATTAAAACAAGAACAAATCCTTTTGGTTTGGAACTAATTATAGGTAATGAAAAAACAGAACTTAAAAAAATTGATGAAGATATAATTTGTGGAGTTTTATCATACCCTGGTACTTTAGGTGAGATAAATGATCCAAGTGAAAGTATTAGTCAAATACATAAAAAAAATGGAAAAGCAATTTTGGTTTGTGATTTATTGGCGCTAGCTAGATTAAAAACTCCAGCAGAACTAGGTGCTGACATCGCTGTAGGTAGCGCCCAAAGATTTGGTATCCCAATGGGATATGGTGGTCCGCACGCAGCATTTTTTGCAACTAAGGAAGAATTTAAACGATCAATGCCTGGAAGAATTATAGGTGTATCAAAAGATAGACACGGAAAAAAAGCTTACAGACTTTCTTTACAAACTAGAGAGCAACACATTAGAAGAGATAAAGCTACAAGCAATATTTGTACTGCTCAAGCTTTATTAGCTATCATTTCTGCTGCTTTTGCAATTTATCATGGACCAGAAGGAATATTAAAAATAGCTAATAGAACTTCTAAATTAGCTAAAATTTTTGCTGATAATATTAAAGCTGGTGGTTACAATATTTTATCAAATTATTTCTTCGATACCGTTACGATTAAAACTAATAAAAAAACAAATTCTATTTATGATGCTGCATTAAAAGAAAATATTAATTTAAGAAAAGTTGATGAGGAGCATTTATCAGTTGCTTTTGACGAAGCAAAAAAACTTGATGACGTTAATATATTATTAAAAATATTTGGAATTTCTAAAATAATAAAACAAGACGTTAAGGTAGAGCTAAATAATCTTCCAAAAAATCTTTTAAGAACTTCAAAATACTTAACTCATCCAGTTTTTAACAAATATCATTCTGAAACTGAAATGCTCAGATATTTAAAGAAACTCGAAGATTGTGATATTGCTCTAAATAGGTCAATGATCGCTTTAGGATCTTGTACGATGAAACTTAATGCAACAGCAGAATTAATTCCTATCACCTGGAAGGAGTTTTCACTTCCACATCCTTTTGTCCCTACAAATCAAATGGAAGGATATAAAATTCTATTTAATGATTTAATAAATGATTTAAAAGAAATTACAGGATATGACGCAGTCTCTTTGCAGCCTAACTCTGGGGCCCAAGGAGAATATGCAGGTCTTATGACAATAAGAAAATTCCATAAGAATAATAAACAAGAAAATCGTAACGTTTGTCTTATCCCAGACTCAGCTCATGGAACTAATCCAGCCAGTGCTCAAATGTGTGGGATGAAAGTGGTTGTTGTCAATTGTGACGAAGATGGAAACGTTGACATAGACGATCTTAAAAATAAAGCTGAAAAATACTCAAATGATTTAGCTGCATTAATGGTTACATATCCCTCTACTCACGGAGTATTTGAGGAAAAAATCATTGAAATTTGTGATGTCATTCATAAGCAAGGCGGACAAGTTTATATGGATGGAGCTAATTTAAACGCACTTGTGGGTATTGCCAAACCAGGAAAATTTGGACCTGATGTTTGTCCATATTAATTTACATAAAACATTCTGCATACCTCACGGTGGTGGCGGACCAGGAATGGGTCCGATTGCTTGCGCTAAGCATTTAGCTGATTTTTTACCGACACATGAAATCATTAAAGAAGCTGGTCCTAAGAATGGAATGGGAGCTGTTTCAGCCGCTCCTTGGGGTAGCTCAAGTATACTTCCAATATCTTGGATGTACATTAAGATGATGGGTGCAGAAGGGTTGAAAAAAGCTTCACAAGTTTCAATATTAAACGCTAATTACATTTCAAAAAAATTATCTAAAGATTATAAAGTTCTTTATACTGGCAAAAATGGCAATGTTGCGCACGAATGCATAATTGATATTCGACCAATTAAAGCAAGCTCAGGGATCTCGGAAGAGGATCTAGCAAAAAGATTAATTGATTTTGGTTACCACGCACCAACTATGTCATGGCCTGTTGCTGGTACAATTATGATTGAGCCAACAGAAAGTGAAAATTTAGAGGAAATAGATAAATTTTGTAATGCATTCATTAAAATTAAAAAAGAAATTAATCTGGTTGAATCGTCTAAATTTGACAAAATAGACAATCCTCTTAAAAATGCTCCTCATACTTATGTTGAACTAGCTTCAACTGAGTGGAAACATGCTTATTCAAGAGAAGAAGCAGCTTTTCCAACTGAATACGTAAAAAATAATAAATATTGGGCTCCTGTAGCAAGAGTAGACAATGTATACGGTGATCGTAATCTTGTATGTTCATGTCCTTCTATGGATGAATATAAAGATGAAGCTGCATAAGTATAAATAATGAAAATTGCAGTAATTGGTTCAGGGATTTCAGGTCTCTCTGCAGCATATTATCTTTCAAAAAAACATAAAGTTGATTTATTTGAACAAGATGATCATTTTGGAGGTCATTCTTATACTTATGATATTAAAGAAGATAATAAAGTTACACCAGTTGATTTAGGATTCATTGTTTTTAATGAATTAACTTACCCAAACTTAATAAAATTTTTTCAGGAATTAGATGTTCCGTTTGAAAAAAGCAACATGTCCTTCGCTGTTTCTATTAAAAACACAAATGTAGAATATGGTGGAAGCAATTTAAACGCAATATTTGCAAACAAAAAAAACTTGTTCAATATTAAATTTTTAAAAATGATTAATGAAATAATTGGTTTTTACAAAAGAGCTCCATTTCTTCTTAGCCAAAATATTACTGAAGAAACATTAGGTGGATATTTAAATAAATCAAAATTATCAAATTACTTTATTGAGTATCATATTATTCCAATGGTAGCAGCTATATGGTCTATGCCCTTTGAAAAAGCAAAAGATATGCCTTTAAAACTTTTTTTAAATTTTTTTATAAATCATGGATTATTTAAATTAAAAGATAGACCACAATGGTACACAGTTACTAATCGTAGCAGAACCTATGTAAATAAAATCCTTAACAAAATAAGTGGTGAAGTTTTTAAAAATTATCAAGTTAACAAAATTGTAAGAAGTGAAAATAATGTGAGGGTTTCAATTGGCAATGAGTACATAGATTATGATTATGTGGTTTTAGCTTCTCACGCAGACCAAAGTCTTAAAATGATAGACGATCCAACTAAAGAAGAAAAAGAGATTTTAACAAAATTTTCATACGTTTCTAATAATGCTTATTTACATTTAGATAAAAATTTAATGCCTCAAAGAAAATCTGCATGGTCAAGTTGGAATTCAATTACAAAAGAAAATAAAACATGTGTTACATATTGGCTTAATAAATTACAAAATCTTAAGACTGAAAAAAATTATTTCTTAACTTTAAATCCTGTAGAAAAAATTAATGAAGAAAATATTATAAAAAAAGTAAACTTCACACACCCATATTTTAATAACGAAAATGTAACTTTACAAAAAGATTTACACTCTCTCCAAGGTAAAAAAAGGACATGGTTTTGTGGAAGTTATTTTGGTTACGGTTTTCATGAAGATGGTTTAAAATCCTCAATAAAGTTATTAGAAAATTTTTAAAATTAATGAATTCTTGTATTTACAATGGTCTTGTAACTCATCATAGATTTAAACCTGTCAAACACGAATTAAAATATAAAACTTTTTCTTTATTAATTGATTTAGATGAACTTGAGTTACTAGATGCAAAAATAAGCATCTTTTCTTTTAACAAATTTAATGTTTTTAGTTTTTACAATAAAGATCATGGAGCAAGAGACGGAAGTTTTTTGAAAGAGTGGGTTATTGAAAATTTAAAAAAATTTAATATTAGCAATCAAATTACAAAGATAAAGTTGCTTTGTTATCCAAGAATTTTTGGATATGTTTTTAATCCTCTGAGTATATTTTATTGTTACGAGAAAGAAAATTTAAGAGCGATATTTTATGAAGTGAAAAATACATTTAATGAACAACATACATATATTTTTAAAGTTACTAAGAATGAGAAAATTGAGCAGAAATGTAAAAAAAAGTTTTATGTATCTCCTTTTATGGATATGAATACATATTATAATTTTAAACTTTTAAATCCTAATGAGAGGCTTTCAGTATTTATCAAGCAAACAGATAATTCAGGGACAGTTCTTACCGCAACCCAAGTAGGTGACAAAAAAGAATTTTCACTCAAGCAATTGCTAATAAATTTTTTTAAATATCCACTAATGACGTTTAAAATTATAAGCTCGATACATTTTGAAGCATTTTTATTATGGAAAAAAGGGGCAATATACAGAGGTAGAGAAAAAAAAATTATTAATAATTTAAGTTACGAAGAAAATTAAATGAGCCTATTTAAAATTTCAGAAAAAATTGTCTTAAATAAACTTAAAAAAATAGAATACGGAAGTTTAAAACTAATTAATTATGATGGACAGGTTTTTCATTTTGGAAATCTAGTAAGACGAACTCACAGCTGATATAAAGATAAACAATGAAAAATTTTACTTCAATATAATTGTTGGTGGAAGTTCTGCATTAGGTGAAGCACACATGAGTAAAGACTTTTACTCTACTAATCTCACAAATCTTATTGAATTAACAGCAAGGAATATAAGATTAGTCCATTCATTTTCAGGGAGTCTAAGAATTCAAAAAATTAAAAATTTTATAAAAAAAATTTTTGCTTCTAATACCAAATCAAAAAGTCTAAAATATATTTCTAAACATTATGATTTAGGAAATAGTTTTTTTTCTCAATGGTTAGATAAATCTCTCACATATTCTAGCGCAGTTTATGAAAAACCTAATGATAACTTGGAAAAAGCTCAAAAAAATAAATATCAAAAACTTATTGATTTATTGGATGTTAAAGATGGAAATAAAGTTTTAGAAATAGGTTGTGGCTGGGGAGGTTTTTCTGAATACTTAGCTAAAAACTATAATGTTACTATAGATTGTATAACCATATCTAAAAAACAATTCGAGTTTACAAAAAATAGAATAAACGATGCAGGCTTAAATAACAAAGTTAATGTAATGTTTTTAGATTATAGAGATCTGAATGAGAAATATGACAGAATAGCTTCAATTGAAATGATTGAAGCTGTAGGTGAAAAATATTTAGATAAATATTTTGAGACAATTAAAAGATCTCTAAACGTAAATGGAGCAGCTGCAATACAAGGAATAACTATAAGAGATGACTTATTTGAAGATATAGAAGTAGTGAAGATTTTATTCAAAAGTATATTTTTCCAGGTGGATTTTTGCCTTCGCTCGGTTTTATGAAATCATTAATTAAAAAAAATAATCTAAATCTTTTGAAAGTTAATTCTTATCCAGATGACTATGCTAAGACTCTAGCAACATGGAGAGAAAATTTTCTTAAAGTTTGGAGCAATATTGCTCCATTAGGTTTTGATGAAACTTTCAAGAGAATGTGGGAATTTTATCTCTCTTATTGTGAAGCAGGATTTAAATCTAAAAACATCGACTTGATTCAATTTTCAATGTCGAATAAGTAAATATAATGAAAAAATTAATAGGAATTTTTACTTTATTAATATTAACAGGATGTGCAAATACAATGAAACCAACAGATTTTAAAGATCAAAAACCAAGATTAATAATTGAAGATTATTTATCGGGAAATGTAAAAGCCTGGGGTGTTCTTCAAAATAGATCAGGAAAAGTAACAAGACAATTTAAAGCCGATCTTAACGGTAAATGGGACGGCTCACAATTAATTTTAGATGAAGTTTTTAATTGGACTGATGGAGAAAAACAAACTCGACAATGGACAATTACTAAAATAGACGAGCATAATTATGAAGGCACAGCATCAGATGTAGTTGGTAAAGCTAAAGGATATTCTTATGGTCCTGCATTTAAATTTGAATATGTTTTATTAGTTCCAGTTAAAGGTAAAAATATAAAAATTACTTTTGACGATTGGATATTTATGCAAGATGAGCGAGTTGCAATTAATAGAGCCACAATGACAAAATTTGGTATAAAAGTTGCTGAGTTGACTGTTATGTTTGTTAAAGATTAGCGCTTAACTAATTTATCAACTAAAAATAAATAGATTTTGTAAGGTAAAATTCTTAAAAATTTAAGAGTGAAAGTTAATTGTTTTGGAAAATCTATCTCAAAAGAATTAGTTTTAACTAACCCATCATACACTTTGTTAGCAGCAAATTCTGGAGATCTTAAAAAGGGCATTGGAAATTCATTCTTGTCTGTTAAAGGAGTTTTTATGAAACCTGGTGATACCACCGAAACTTTTACATTGTGTTTTTTAAAGTCAAAGTAGATGCTTTCGGCAAAATTAGTTAAAGCAGCCTTTGATGGCCCATAACCACTCGAATTTGGCAATCCTCTATACCCTGCAATTGAAGATACAATTGAGATATGTCCTTTTTTTTCTTTTTTAAAATATTCTTCAACGGACTTAACACAATTGAGAGTTCCAAAATAATTTACATTCATCACAAATTTATTTTGTTCGATATTAATTTCCTGTTCTTTTTTAGGATCATAAGTTCCACTACACAAAAAACAAATATCTATATTTCCAAATTGATTCAATATTTTATCGAATGTGCTTTTACAATTATCAAAGTTAGTTACATCTAAAGGAAATGAAAAAATATTTTCATTTTTTGACATTTCATTGAGTATCTCCTCTCTTCTTGCAGACGCTGCTACTTTCCAACCTTCTTTTGCAAATTTTTCAGCAACTGCTCTGCCAATACCACTACTTGCTCCAGTAACCCAAATTTTTTTCTGATTTTCAGACATAAATTAGTTATATCTTATAAAGTTATGAAAAATAAATACTTATCTTTACTTATTATACTTTTAATTACATTTATAGCACCGATGATTGGTAATTATGCGACAACAACTTTTAAAGAACCCTGGTACTCACAAATCATTTTACCAAGTTTTAATCCTCCAAGCTGGGTTTTTGCTCCTGTATGGTCAACATTATATTTTTTAATGTCATTAGCAATTTGGAAAGTTTGGATAAAATCTTTTGAAACGAAATTATTAAAAATTTACTTTATTCATTTATTTTTTAATAGTACATGGAGCGTAGTATTTTTTGGTTTTCACTTAATTGGTATAGCCTTGGTAAATTTAGTAATTATATTAATTTTTATTATAATTTTAATGAAAGAGTATTTTTCTAGATAAAATGGTTTTTATTTAATGATCCCTTATTTAGCTTGGTCAAGCTATGCATTTATTCTTAATAGTTCAATTTTTCTATTAAACTAAAACCATCTAACTGGGTAATTTCTTTTCAGGATATACCGATTTATTATTACAGATAAAACAATGATGACTATTGAACCAACTATTACAGGAAAAACAATATAACTCAACGAAACGTCAGCAAACAATGCTATTAAAGGGTTTGCGGCTGCAGGAGGGTGTATAATTTTAAAATACATCATTAGTGTTACAGTAGTCCCTACAGATAATCCAAGCGTTAGGTAAGACATTCCTAAAAATTCATTAAAAAGTATTCCTATAACGATTGCTAATAAGTGACCAAAAAAAACATTTACGGGCTGAGCAAATTCACTATCATGAAATACCAACACAATTAAAGTAGAAGATCCAAAAGAAAACATTAACCAAAAACCTGTGGATGTTTCAAAGCTAAGGAAAGATAGAATTCCAATAATAATTGAAGCAAATAGTCCTGCGAGTAAAGGTTCTAATTTTTTTGATATTTTCATATATATTTTTTTTTAAATTAAGCTATATACACATAATGGATTATAACAAACCATTCAACTTTCTTAAAAAATTACCACCTAAGTTGAACTCATTTTATAAAAAAAAATCTAAGTCTGGTTTAGTAGTAAGCAATAAATCAAAGTCAAAAAAAGATTTTGATCCTGTAACAAATTTTGATAGAGCATTTGAAAAATATATACGCTCACTAATAAATAAAAAATTTCCAAAAGACTCTATTATCGGAGAAGAATTTGAAGATAAATTTTCGTCAAATAATTATAAATGGTCTATTGACCCAATAGATGGCACAAGAGCTTTTGTTATTGGAGCACCAACATGGTCAAATTTAATAAGTTTATCGTTCGAGGAAAGATCTTTGATAGGTCTGGCTAATTTTCCAGAGCTAGATAAATATTATATTAATGATAAAAAAAAATCTTATTGTTATAAAAACAAAAAAAAATTTATTTTAAAATCATCAAATAATAATAATTTAAAAACAATTAAAATAATTGGAAATTTTCATGGAACATTAAGTTATGAAAAACAACGCAAAGTAATTTAAAAATTTGGTTGGTCTTTTAGATTAGCTGGGTTTGATGCTCTGAATTATTGTTTATTAGCTGAGGGAAAAGTTGATGCTGTAATTGAAGCAAATTTAAAACCTTATGATATACTCCCTTTGATACCAATTATAAAAAATTCCGGGGCAATAGTCACAAATTGGAAGAATGAACCAGCGGAGAATGGTGGAAATATTCTAGCAACATCTAATAAAATTTTGCATAATAAGATTTTAAATTTATTAAAGCCGTTTACCAAAAAATAGAATGATAAATATATTTTTAAATAGAATATTTAGAGCAATTAAAATTGATATTGAATTGTTTGAAGAAGTTGAAAAAGATAAAAATGCAACTTTTCAAGCAGGTGCTGTAGTAGTCTTATCTAGTTTGGCCGCAGGTGTTGGTTCAATTCATTTAGGAGCTTCTAATTTTCTAATAGCACCAGCTCTTTCATTATTAAGCTGGTATGTGTGGGCGTATGTAATTTATTTTGTTGGGGTAAAACTTTTTGGGGGAATTAAAACAAAAAGTAATCACGGAGAACTTTTAAGAACGATAGGTTTTTCAAGTGCACCAGGATTAATAAGAGTTTTTGGGATTACACCAGAGTTAATGACAGTTACATTTATTGGTTCTGCTTTTTGGATGCTTGCTTGTATGGTTGTAGCAGTAAAAGCAGCTTTAGATTACGACAGTCTTTGGAAAGCTTTTGGAGTTGTTGTAGTTTCCTGGTTGTTTCAAGCCTTCTTCTTACTCTTAGTGATAGTTCTATTCAAGGGGATTTAAATAGGGAATATTGTTTTTGCTAGATTACAACTTTTACAAATCTTGTAGCCATGCATAATTAAATTTTGTTTAACGCTTTCTTCCTCTTTTTTACATTCTTCACATACATCATTAATTTCCAAACCTTCCTTAATAACCCAAGCTCTATGGTAAAAATTATCTACGTTTTTTTGTATTAAAGATTTTGCAAAAATTTCAGCCTGTTTTTTTTTGAATGGGCCATGAATTTTTTTAGTTTTTTCATCAATAGTATCAATATTGTTAGGGTTTTTATGAATTCCCTCTATGACAATAAATCCATCGTTTTCCATATTCATTAATATAACATATTTAAAATGAGAATTTTTTTACTATTCGTCACATTAATAATCATAAAACCAGTTTTACATGCTGAGGAAAAAAAAGCTTATTTTGCTGGTGGTTGCTTTTGGTGTATGGAGGAGTCATTTGATCAAGTGGAGGGTGTAATTTCAACAATTTCCGGTTATTCTGGTGGACACTTAAAAAATCCAAAATATGCTGATGTTATTTATACAGATTCTGGTCATGTAGAGGCAATTGAAGTTACTTATGACTCAGCTAAGATTGATTACCAAAAACTTTTAGATATATATTGGAAAAATATAGACCCATTCGATGCCAATGGTCAGTTTTGTGACAAGGGAAAAAGTTATAGATCTGTAATTTTTTTTGAAAATGAGAAACAAAAAGAACTTATTGATAATTCATTTAGGAAATTAGAAAATATATTTAATAAAAAAATTGTCACATTAGTTTGGAAATTTGAAAAATTTTACAAAGCTGAAACTTATCATCAAGATTATTATGAAAAAAATTTTATAAGATATTTAATGTATAAAAAAGGATGTCAAAGAGAGGAAACTTTAAAAAAAATATGGAATTAAAAAAATATATTTATTTATAATTGTTATTTTATTTAGCAATAAACTTAATAGTGAAATTATAAATCCTAATGAAAAATTGTTACCTTATGATGTTGTTAAAATACAATTAGAGGCACTTAAAAATAATAATAAAAATGACGAAGGTATAAAACAAACTTGGTTATTTGCCCATCCTGATAATAAAAAAATTACAGGACCATATGAGCGATTTAGAATTATGATTTATGGAGCTCAATATAGATCATTGCTAAATCATTCTTCACATAAAATTAATCTAATAATGAATACTCCCAATAAACATATTTTTAAAATTGAAATATTAGCAAAAGATAAAAAATTATTGTTTTATGAATGGCATGTTCAAAAAGCTTCTGAAAAAAATTGTAAAGATTGTTGGTTTACTTCTGGGGTTTCAATGTCGATAAATCAAGGAAATACTATTTAATGAAAAAACCACCTTTTGTAGTTAGATATTTTATAATAGGAGCTATATTAGTTTTGCCACCAATACTCAGCACACAAATGGAACAATTATATTTAGGTTCAAAAGATAATGGAGTTCTTTTAGGTTTTAGCGTCGGAATCATTTGTGTTTCATTTTGCTTGTTGGAAAATGTTTATTGATGATTGGAGGGATGACGAAGATTAATGAAATTCAAAATTTCGAGAGAAGGAGCTTTAAAACAGCTTAGATGCTTTTATAAACAGTGAATTAGCAAATTATAGTTTCAAAAGAAATTTTGACTTAGGGCCAAAAGATAAATCAAATGTATCTTGCTTATCACCTTACATCTCTCATAGATTAATTACTGAATATGAAGTCGCAAAGACAGTTTTAGCAAAGTTTCCATATCAAAAAGTTGAAAAATATATTCAAGAAATATTTTGGAGAGTTTATTGGAAAGGTTGGTTAGAACTTAGACCTCAAGTTTGGACTGACTTTATAGAAGATTTAAAAGGATTAAAGGAAGATGACAATTATAAAAAGGCAATAAATGGCAAAACTCAAATTGAATGTTTTAACGATTGGGTAAAAGAGCTTAAAGAAAATAATTATTTACACAATCATACAAGAATGTGGTTTGCTAGCATTTGGATATTTACTTTAAATTTACCTTGGCAGAAAGGTGCAGAGTTTTTTATGAAACACTTATATGATGGTGATGCCGCCTCTAATACTTTAAGTTGGAGATGGGTTGCTGGACTTCAAACCAAAGGTAAACACTACGTTGCTCAGTCATGGAATATAAGCAAGTTCACAAATAATAAATATAAAAATGTTAAATTAAATGAGAACGCTTCACCTATAACAGACAGAAGAGAATATAAACTCTCATCTTTGGAAATAAATAAAGAAGATTTAGAAAGCAAAACACTTGTATTTTTTGAAAGCGAACAAAATATTGAAACTTTAAATCTTAAAAATTATCAAAATATTTATTGTGTTTTTCTAAATAATGAAAAACGAAAAATTAAATTTGATGAAAAGGTAATCAATTTTAAAAAAAAAATTATTGAAGACCAAGCCAATAGATTTTCAAATATTAAAATAATTGATGAAATCAACTTTGATAAATTGACAAATGAAATAAAAGATCTGGATGTAATTTACCCTTCTATAGGAGAAAATTTATCATTTTTTAAAAAGTATAAAAAAAAAAAAAAAATTTGAATTATAATTTTATAGTGAGAGAAGGTGATGAATTTTGCTGGCAGTTTTCTAATAAAGGTTATTTTAATTTCAAATCAAATATACCAAAGATAATTCAAAAAATTACTTAGAAGCACATCTTTTAGAACAATATTTAACTCTATCCCAGTTCAATCTCCATTTTTTTCTCCATGTAAAAGGTTTATTACATTTTGGGCAAATTTTTTTCGGTAAGTTAGTTTTTTTCACTATCTAATAAATGTTTATTTTTTATAAAAAGAAAATAAGCTGCTATTTCATAAAAAATATTTAGAAAGAAAAACAAAGGTTTTATCTTAAAGATTTTATACAAGAAATTATATTTAGGTATATTTTTCCAAATAATTAAAAAAGACTCTGCTCCATCAATTACTTTTCCATCTTGAATAACATGCATTCTTCTTAATAAGTCCTTGTATGATTTTGAGGTTAATTGTTGAGCATCCTGATTATCAGTAACATCAACCCATTCCAAATTACCATCAGAGTGTTTCTTATAATGATTAATTTCAGCTCTACAAATATTACATGAATTATTAAAAAAAACTTTAACCATTTGTATTTTCTTTTATAAAATTATTTGCTGCTTTAAAAATTCTTGTTTTTCTCTCTTTATTCATTTTTTCAGAAATTCTAACCATCATTGCAAGACGAGGATTTTTTAAAAAAATTTTTTATGACTATCTATAAATTTCCAATATAATCCATCCATAACATCACACCATGGACCTTTTTTAAAATGCATCATCTTTAAAAAATAACTGGAGCCGCAAATATAAGGTTTGGTAGCAAATAGTACCTCCATCACTAAATAAACCCATTCCATAAACATTTGGAGCCATTACCCAGTCAGATGAGTCTACAAACATTTCCATAAACCATTTATAAACTTGTTTTGGATTTATTTCACAAAGGTTCATGATATTCGCTAAAATCATTAATCTTTCGATGTGATGAGACCATCCATAATCTTTGGCATTATTGATTGCATGATCAAGAGGATCTAAACCTGTAGTACCTTCATACCAAGATTTTTTCATTTTTCTTTTATGATTAAAAAAATTTGTTTTTTCTAATTTTTGATCATAGTTTTGATAAATTCCTCTCATAAATTCTCTCCAACCAATAATTTGTCTTATGTAACCTTCTAAAGAATTCATAGGCACTTTGTTTTCAATCTTTTTTAATTTAGTAATAATTTCTTCAGGTGCTAATTAAACCTAAATTTATAAGAGGGCTTAAAGCGCTATGAAAAACAGTATTTGATTTATCAGTTACAGCGTCCTCATAATCCCCAAAAAGTTTTATTCTCTCTTTTAAAAATTCATCTAACCATTTATTTGCATCTTTTCTTGTTGTAGGAAACCAAAATTTATCAGTATTACCAGGATGATCTTTAAAATTAGAATTTATAAATTTTTTAAAAGTAGTAGTTTCTTTTGTCTCTTTTACTTTAGAAATTTCAGGAATTTTAATTGTATTAGGAAGTTTTTTTCTATTTTCTTCATCGAAACTCCATTTATTTCCTTTAGGTGTTCCATTTTTATTCATTAATAAATTTGTTTTTGTTCTTACAATTTTATAAAAATTTGCCATGAAAGGTCGTTTATTTTTAGAAAGGTAATCTTTAAATTCCTGTCTCTTCATTAAAAACATTGGAGATTTAACCTGGTTGATCTTAAGTGAATTTTTTTTCCTAAATTTAATATTCTTTTCTCAAAAAATTTATCCTCAATTTCAAAAAAAGATAATTTCTTTTATTTTTTTTTCTTTAATAGTTTTTTCTAATTTTTTTTCGTAAGATAATTTAAAATCTTTATTTACATCTTTATAAATTAAATTAAAATTTTTTGATTTTAGTTCATCTTTGAAAGATCTCATTGAAGACAAAAAAAGAAGAATTTTCAATTTATGATGCTTTTCAAAAGTACATAAACCATAGTCCTCTGCCATAAAAAAAATATGATCTTTATAATCAGATAGATATTTTGGGTTAAATAATTGATTTCCTAAAATAATAAAAAGCTTCATAAGTAATAAAGTACATATTTTATTAAGATATTACACGCGTCATTATTTGCATGTAAATAACCTTTAATAATGTTATTTTTAATTATGAAAAAAGTAATATTAGGTGCAACCGGATCAATTGGATCATCACTTGCAAAAAAGCTTGTAGATTCAGGAGAACAAGTACATTTGGTAGGGAGAGACGAAGCTAGTTTATCAGAGTTAGCAAACGAACTTAATTCTACGTTTACAACGTGTGATGTTTTAGAAGAAAATTTTTCTGAAAAAATAATTAATGATCTTAAAGACGAGCAGGTGAATGGCTTAGCTTATTGTGTTGGATCAATAGATCTTAAACCTCTGAAGCTTACTAAGAAAAGTGATTTTATGCAGTCATTCAATCTTAATTTAGTTTCTGCAACAGAAATTATTAAATCTTTAGCTGATAATTTAAAAGCAAGCAAAGGGTCGATTGTTTTATTCTCGACAGTAGCTGTACAACAAGGTTTTCCAAACCATACCATAGTTTCATCTGCGAAAGGAGCAGTTGAAGGTTTAACTCTAGCTCTTGCCGCTGAATATGCTCCAAACATTAGAGTAAATTGTATTGCTCCAAGTTTGACTAATTCAAAAATATCAAATTTTTTACTTAAAAACGAGAAGATGGCTGAGAGTATTGCTAAAATGCATCCACTAAAAAGAATTGGAGAAGGAGGGGACTCTGCATCTGTGGCAAAGTTTCTTCTAACAGATGAAAGCTCTTGGATTACAGGACAAATCTTTGGTGTTGATGGAGGAAGATCATCTGTCGCATAACAATTATTGTTTTAAAATATAAGTTCTAACAATGAAAAAAATTACAATTTTATTATTTCTTTATTTTTAAGCACTAGCCTTATGGCTGCAGGAAGTGATAGTAGCAGCGATACTTCAAAAGATTCTTTGTATGATGATGCTGTGAAATTAGTAAAAAGAGCTGGTAAGCTTGAGAAAAAAGAAAAGTTAGATAAAGCTAAGAAGCTCTACGCACAAGCTTTCTCTAAATTAGAAAAGGCTTATAAATCAGATAAAAAAAATCCAGATATTTTAAATTATATGGGATTCACAACTAGAAAAGTTGGAAATTTCGACCAGGCTGAAAAATTTTACTTAGAGGGTTTAAAAATTAAACCAAATCACAATGGTATTAATGAATATTTAGGTGAACTTTACGTCCAGACAAATCAAATAGATAAAGCTAACGAAAGATTAGCAGTTCTTAAAAATTGCAATTGCGATGAGTACAATGAGCTTCAGTTGATTATTAAAAATAAGGGCGTTAAAATTTATTAAGATAAGTCTAAAGCAAATTTCTTTAATTTTTCAATTGGAATAAGATCTAATGTTTTAACATTAGTTTTTTTTAAGTACACTTGACAGGCAGCTCCTTCTTCAATAGCTCTAGCGTACCATGTAGCACACACACACCAAGAGTCTCCATCTTTTAAACCTGGAAATCCAAATTCAGGATGAGGTGTAATTAAGTCATTGCCAACTTTTTTAGACCATTGTAAAAATTCATCCGTTACTTTTGCACAAACAGTATGCACTCCACGATCGTTTTTATCTGTATTGCAACATCCATCTCTAAACCAACCAGTTAAAGGGTCGTTTGAACATGGTTCAAGAGGTTCTCCAAAAACGTTTTTTTGAGTTTCTTCACTCATTTGCTAAATACATTTGCGATTTTTTTATCAATTTCTAAATTAAAAGAAAAAGATCTTCTCTCTCCTTTAGTTTTAAATGGATAAGCAGTATGCATCAAATAATGAGGGAACAATATCATATCGCCTACTTTTGGTTGATGATTAAAAATGCATTCACTTAAAAGCATTTTATTTCCATTAATAAAGTCTATTGAGCCATCAGTTTGTGTGTGTTTTTTATTTTTAGGAATAAATTTAGGAATCTTTAAGTAACCAACTCCTGAAATATGTCCATCATGCAAATGAATAGGATTATATTCATCATTAAATTGACGAACTATCCAAAAATTTTTAATTTTAATTTTAGATATTTTTTTTGCCTAAACTTTTAAAAATATAATCTTTTACTGCTTTATACAAAATTTTTTCTAAATTTTTTTTTATAAAAATTTTTGGTAATTGAAATTCTTGCTTCACTTGTCCGACTAGTTTATTTGAATAATCTAATTTTTTTAACAAATTTTTTTTTGAGATAATTTTATCAACTTCAATATTTATTTTTCTAATTGAACTTCTTGATAGTTTAAGACTTGCAATTTTAGGACCGAAGGGACTTAAAACTTTCATATTTATAATTTTGTAGGATTGGGCTGACCTTTATAAACTTCTTCAGGATCAAATTTTTTTTTCTTTTCCTTAAAATCTAGCTCAATTTCTTGAGCGTTTTTAATTGGCCCTAAAGGTATTGATCGATAAAAACAAGACTTGTACCCGACATGGCAACTCGCACCATTCCCAATATCTACTGACATCCATAAAGCATCCTGATCATCATCAATTCTTAAATCAATTACTTTTTGAACAAATCCACTCGTTTTACCTTTATGCCATAAAGCTTTTTTTGATCTACTCCAATAATGAGCTTCTTTTGTCTCAATAGTTTTTTTTAAAGCTTCTGCATTCATGTATCCGTGCATCAAAAGTTCTCCAGAACTACTATCTGTAGTGGTCACAGTAATTAGACCATCGTTATCAAATTTTGGAGAGAGAAATTTTCCTTCCTCAACTTCAAATACATTTTCTCTTTTTTTAAACATGACAGTAAAATAGTGAAAAAAAGACAAAATAGCAATTTGCAATAATTAACCATGTCCTATAGAAACAACATAGTATGAAATTAGTTAAAGACATTAATAAAGAGTCATCAAATAAACCTCAAGTCAGTGATAAAGAGGCTGAAGAGGCAATAAAAAAATTATTAGCCTGGATTGGCGAAGATCCAAGTAGAGAAGGCTTACAAGAGACTCCAAAAAGAGTAGTGAAAGCTTTCAAAGAGTATTTTAAAGGTTATCATCAAAATGCAGAAGAAGATTTATCAAAGACTTTCGGTGACGTTGAAGGTTACGATGATATGGTAATTGAAAAAAATATAACTTTAGAAAGTCATTGTGAGCATCACATGGCTCCAATAATAGGCGTTGCTCATGTTTCTTATATTCCTAATAAAAAGGTTGTAGGTCTTAGCAAATTGGCTAGAACAGTTGAAATTTTTTCTAAACGACTGCAAACGCAAGAGAGATTGACAATGCAAATAGCAAAAACGCTAATGAGCGCCTTAGATGCAAAGGGTGTAGCAGTTACAATTGATGCAGCTCATCAATGCATGACTATGCGAGGTATAAAAAAGGAGAAAGCAACAACTGTTACAAATTATTTTTTAGGTTCTTTTAAGGAAGATTTAAGTATTCAAAATAGATACCTAAAATATATTGGAAAATAGATGTCTGATAATTTCAAAGCTATTGTTATTGATAATCAAAACGAAAAGTTCACAAGAGAAATTAAAGAAATAGATAAAACCCAATTAAAAGATGGAAATGTATTAGTCAAAGTTGACTATTCAAGCTTAAATTATAAAGATGCTCTTATTTTAAATGATGGAGGAAAGATTGTAAGAAAATTTCCTTTTGTTCCGGGAATAGATTTTTCAGGAACTGTAGTAGAGAGTGAAGATAGTAAATTTACAAAAGATGATAAAGTAATTCTTACAGGATTTAGAGTAGGAGAAGCATATTTTGGAGGATTTTCTCAATACGCAAAAGTTGACTCAAATTTTTTAATCAAAATACCAAAAGAATTAGATACACATAAAGCTATGATGTTAGGTACTGCTGGCTTTACCGCTTTACTTTGTTCTTTTGCTGTAAAAGCGAAAGAGGAATTGTTATTAGGTGAAAAAGTTAAAGATGTTTTAGTTACTGGTGCAACAGGAGGTGTTGGAAGCATTGCTGATTATGATTTTATCAAAAATGGGATATGATGTTCATGCTGTTACAGGTAAAAAAGATAAGAACGATTATTTAAAAGATTTAGGTGCAAAAAATATTATCGACAGAAAAGAGTTTGAAGGAGAAAGCAAACTGTTAGAAAAAGGAGTGTGGGACGGTGTAGTTGATACTGTTGGTGGATCTGCTTTAACTAAAATATTTGCTCAAACAAAACCTGGTGGAATAGTAGCTGCTTGCGGAAATGCTGGAGGTATTAAAATTAATACAAATGTTATGCCATTTATAATAAGAGGAGTTAAACTGTGGGGAATTGATTCGTCAGGATCATCAATTAAACGAAGAGAATTTGTTTGGGGAGAAGCAGCTAAGTTAATAGATTTTTCAAAGGTTCAATCTTTCACTAAAGAGCTTTCATTTACTGAACTTTTAGAAACTTATCCTAAACTTCTTAAAGGGAGTTTTTTGGAAGAGCTATAGTAAATCCAAATAAATAATTTATAATTAACTTTATCTATGGATTGGGATAAATTAAAAATATTTCATACTGTTGCTGAGGCCTCTAGTTTTACTAAAGCCTCTACTATATTAAATTTAAGCCAATCAGCTATAAGCCGCCAAATTCAAGCATTAGAGAGCGATTTAAAAGTTCAACTTTTTGAAAGACATGCAAGAGGTCTAGTTTTAACTGAAAACGGTGAATATCTTTATAAATCAGCACATGAAATTATTTCAAAATTAAAAGATGTTGAGTCTAATCTTAGCGGACACAAAGATAAACTAAATGGAAAACTTACAGTTACTACAGTAGTAAGTTTTGGCACTACTTGGCTTACACCTAGAATAAAAGAATTTATGGATCTTCATCCAGAAATCGAAATAGAATTAATTTTTGATGATAAAGAACTTGATTTAAGCACACGAGAAGCAGATGTAGCAATAAGAATGAGAAGGCCAAAACAATTAAATTTAATTCAAAAAAAATTCGTTGATTTTAATTATCATATTTACGGTTCTAACGAGTATTTAGAAAAAAATGGTTATCCAAAAACTTTAAAAGATTTAGATAAACATAAATTTATTACTTACGGAAAAGGAGCTCCATCTCCAGTTTATAATCCTGACTGGGTTTTAAAACATGGTGTTAAAGATGGCAAAAAAAGAAAATCAATTATGAAAGTAAATAGTGTTTATGGATTGTTATTAGCAGTACAAAGTGGAGTTGGTTTAGCTGCTTTACCAGATTACATTGCTCATAACGTAAGTAATATAACTAAAGTTTTACCTGAGGAAACAGGTAAACCTACAGAAACACATTTTGTTTATCCCGCATCTTTAAAGAATAATGCAAGATTGATGGCTTTTAGAAACTTTATATTTACAAAGGTTAATGAATGGAAATTTTAATTTCTTTTATAATCCCATTTATAATTTTATTAACTATTGTTGTTTTTATTCATGAATATGGACACTATTATTTTGCAAAAAAATACGGCGTTGGAGTTACTGATTTTTCCATTGGTTTTGGTAAAGAAATATTTGGTTTTAATGATAAATCAGGTACAAGATGGAAATTTTGTGCAATACCCTTAGGAGGATATGTTAAATTTTTTGGTGATAGAAACGTTTTTAGCCAAGCGGAGCAAGAAGAACTTTTAAAAGAATATAATGAGGAAGATAGAAAAAAACTATTTGTTGTAAAACCTCTTTATCAAAGATCTTTAATTGTTGCTGCAGGACCTTTTGCAAATTTTTTACTAGCTATAGTGATTTTTGCTTTTATTTATATGTTTGCAGGTAAAGATTTTACTCCTGCTCAAATCCAAGAGGTTCAGCCTGAAAGCCCAGCTTATGTTGCAGGAATTAAATCGGGTGACGTAATACAATCAATAAATGAAAGAGAAGTAAAAAGTATTATGGAGGTTTCTACTTTTATAAATGCTTCATCCTCAGAAACTATTGATATAGAAGTTTAAGAAAATGGCAATGAACTTACTTTACAAGTTAAGCCAAAATTTATTGAAGGAAAAGACTCACTTAGGAAATCAAATTAATAAGAAGATTATTGGAATTAAAGTTGCACCTTTAAATGAAGAGATAAATAGGCAGAGATTAGGCCCTGCTACAGCATTATATTATGCTGTTAAAGAAACTTGGTTTGTTATTGAAGCATCATGGGAATTTGTAATTTCTATGTTTAAAGGAACAGGGGACACCTCTCAATTAGGAGGTCCAATTAAAATTGCTAAAATAACTGGTCAAGTTGCTAAGTTTGGAATTGTCGCTTTCCTAAGTATTATGGCTTATATTTCTATAAGTTTAGGATTTATTAATCTTTTCCCAATTCCAATGTTAGATGGCGGACATTTAATGTTTTACGCTTTTGAGAAGATTTTAGGTCGTCCTTTAACCCAAAAAACTCAGGAAGGTTTTTTTCGAATCGGGTTATTTTTGCTACTTTCCTTGATGTTTTTCACAACATTTAATGACCTTAAAGATTTAGGCTTGTTTTAAGCCACTTTTTTAAGTTAAAAAAGTCAATAAAATCAACACTTTTTGAGGCACAATATATTGTGTTAACATTTACGTGAAACACCAAAAAAACATTGATTTTATTAGGTTTTTCTGCAGATTAGAAATTAACCAATAAAGGGGCATAAAATGAATAAAAAACAACTAGTAGCGAAAATATCGTCAACTTTGGGTCAGAGTAAAGCTGATGCTGAAAGAACTTTTGATTCAATAACGACAATTATTTTAGATGCTTTGAAAAATGACGATACTGTGAAAGATAGCTGGTTTTGGTACTTATAAAGTAGCAAAGAGAAAAGCTAGAGTAGGAAGAAATCCTAGAACAGGTGAGTCAATTCAAATCGCTGCATCACAAAAAGTTAAGTTTTTACCTGCTAAAAGCTTAAAAGAAATGTTTAATCGATAAACGTTTATTTAGCCCTTATTTGAAAATCTCAAATAAGGGCTAACTACTTGCAAAAACTGCATAGCTCAAATTAAGACATATCAATACTAATTTAAATTTATAAATTCTATAAGGCCTCCAACAAGGGAGAACTTATGAAAAAATACATTGGTTACTTTTTAGCAGGTACAGCCATTTACTTTGGTTTTGCTGGTTTAGGTTATGCCGAAACTACAGTATCTGCAGAAGTACAATACATATTTAATACTATATTATTTTTGATGTCAGGTTTCTTGGTCATGTGGATGGCCGCAGGTTTTGCAATGTTAGAGTCAGGTCTAGTAACATCAAAGTCTGTATCAGCAATCTGTGCAAAAAATATAGGTCTTTATTCAATCGCTGGAGTAATGTTCTGGCTGGTTGGTTATAATTTAGCTTACGGTATACCAGAAGGTGGATATATCGGTACGTTTACACCGTGGAGTGATGCATCAAAACTTGAGACAGGCTATTCAGATGGATCTGATTGGTTTTTCCAAATGGTGTTCTGTGCCACTACAATGTCAATCGTATCTGGTACGTTAGCTGAGAGAATTAAGATCTGGCCATTTTTCTTATTTGCCGCAATTTTAACTGGAATTATCTATCCAATTTCAATGGGTTGGCAGTGGGGTGGCGGATGGTTATCTGTAGCTGGATTCTCTGATTTTGCTGGTTCTACACTAGTACATGCTGCTGGAGGAGCTGCTGCTTTAGCCGGTGCTATCGTTCTTGGTGCTAGATCAGGCAGATTCTCAAGTAGAGGAGAAGCTAAGCCTATGGCGCCTTTTGCGGCATCATCAATTCCATTAGCAACCTTAGGAGTATTTATACTTTGGTTAGGTTGGTTCGGTTTTAATGGTGGATCGCAATTAGCCGCTGGAACACTTGAAGACGTGTCTTCAGTAGCAACAATTTATATCAATACGAACTTAGCTGCAGGTGGCGGTGTATTAGCTGCTGCAACTGTATCAAGATTAATTGGTGGTAAAACTGACGTAGTAATGATGCTAAACGGCGCGATAGCTGGATTAGTAGGTATTACGGCAGAGCCATTAACACCAAGTCCGTTAGCTGCAATCTTCATTGGAGCGATAGCTGGAGTATTAATGTACTTCTCAACAAAACTATTGTTCAAAATGAAAATTGACGACGTAGTAGGTGCCATACCAGCACACTTAGTAGCTGGAGTATGGGGTACATTAGCAGTGCCATTAACAAACGGTGATGTTACTTTCGGAGCACAATTCCTAGGAACCATCTCAGTTGTGGTATTCGTATTCATAGTCTCGTTTATTGTTTTCCAAATTATTAAAAATACAATTGGATTAAGAATAAGCAAAGAAGCTGAAAGACTAGGAACTGACAAAGCAGAAGTCGGTGTAATAGCTTACGGTATAAGAGACTAAATAAAATTCCCTCCCTCGTTAGTTGGGAAAAATTATAAGGCCTGGTTCGGTTCCCCCGTCCAGGCCTTATTTATTTTACAAGTCTACTATGCATTAAAATCATGATTCAAAACCCCAAAATTTGATATCAAGTTTTAAAAAAAAGGGGGAAACATGAAAAAATTAACTTTCATTTTTTTAGGTTGTATTTCTGCAATATTTATAAGCACTCAAAGCTTCGCAGAAACTACAATGTCTCAAGAGGGACAATATATTTTTAACTCATTAGGATTTTATTTAGGTGGAGTTCTAGTTGCTTTCATGGCGGCCGGCTTTTGTATGCTTGAAAGCGGATTAGTGACAACAAAAGTGTATCGACAATTGCCGCGAAAAATATAGGTAAATTCGCTATATGTTCACTCGTATTTTTCTTAATAGGTTATAATTTGGCTTATGGCGTGCCAGAAGGTGGTTACGTTGGATCATTTTCAATTTGGACTGACAGCTCTGATGCTGGAACAGGTTATTCAGGATATTCTGACTGGTTCTTTCAAACAATGTTTGTGTGTGCAACAGCTTCAATAGTATCTGGAGCAGTAGCAGAAAGAATTAAGATCTGGCCGTTCTTTATTTTTGCAGCAATTATGGCTGGAATTATTTATCCAATTTCTATGGGCTGGCAATGGGGAGGCGGCTGGTTAGCTAGCGGCGGATTTTCAGATTTTGCTGGATCAACATTAGTTCATGGATGTGGCGGAGCAGCTGCACTTGCTGGAGTAATAGTTTTAGGTGCTCGAGAAGGAAGATTTGGAAGAAGAGGAGAAAAGAAATCTATGCAACCATTTGCAGCTTCAAGTATTCCATTGGTAACACTTGGAACATTTTTACTTTGGTTTGGTTGGTTTGGTTTTAATGGTTTTAGCCAATTAGCAATGGGTACTTTTGATGATGTTAATGCAATTAGTAAAATTGCAGTTAACACTCATTTAGCTGGCGCAGCAGGAACATTTACAGGCGCGGTACTAACAAGATTAATTGGTGGTAAAACTGATATTGTTATGATGTTAAACGGAGCGTTAGCAGGTCTTGTAGCTATTACTGCAGAACCTTTAACACCTGGACCAATTACTGCAATGATCATTGGATCTGCTGGAGCAATCATAATGTACTCTGGTACAAAAATGTTAGAAAGTTATGGCTTAGATGATGTAGTTGGCGCAATCCCAGTACACATGTTTGCTGGAATTTTTGGAACATTAGTAGTTCCATTAACTAATCCAGATACATCTTTTGGTACTCAATTTATTGGAACTGCCTCAGTATGTATTTTTAGCTTTGTTTTATCTTGGGCTACATTTACTGCTCTTAAATCAACTATTGGATTAAGAATAAGTAAAGCAGCTGAAAAACTAGGAACAGATAAAGCTGAAGTAGGTGTTTCAGCTTACTCAATCAGAGACTAATTAATTAAATTAAATTAAAAAAGGCCCGATTAATCGGGCCTTTTTTATTTATTTAATTTTCATTTTGTAAAACTTCTTTCCAATTTACATTTGGACCATAATCCAAAAATTGAATTAATTGTTTGTAAAATGTTTTTTCCCTAAAGATGGAATAGGTGATAACACACAATTTTTTTTTCATAAATATCATGGATCTGAAAGTTTTCAAAAGGTGCGTGTTCTTTTTTACACATGACTTACATATTTATCCCAATATTTTTCAATCATTTTTTTATAATTTAAAAAATCTACATAAAGTTTCATTTTAGGATAAAAATTTTTTCCAATGGTAATTTTGACCTAAAAAATTTTTGTTCAAGTCATTTCAGATTTTTTTATTTAATTTTCATATAATTTTTTCCAATTTATATAAAAAAATCAGGTTTTCCCAAGGACATCCAATTCAATAATTTTTCTAAATTATTAATTTTTCTATTAATTCTTTCTATAAAAAAACCAAACTTTCTATCTCTTTTAATGATATTTCTCACCTAAATAAATTTTTTTGCTTCATCTTTTGTATATAAATATGGATAATCAGACAAAATAAATCTTTAAAAATTGTTTAAATTTTTCATAAGCAAAAATCATTTCTGTAATTGCATCTTCTGAATGCAAATAATCATCCTCAACAAAATAAATGATTATCATCACTTTCTTTCATTAGCAATCATTGATTTGTAAAAATTTTTTATTGGAAAATTTTGCTTTAGAATAACCTGATTTTATCTTGTTTTTAAAACTTTCTAGATCAATTGATTTAAATTTATTTTCAATATTAGATTTGTTTAATATTTCTTTCGATTTTATCTAAATCTTCTTTTGTAGAATTATGTATCAATTACTATTAAATTTAATTTTAATATTTTTTAAATCAGCTTTATTAATTGATTTTAATTAAAGATCTTATAGTTCTAAAAGTATATTCAATTTTTTCTTTTTCAAATATTCTTCTTTTATTTTGATCCATTATAATATTCAGAAGTACAAGTTCTTATAATAATTTCTAAAGCTTTTAATTTTCTTTTTAATATTTTTATTTCTCCTAAAGGAATAGTAATAGATTTTTTTCCTTGAATGACTTAAATTTTCATTTAAATCTTTTTTTAGATGTTGGAGATTTTAAAATTATTTTGATCAATAATTTCAAAACCAAATAATTCTAGATAATTTTAATAAATATTTTTTTTAAAAAATTAGTTTTTTTTGAATTTTTAATTTTTTTCATTATATTAAAATATATATATTAGTTTATTAATTACATCTATGAGTATTAAATCATCTCAAACTTTAGTTGAAGAAGCTCAAAAAAAGTATTGAAACTTTAAGTTCTAATGAAGTAAAAAAATTTAATTGAAAAAAAAGAAATTACTTTAATTGATGTAAGAGATATTAAGAGAATTTTGGAAAGAAGGGAACAATTGAAAATTCAAAACATATTCCTAGAGGAATGCTTGAATTTTGGCTTGATCCAGAAAGCACTTATTATCAAGCTAATAAAATTAAAGATATTAAAAAATGGTTTTATTTTGTGCACTTGGGATTGGATCAGCTTTAGCAACAAAATCATTAGTTGATATGGGTTTTAAAAATGTTGCTCATGTTAATGGTGGATTTGATGCTTTAAAAAAAAGTGGATTAAAGATTGTTAAAAAAGAAAAAAAATAATTCACTTACTCGCTTCTTTCAAAGCAAATTCAATTCTATCTTGTCCCCAAAAAATTTTATTATTTGCAACAAATGTTGGTGCACCAAAAATTCCTTTTTCATAAGCATCACTAGTTTTTTTTTCTTAGAGAGTCTTTTTAATTAAAGATGAAGTTGATCTTAAAGCAAATGTTTTTGGATTTACATTTAAATTTTTTAAAACTTTTTGAATTATAATTTCATCATTCATATTTAATCCATCTTGCCAAATAGTATTAAATATACTGTCAATATAATAATTTTTAATATTATCTTCTTCAGCAACTAAAACACCACGCATTAAATTTAAACTTCTAATTGGAAAATATGAATTAAATTTAAATTTAACATTATTTTTTTTTCAGCTATAAGTTTACAATCTCTAATCATATGTTTTGCTTTTGCAGGAATAAATGCAGGAGCTTTAATTCCATGCAAATTATGTAAACCACCTAAAAGAATTGGATTATATTTTATTTTTATTCCTTCTTTATTTTCAATTTTTCTTATTTCTTTATGAGCTAGAAAAGAATAAGGACTTACAAAGTCAAAATAAAAATCAAAAGGCTTAATCATTAAAGCTAATTTTTTTAGCAAAGAAAATTCTAAAAAACCAATAGATAACTAATCCAATTGGGCCAGTAAAATAAGTTAGAATTAAAGAGGGAATAGTAATAATTTTAGGAATAAAATATTTTTTACTATCTCTAACAATCCAAGATCCAGCAAATAAACTAATAGCTAAAAAATGAAGCCAAAAAATTAATAATAAAGCTTCATTAGCAAACATTGAATAAAGTCCATCTAATCCACTATATAATTCAAAACCATCAAAAATATTTCCCTCTTGATAAATTATATAAGATAAATAAGCATAACCTATAGCTAATAAAAATGGAACAATTATTGATTGAGTAAAAAAATTTGTTAATTTGATGATTAGGAAAAAAAATTAATAATAACCAAAAAGGAATTACACCATAGTTAGCAATTAAATAAATATTTTCATAAGTTAATAAAGACAATAAATTATTTATCATAAAAAATAATATAGTATATTAGTTAAATGAATCCCACAGTTAATAAAAGTGATTTTGAAGATTTGACTACCAATCTAAGAGACTTAGCTTATTCATATCTAGAAAAATATAGCCCATCCAAACAACAGTTAAAAATTTATTTACTAAAAAAATATTTAACTAAAATAAAAGGGACGAAAAATAAAAAAGAAGTTACCTCAATAATAGATGAAATAATTTTGAATCTTGAAAAAAATAGAATTTTAAATGATGAAATGTACTCAGACTCTAAAGCTAGGATGTTTTTGAGAAGGGGTTACTCTTTAAATAAAATTAATCAATCTTTAAGAAATAAAGGTATAGATAGTAAATTTATTAAAACAAAGTATTGATAAAATTAAAGAAGATGAAATTGAACCAGATTTTGTATCAGCTTTAAAGTTATGTAAAAGAAGAAGAATTGGCCCCTTAAGGCCAGATGAAAATAGAGAATTATTTTATAAAAAAGATATGGGTATTTTAGCTAGAGGTGGTTTTAGTTTTGATTTATCAAAAAGAGTTTTAGACTTAGAAAAAACTGAATTTAATAAGTTAATCAAGATTATCTGATTTCCTTTTTTTTTCTTCTTCAACTAAAATATCAATTTTTCTCTTTAAAGCATTCCTAACCAAAATAAAAAACAAAACACCAAAAAAAGTTACAGATAAAATAATTATAGCTATAGTTTTAATCATTTAAATTTTCTGATCTTTTAATTAATAAACTTGGATTTCTATAATCTTCTTTTCCATATAAAAATGGTTTTTCATCTAAAGTTTTAATAATTGCACCAGCATTTTGAGCAACTGCATGACCAGCTGCATAATCCCATTCATTAGCTCTTTCTCTAGCAGCATAAATATCATATTCACCAGTAGCTATTACACAAAATTTATAAGAACTTGCCATTTTAACAATTGAATTAACATTATATTCTTTTAATTTATTTAATATAATATCTGAAGGTTTTATCACACTAGATAAAGCAACAATTTGACCTTTTGGTTGTTGTTTTTTACAATTAATTTTTTTTTTTTTCCTGCTTCAATTAAATAACTTTCTCCAGGACCATAAGAAAAAAAAATCTATTTTTTTTTTTGGAACACCTACTAAACCAAGTACTGGAACAGTATTAATTACTAAAGCTGCATTTAATGTGTATTCATCTTTACCAGCAATATATTCTTTTGTTCCATCAATAGGATCTATTAACCAAAATATCTTAGCTGTATTTTTTACTTTTTTAAATCAACAGTTTCTTCAGAAACTATTGGAAGATTTGGGGTAATATCTCTAATTTTATTAGTAATTAATTCATTAACTTTTAAATCTCCATTACTTACTGGAGATTTATCTTCTTTAATTTCAATTTTTAAACCTTTTTTATAAAGATCTATAGAAATTTTTCCAGCATCTTGAAAGTATCAATTAAACTTTCACTTATAGTTTTTAATTCACTTGTTTTCATTGTTAACTTTTTCAAGATTTACATTTTCAACATTAATTACTCTTTTACCGTAATTTTCAAAGTTTACGGTAACTTTATTACCAATTATTGATTGGACTTGTCCTATTCCCCAATCTTTATTTGAAGGATTTTTAACATAATCCCCTGGTTCAAAATCAATTAGCATCATGGAAAATTGTTATAATTTCGATTATACACTTTAATAATGAATTCACTAGGAATTAATAAACCAAAAAAAGAGACCAAAGTAGTTGTTGCTATGTCTGGTGGTGTTGACTCATCTGTTGTAGCAGCACTTATGAAACAAGAAGGTTATGATGTTACTGGTATAACTTTAAAATTATATGATGACACTAAGCAATCGAAAGAGGGAAGACAGTGTTGTGCTGGTCAAGATATTTTAGATGCAAAAAGAGTTTCAGAAAATATAAATATTGATCATAAAATTTTATTTTATCAAAAAAAATTTAAATCTGAAGTAATAGACTCTTTCATGGACAGTTATGCTGCAGGTGAAACACCGATACCATGCGTTCAATGTAATCAAACAGTAAAATTTAGAGATCTTATTTAAATATGCTAAAGAATTAAAAGCTGATGCACTTATAACTGGTCATTATGTCTCAAGAGTTCAAATTAATGGACATGCAAATATGTATAGAGCTAAAGATCAAAATAGAGATCAAAGTTATTTTTTATTTAGCACTACACAAGAACAATTAGATTATTTAAGATTTCCTTTAGGTGAAATTGATAAGTCAGAAACAAGAGCTATTGCTGAAAAATTAAAATTAAATGTTGCAACAAAACCAGATAGTCAAGATATTTGTTTTGTTCCTAATGGAGATTATGCATCAGTAATTAAAAAATTTAGACCAGAGTCTTTTAAACCTGGAAAAATTCTTGATCTTGAAAGGAAAACAAATAGGTGAACACGAAGGAATTATAAATTATACAATTGGTCAAAGAAAAGGAATTAAAATTGCAAGCAATAATCCATTATATGTTGTAAATATTGATGCAGATAAAAATACTATTATTGTTGGAAATAAAGAATGTCTTGAAGTTAGAGAGATCAAGCTAAGAGATTTAAATATTCTTGGATCTAAAAAAGAATTAGATGAAGTTATTAGAATTAAAGTAAGATCTACTGGGAGACTTTTAAAAGCTAAAATAAATATTTTAGAAACTTCAGCAAATGTAGAAATTTTAGATAAAGAAACTGGGATTTCGCCTGGTCAAGCATGTGTATTTTATTCAAAAGATGATGTTGGGGATAAAGTTTTAGGTGGTGGTTGGATACATAAGACTTTTAATAAAAATTTATCCACTTAGTCCACATCAGTTAATTTCCCACACGGTTATAAGTGATAACAATTTTTTTTCAGATGTGATTTAATAATTTTAATTAAGAGGCAACTCTTAACTGGCCATTTAAGGAAAAACCGAGAGGTTCAAGCTTAAAGGGCAGAAAGGTGAACCTAGTAGCGCTAGAATAGTTCATCGGGATGGCTTGGCGGTAGCGCCTAAAACGACGAGCCAAAACTACTAAATTTCTGGGCGAAAGCCTAGAAATTTATGTGGTTCTTCTCCAAAAAAATCTAGAAAGTAAATAAAACAGTATTACTCCCACAAAATAATTCCACTCTAAAGCATGTTTGAAATGTGTATTTCCTTTATTTAAAAGTATTGGCAAACTTAAAATTGCAACTGTTGCTAAAATTGAAACTAAAAAAGCTTTTAAAATTAAAATTTTTTATTAATTAAATTTGAAATTTTTTCTTTTAATTTTAAAAAAATGATAAACAAGAATTCCTTGAGCAATAATTTCAAATATAATAAATAATAATAAAACAACTCTTCTCATTAATTTATAAATTTGAATATCAAATTTTATTCCTAAAAAAATTGAGTGAATTGCTAAAAAAATAGCTGAAAAAATTCCAAAAGTTTTAAATTTATAATTTATATTTGTAGATTTAAATTTATTTATTAAATTATTATTATTTTTCCAATAAAAATAAAGAATAATTGCTGTAATTAATCATTGCTGGTTTAAAAATTAAATATTGAGGAAAAGTTCTTGAAGCTCTACTTATTGATAAACTTCCATCTAAATAAGGAATAGAAAATCCTGATCTTCCAATTTGATCAACTGTAAAAAAAGTATTTTCTAAAAATTCAGGATTTTGAGAAATAAAAACAAAGATTTATAGCTATTAATGGAATAAAAAATATCCATAAACTCAATTTTCTTATTTGAGTTATTTCCTACATATAAATTTAAAAGATTATTTTTTTTTATTTCTTTTTCTTGCTCTTCTTTTTTTTGAGCCAATTTTTCTTCTACCACGGTGCTTTTTAGGGTAACCCATATTTTTGCCTCCTTTTAGTATCTTAATTAGACAATTAATATATAAATATCAATTATAATTATCTTATGAAAAAGTCTATAAAGACATTCCTTAAACATCCTACAAAAGATAACTCAAATAGATCTGCTAACCCAGCTGTAATTAGAGCATCAACTATTCTTTTTAATACTATGCAGGAACTTTATCAGCATGAAAAAAAAATTAAAAAACATCAAAAAATTAGTCATTATAGTTATGGTCGATATGGAAGCTCAACAACTATTGAATTAGAAAATATTTTAAAAGAATTAGAACAAGCATTTCATGTTTTTTTGACAGGAACTGGTTTTGGTGGAGTTGCTTTAGCAATAATGAGTTTATGTAGACCAGGAGATGAAATTTTAGTTTCAGATAATGTTTATGGTCCAACTAAAGAAATTTCTGAAAAACTTCTTAAAGAATTTAATGTTATGGCGAAGTTTTATAATCCAGATCATTTTGAAGATTTAAAAAATAAAGTAACAAAAAAAACAAAAATGATATTAGTTGAAAATCCTGGAAGTAATACTTTTGAATTTCAAGATTTATCTAAAATTGTTAATTTAGCTAAAAAGAAAAAAATATTTACTTTTCTTGATAATACATGGGGCACTCCATTATATCTTAAAACCATTAAAACTTGGATTTGATATGTCTTTTTCATCTGCAACAAAATATTTTTCAGGTCATTCAGATGCAATGGGTGGCTCACTGGCAGTTAATAAAAAAGTTTTTAAACAAATAATGTTTTTTTATAAACTTTCAGGATACAGAATGTCTGCTGATGAAGCTTATTTAATTATCAGAGGTCTTAGAACATTAGATACAAGATTAAATCAACATTATGAAAATACTAAACAAGTAATTAATTTTTTAAAAAACAAAAAAAAAAAAAAAAAAAGAAATTCTTTATCCCTCATAAACCATCAAGTAAAAATTATAAACTATGGAAAAAATATTATTCTGGTGCAACTGGATTATTATCAATAGTTATTAAAAGTAAAAAAAAATCATCTGTAATTAAATTTGTAAATTCGCTAGAGCTTTTTGGTATAGGGTATAGTTGGGGTGGATTTGAAAGTCTTGCAATTTTACAAGAACTTCGTTCAAGTAAAAAAGATGAATATATTCAAGGTAGAAAGTATTTTAGATTTAATAAAGATGAACACATAATTAGATTACATATTGGTTTAGAAGATCCAAAAGATTTAATTAATGATTTAAAAAATTCTTTAAGATACATTAAATAATGTTTAATTTTATTCCAAACAGACTTGCTCTAATAGTTTTAATTTCAGCTTGTAGTATTATTTTAATTTCAATGGGCCTGAGACAGACCTTTGGATTATTTTTTTCTGCATTTGAGGAAGGCTTAGGTTGTACTAGAACAGAATTTGGTTTAGCTATTGGAATTCAAATGCTTTTTTGGGGAATGTTTGCACCATTATTTGGTTTGATAGCAGATAAACTTGGAGGAAACAAAGCTGTTTTTATTGGATTTATAATTTTTGGTTTAGGTATTTATATGCTTTACGCAGGACCTAACACTGGAATTTTTTTTCAGATCAGTCTTGGTGTTTTAGTTGGAATAGCTTTAGGAGCTACAGCAATAGGTGTTCCAGTTTCTGAAGTAGGAAAACATTTTCCTAATGAAAGTAGAACTATTGCAACTGGTATCGTAACAGCTGCAGCTTCAGTTGGTTATTTTTTATCACCATTATTTACAAAATACAGTCTTGGTTTAGTTGGTTGGGAACAAACTTTAAAATATTTTATGTATTTTATAGCTTTAGGTCTTTTTGGCTTCTCTTTTTTTATTACCATCAAAAACTATTTTAAATTCTTCACAAGCTGATAGGGATCAAACTTTCAGTTCAGCAATTAAGGAGGCTTTTTCTCATAGAGGTTATGTTTTATTAGTTTTAGGTTTTTTTGTTTGTGGTTTTCAAATTACATTAGTTGGAACCCATATACCTGGTTATATGCAAGAAAGAGGAATGGGCGGATGGTCAGCTACAATAATTTTAGCATTAATAGGATTTTTTAATATTTTTGGAACTTTGGGAATGGGTTATCTTAGGTACAAAATATAAAAAGAAAAATCTTTTATGTATTCTTTATGCTTTAAGAGCTTTAAGTATTTGCGTATTTATTTTTTCTCCACCATCACTTGTTAATTCTATAATTTTTGGAGTTACATTTGGACTTTTGTGGCTTTCAACAGTTCCACCTACTAATGGAATAGTTGCTCAAATTTTTGGAACAAAATATTTAAGTACTTTATTCGGAATAGTTTTTTTATGTCATCAATTTGGTGCTTTTGCTGGAGCATTTCTTGGTGGATATTTTTACGATGTTTATGGATCGTATGATTATGCTTGGTATATGGCTATAGCGCTTTCAATATTTGCTACAATTGTTCATTTCCCGATTGATGAAACAAGACTAGTACGTGTGGATAAGCCTATCTAAGGTTGTATTTTGAGTCTCAAAGTGAATCAAAAGTGAATCAAAACGTGAACATTTAAATATCTCAACTTAAAAGTGTGGATAATTTTTTTGTTTAAAACTTTTTCTTTTTTAATAGGTTTTAATTAACAAAAAGGAGCAAAAATGTTTTCAAAAGAATTAAACTTAAAATTAGACCAGTATCATTTACTAAATCACCCTTTTTACAAATCATGGAATGAGGGAAAACTTACTAGAGAAATTATTAAAGATTATGCTGAACAATATTATCAACACGTTAAAGCATTTCCAAGATATATCAGCGCAACACATTCATTATGTGAAGATATTGAAAAAAGAAAAATTCTTTTAGAAAATCTTCAAGACGAAGAAAACAAAGATGCAGATCATCCAAAATTATGGAAGAACTTTGCAACAGAAATGGGAGCAGACTCTGAAAAAATTGAAAAAGTAAAACAAGAGTCTTTTACAAAAGATTTAATTGACAATTTTTTTAAACAAGGAAGATCATCGTATGCTGAAGGATTAGCGTCTTTATATACTTACGAAAGACAAATTCCTGAAATTGCTGAAACAAAAATACAAGGACTTAAAAATCATTATGGTGTAGTTCAAAAAAAGGACTTGAATTTTTTGAAGCTCATAAATCAGCTGATGTTCATCATAGAGCAGAATGTGAAAAATTATTAGACGGTTTATCTAAAGAAGAACAAAAAAAAGCTGAAAAAGCTGCATTATCGACTGCAAAATATCTTTGGAATTTTTTAAGTGGAATGTCTGAAAAACATAATCTTCAAGCTGCAGCTTAAGTTTTTCTAATGAAAAATGATAATCACAAGTGGGATAACAAACATCCCACTGCACAAATGCTTGGTCGTTGGCAACCTTGGCATGCTGGCCACCAAAAACTATTTGAAGAAACACTTAAAAAAACAGGACAGGTGAACATTATGGTTAGAGATGTCAAAGGTGTTGACGATAATCCATTTGATTTTGAGACCGTAAAAAAAAATATTTTTGAAGCTCTTAAAGATTACAAAAATAGAATTCAGGTAACTTTAGTTCCTAACATAACCAATATCTGTTACGGAAGAGGTGTAGGATACAAAATAGAGGAAATTGTTTTAGACGAAAAAACTCAACAAATTTCAGCAACAAAAATTAGAGAACAGATGAGAAAAGAGGGTAAACTTAAATAGATGATAACCTTTCTCACTTGACCTCTAAAATACGCCTATATATAAAAGCTCAATGATAACTAACAATCCATTTTCAACTCTAGCAGAAATAGTTCCAGCAATTGCAATGCAAGGATTTGTCATTGCTATGGCAGCTCTTACTTTAGTTGGTGTGTTAGTTGATATTCTTCATAAGAAGAACGTTAAATATTTTTTTGAAAATGCAAAAAAAGCAAAAAAAAATGCTCAAGTTGAATTAACAACTGGAAAAAGAACTGCGGTTATTTTAAAAACTGTTGCCCATGATATTGCAACAACTTCAGAACTTGGTTGGGGTAAAAGAAGGTTAGCACATGTTTTAGGCATGTACGGAACAATAATCTTTTGGATTTGTTCAGCTATTTTAATTTTTTCTTATTCATCTGTTGGTATTGAAACTCCATCATCTTTAACAGCTTTATGGCACATAGGTGCAATTTTAACTTGTTTAGGTGGATATTGGTTTTGGTTTTTTTTAAGAGTGGATGTTTCAGCAGAAGCACATCCTTGGTATAGAATTATTAAAGCAGATTTATTTGTTTTAGCATTGTTAGCTTGCGCAACATTTGGTTTAGCTTGGTCGTACACACAATATTCAGGCATGACTGGTCTTAGTTATTTATTTTTAATTTTATTTATTGTTTCAAATTTAGTTTTATTTGGAGGTGTTTATTGGTCGAAATTTGCTCATATGTTTTATAAACCTGGTGCAGCGATTCAAAAAAATTTAGCAGAAGCTGATGGCTCTAGAGACAATTTGCCACCACCAGCCGATGCTCCAGAGCAATTTGGACTAGGAATTAAAAGAGAACAACCAAAGCATTATTAGGAAATTTATGTTATTAAACTTAAAGGGAGAAAAATAATTTATGTCAACTTTTGTATACATGACGAGATGCGATGGCTGTGGGCACTGCGTAGATATTTGTCCATCAGATATTATGCATATTGATGAAACAATTAGACGAGCAAAAAACATTGAACCTAACTTTTGTTGGGAATGTTATTCATGTGTAAAAGCTTGTCCAAATCATGCAATCGATGTTCGAGGTTATGCTGATTTTGCACCAATGGGACATAGCGTAAGAGTAAGAAGAGAAGAAGAAAAAGGAACTATTTCATGGAGAATAAAATTCAGAAACGGAACAGAAAAAAATTTCGTTTCACCGATTACAACTAAACCTTGGGGTAAATTCATTCCAAAACTTGCCGAAGAAGATAAACCCAATCAAGGTGAAATAACTACACAAAGACTTTACACAGAACCTAAAGGTTTGAATATTGATGGAGATCTTCCAACTGTAAGTAAAGATTCATTTAAAAAAGGTGTTTACTATTAATGGCTAATGTAAAAACACACGTTGAAGAAAGCGATATTCTTATTATCGGTGGTGGTATGGCCGGTACAGGGGCTACATTTGAAGCTAGACACTGGGGAAGAGATTTAAAATCATTTGTGTAGAAAAAGCTAACATCGATAGAAGTGGTGCTGTAGCTCAAGGGTTATATGCAATTAACTGCTATATGGGTATGCAGTGGGGTGAAAACCAACCTGAAGATCACGTTAGATATGCAAGAAATGACTTAATGGGAATGGTTAGAGAAGATTTAGGTTATGACATGGCTCGTCACGTAGACTCTACAGTTCATATGTTTGATGAATGGGGTTTACCAATGATGAAGAATGAAAAAACTGGAAGATATTTAAGAGAAGGTAAATGGCAAATCATGATACACGGTGAAAGCTATAAACCTATTGTTGCTGAGGCCGCAAAAAAATCTGCTAATAAAATTTATAACAGAATAATGATTACTCATCTTTTAATGGATGATGAAAAAGAAAATAGAATAGGCGGAGCAGTTGGTTTTAATATGAGAACTGGAGACTATCATGTGTTTAAAGCTAAAGCTGTAATTGTTGCAGCAGGTGGAGCTTCACACATTTTTAAACCTAGAGCAGTTGGTGAAGGAATGGGAAGAACTTGGTACGCTCCTTGGAGTAACGGTTCTGCTTATGCACTCCCAATAGCCGTCGGAGCTAAAATGACTCAAATGGAAAATAGAATTGTATTATGTAGATTTAAAGATGGATATGGTCCTGTTGGAGCTTACTTCTTGCATTTAAAAACTTACACACAAAATGCTAATGGCGAGAATTACGAAAAAAAATGGTACGACCAAACTAAATCTTTAGTTGCTTTGGCTCTAAACACATGGAAAATCACCTGTTCTCATGTTAAAACCAACAGCTCCACCTATTCTATTGTCTTGAGCTTCATCCATCAAAAAGATGAGTAATCATTATTCTATTGTAAATTTTGTTAGCAGATTTTTTTGCAGCTTCAGCAACGATTGGCTTATAACTTTCACCATGGATCATTATTTGCCATTTACCTTCTCTCAAATATCTTCCAGTTTTTTCATTTTTCATCATTGGAAGACCCCATTCATCAAACATATGAACAGTAGAATCTACATGACGAGCCATGTCATAACCTAAATCTTCTCTAACCATTCCCATTAAATCATTTCTTGCATATCGAACATGATCCTCTGGTTGGTTTTCATCCCACTGCATTCCCATGTAGCAATTGATTGCATATAGTCCTTGTGCTACAGCGCCACTTCTATCGATGTTAGCTTTTTCAACACAAACTATTTTTAAATTCTTCAAAAGTTCAGCTTCGAATGTAGCC